>NZ_JBFIIG010000226.1:0-5905 GCF_041601375.1 Pseudomonas sp. | reverse complement strand
GTTCGCCATCGAGGCACACTGGAGCTTTACTCAGCTGACCGGCTATCTGCGCACCTGGTCGGCCGTGCAGTACCGCGAGCGCCAACAGGGCCGCGATCCGGTCAGCGAACTGGAGCCTGCGCTCCTCAAGGCCTGGGGCGATATCAGACAACCACGTCTGGTCTGCTGGCCACTACACTTGCTGGTAGGCATCGCGCACTGAGTATTGCAGCAACTGCTCACAGACAGCGCAAGGAGGCTGGATGAATGACGAATTGCAACACTTGAAGAACCTCGGCAAGACCTCGGCCCAGTGGCTGCATGCCGTCGGCATCCACAGCGCCAACGATCTGCGCAGGCTGGGGGCGGTCGATGCCTACCGCGCCGTACGGGCACGCGGCTTTCGCGCATCCAAGGTCTTGCTCTACGCCATCGAGGGCGCCTTGCTCGATGTGCACTGGAGCGAGCTGCCACCCGCTCACAAGGCCGAATTGAATGGCCAGCTCGATGCTTGTCCGTCGCACAACAAGAGCTAGCTCACAACCTCCGCGCCCAAGGATTTACCCGCGACCTGGCAACGCTTATTGTCTCAGGGACGTTCGTGCGCATTAGCCAGACTAGCCAGTTCAAGGAATTACGCTCATGTATCTACTCGGGGAGCAACCGGCTTACGCCGACCAACTGATCAACCGACTGCAAAGCATCCCCACCCAGTTACTGGAAGGCCTGGCTCCCTGCTGCGGCGCCCTGCAAGTGGAGCGCGCCGAGGATCTGGCTCAACAGCTGCCGGAGAACCAGCTGTTCATTATCGAGAATGGCTTGCTGCATGCCCTGGTCGACGGGCGCCCGCTGTTCTATCTGCAGGAAGGCGACCTGGTCGGCCTGCGCCAGGGCATCGATCTGCCCAGCTGCCGCTACAGCAGTGAAGAACCGCTCAGCCTGATCCCCTACTCACGCAGCGAAGTGTTCAAGCACATCTATGTCAGCGAGCCGCGCCAGGAGCTGTTCATCCAGTACCTGATCGGCCACACCGCCCTGCTCTCCGACGCCTTGGCGCGCCTCAAACAACCGGAAATCCGCCCCGCGACCGGCTTCCAGCACTTCGCCGCCGGTGAAGAGTTGATCCAGCAAGGGGATGCCGCCGATCATGTGTTCATCATCATCGAAGGCCACGCCACAGCCTATGTCGACGGGCACAAAGTCGGCGACGTGCAGAAGGACGAGATCTTCGGTGCCATGGCCGTGTTCACCCGCGAGAAGCGCAGCGCCACCGTACTGGCCAGCGAACCTTGCACCGTGATGGTGATCCCCAAGGAGCAGTTCCTCAGCCTGATGCAGAGCAACCCGCGCATTGCCCACAGCCTGATAGAAAGCATGGCGCGGCGGATCGACCTGCTGAACAAGGAAGTGACCCAGCTGCGCCTGCCCGCCACCGCCTGATTGCAACTTACGCCCTGCACTCGCGAACCCGGCCATGCGCCGGGTTTGCTGTTTTTTGCCCTGAGCCTGGCGACGCACTGGAATTATTTTGACGAAAGCGATTGACTTGCAAATGATAATCGCTATTATTAGCAACAGCCGGTCGCGAGATCGGCGGATAAACTTGAGAGACCTTCAGTCGGCCTCTTCAGATTATCTCCTCATCAGGCTAATCACGGTTTTGACCCGGCTCTTGCCGGGTCTTTTTTTGCCCGGCAGAAAGTGGCCGTCGCCCAGCGCTCTCGCGCTGGAAAGCCGAAGCGGAACCCTGCCTGGCCCACCCGTACGTTAATACTCGATCTTGGCGTAGAGCGTCTTGCGCGACGCCTCGCGCGCCTGCTTGAGGGTGTGGATGCCACGCTCGGCCAGCAAGGGGATCAGTTTGAGGAACACCTCGCCCGTGACCATGGCATCGCCCAGCGCGGTATGCCGACCAACCACCTGCACGCCGAGGCGCGCGGCGATCTGCTCCAGTCGATGTTCGTCGGCGGCATGCCCCGGATGCACCAGAGCGGACAGCAGCAGGGTATCGAGCACCGGCTGGATAAAGCGGATACCGGTCTGCGCCTCCTTGAGTTGCAGGAAGCGCATATCGAAGGCGGCGTTGTGGGCCACCAGCACCGTATCTTCGGCAAAGCGCTGGAACAACGGCAGCACCTCGCCGATGCTCGGCTGCCCCGCCAGCATCTGCGGCGTGAGGCCATGCACCTGCTGCGATTCACGCGGGATCGGTCGGTGCGGGTCGATCAATTGCTCGAAGCATTCCTGCATCAGCAGCCGGCCGTTGACGATGCGCGCCGCACCGATCGAGATGATTTCGTCACCCTCGGAGGGCGCCAGCCCGGTGGTTTCGGTGTCGAAAACGGTGTAGGTCAAATCGCGCAACGGTAGTTCGTCGAGCTCCGGGGTCTGCCCCGCCTGGCTGAACAGGTCGAAATCGTAATACACCGGCCGCCCCTGAACCCTGCTAGGTAGCGGCGCCTGTGCTTCCGGCTGGCTCACCGGCAACTGCAGAAACAGGCGATTGTCGCCGGCGAGTGCATCGGCCTGGCACCAGAGTTCGCCGCCGTGCCGCTCCAGCACTTCCTTGAGGGTGGACGTGGCAGCATCGTTTCCGGCAACCGGGCTGCACGGCCGCTGCTCCCATTCATGCAAACGCTGCGGGTCGAGCGCCGCCCCGCTCCAGCGCAGGGCCAGTCGCACGAAGCGGCCTTCGACGGTCAGTTCGAACGTCACCTCGCGAATGTCCAGCGTGGCAGCCATGGTGCCCATCAACTGAGTCAGCGCCTGCACCAGGGAATAGCTGTCCAGACTCAACCAGAGCGACTCGTCGCCGCCATGGTAACGGGCGGTCAGCCCAAGCGTGGCGGCAAAATTACGCTGCAGGGCAAGTAGCAGGTCGGTCGCCAGCATGTCTTCCAGAGGCCACTGCGGGTGTAGCAGATCGGCATGCTGGTTCAACGTCTGCTCGAGGTGCTGGGAAAGCCGCTGCGCCTCGTCGCTGATCACCTTGCCGAAGCGCTGGCGATGCTCGGCATCCATCTCCGGGTATTGCTCCACGGTTTCCGCGGCCGCGCGGATGTTGCCCAGGGCCGCGCGGGTGCCCTCGGTCAGTTGCTGCAACAGCGCATCGCGGCGGCTGTTGAGCTCGACCGAGCGGGTGATGTCATCGAGGATCAGGATGAATCCGATCAGTTCGCCATGCTGATCCAGCACCGGCGCCATCTGTGCCCGCAGCAGATTGGCGCCACGTGCCGTGACGAAATGCGCCACCGGGCTGGGATTGTCCTGTTGCAGACGCTGCCTGACCCGCTCCAGGGCATGCACGATCAGGCGCTGGTCGAGAATACCGAAGATCGAGCGGCCCAAGCCGACCGGCGCCCCGGCCGGGCCAGCGGCGTCCGGCTCGAGCAACAGGCTGGCGCTGCTGTTGTAGAGCAAAATACGCCCCTCGCGATTGCACACCAGCACGCTTTGTTCGAGTTCCGACATCAGCGCGGCCAGACGGTTCTTCTCCCGTTCGAGACGGGCATTGGCCTCCTCGATGCGCACCGCCACCTCGCGTTGCAGTGCGCAATGGGCCTCGGCAAAGGCATTCAGGGCAGCGCCCAGCCGGCGCATGTCGCGGCTGCCGGTGAGGGCCACGCGGTGCGCGGGGTTGACCCGGCGGATGATGTCGATCTCCTCGCTCAGGCGGATCACCACCTCCGGGTACGCCGCCAGCCACAGGCGCAGGAGCACGCCGAACGGAATCAGCAGCAAGCCGGAGAGCACCACCAGCAGCGCGCCGCGCCCGGCCAGCAGGGCGAGCGCGGCGTCACGCTCCTGACTGTTCAGGTCGGCCCACAGCAGCCCGCCGGCGAGCGCCAGCAAACTGCAGAGCAACAGACTGAGGATGGCCAGCCAGAAGGCGAAACGCAGGCGTGGACTCATCGGCTATTCGGCCGCCAGCTGCGCGCCGATCTGCGCCAGCAGCTCCTGGGTCGAGAACGGCTTGGTGATGTAGGCATTGGCCCCCAGCGCCAGGCCCTTGCTGACCTCGACCTCGCGGCCCTTGGCCGTCAGCATGACGATGCGCATGTGCTGCCACCGCGGGTTCTCGCGGATCTTCTGACACACGTCGAAACCGCTCAGGCGCGGCAGCATCACATCGAGCAGCACCAGGTCGGGCGGTTGCCGCTCAATGGCCTCCAGGGCCTCCTGACCGTCGTGCGCCACCAGCACCCGATAGCCGGCCTGCTCGAGCAGGAACTCGAGCGAGATGACGATGTTCGGTTCGTCGTCGGCGATTAACACGGTTTTGCTCATACTCCGTACTCCGTCTCGCGGCCTGTGTCTGACGCGGCCGCATTCGCCTGCCCCAAGGGCAGGGTAAAGGAAAAGGTCGCCCCCTGTCCGCGCGCACTCTGCACCCACAGCCGGCCGCCGAAATGCTCGATGATCTGCCGGCTGATAGGCAGTCCCAGGCCAGTGCCCTGCGGCTTCTCGGTGAGGTTGTCGCCGGCCTGGCGAAACTTCTCGAAGATGGTCTGCTGATCGGCCGGATCGATGCCGCAACCGTTGTCGCGCACGTCCACCCGCAGCGCCTCCGGCAGCACCTGCACGGCGATGTCGATGCGCCCCGCCTCGCGGTCGCAGAACTTCACCGCATTGGAGATCAGGTTGAGCAGCACCTGCAGCAGGCGGTCGCGGTCGCCCAGCACCGGCGGTATCTGCTCCGGCAGCTCGAGGCGCAATTCCACGCCCTGCTCCTGCAGCAGTTGGCTGGTGGTGGCCTGGGCATCCTCGATCACCTCTTGCAGATCGAGCGCGGTGGTGTGCCATTCGGCACGCCCCGACTCGAGCCTGGCCAGGTCCAGCACCTGATTGATCATCCGCGTCAGGCGCTCGCTCTCCTTGACGATGATGGCGACGAAACGCGCGCGCTGCGCCGGGTCCAGCTCGGGGTTGTCGTTGAGAATCTCGGAGAAGGCGCGGATCGAGGTCAGCGGCGTACGCAGTTCATGGGTCACGGTGGAGATGAAGTCGTCCTTCAACCGATCGAGCTCCTGCAGCCGTGCATTGGCCGCGCGCAGTTCGCCGGTGGCCGCTTCCAGCTCATGCGACTGCTGCTCCAGGCGGCGGCTGTAGGCGATCACCTGCGAGGCTTCATCGAGGATGCCGAGCACCTCGTCCATGCCCAGCGGCTCCTCCTGTACCACCGAGGCCAGCATCACCCGCGCCGAGGCGGCACCAATCGCGCCCGCCAGTTGCTGCTCGGCGAAGTGCACCAGATCGGCATCCGGCACCAGCTCGGCACTCGACGCCAGGCCGCGCTGCGCGGCGTAACCGGCGAAGGCCTCGCTGGCCCGTGCCGGACCGAGGAAGCGCCCGACCAGGGCGATCACTTCCGTCACCGAGGCGCTGCCGCGCCACAAACTTGAGCCGCGCCCCGCGACCTTGAAGGCATCGACGAACAGCAGCGCCTGGGCATGCTCGCGGCTGCTCTGCCGACCGAACAGCGACACCCCGACATAGGCGCCGAGGTTGGCCGACATACTCCAGAACAGCGAATGGCCGATCTCGTCCAGCCCCGCCAGGCCGAACAGCGCCAGCGGCTTGAGCCAGGCGATGGCCAGCGGCCCCTGCTCGATGAAGCTCAGCGGCAGCCAGCCGGACTTGGCGAACGCCGGCAGCAGCAGGGTATAGAGCCACAATAGAAAGCCCAGCGACAGGCCACACAGGGCGCCGGCGCGGGTGCCCTGCTTCCAGTACATGCCGCCGAGCATCGCCGGGGCGAACTGCGCCACCGCCGCGAACGACACCAGGCCGATCGAGACCAGCGCGTAGGCCTCGCCCGCCGCGCGGTAATAGACATAGCCGAGCAGCATCAACAGCAGAATGGCGCCGCGCCGAATGCCCAGCAGCAAGCCCGAGAGATCCGTCCGTTGCGCCAGGCCGAGGGCCT
>NZ_JBFIIG010000225.1:0-5943 GCF_041601375.1 Pseudomonas sp. | reverse complement strand
TTCCTTGATCGCGGCCTCGGCACGCGGCATCGCCAGGGTGGTGGCCTGCAACTGGCCGCGGCTCTCCACCTCGGCACGCCTCAAGCGCAGCACTTCAACCGGAGAAATCGCCCCCTCGGCCACCAGGGGCTCGGACATGCGAATTTCCTGGCGCAGCAGTTCCAGGCTGCTGCGAAACTGGCTCTGCTTGGAAGCAAACTCACGCAGCTCCTGACGACGCTGGGTCAGTTGCTCTTCCAGCCCGGCAACCTCGTCCAGCAGCTGCTGGCGCCGACTGTTGAACAACTGCTCCTCGTTCTCGGCCTGACGCGGTACTTTTTCACGTACTTCGTCGGCCACCTCCAATTCGCGCCCCTGGATTTCCGCGCTGAGGCGTTCGACCCGCAGCAGCAGGGCCAGGCGATCGGCCTCGGTCTCGCCGACGTTGGAAGCAAAACGGGTGTCGTCCAGACGCAGCAGCGGGTCGCCAATCTCGACGATCTGCCCCTCGCGGACGAACAATTCGGAAACGATACCGCCTTCCAGGTTCTGGATTTTCTGCAGGCGCGAGGAAGGAATCGCCTTGCCATCGCCACGGGTCACCTCGTCGACCACGGCGAAATGCGCCCACAGCAGACAGAAGGCGACGAATGCAATCAAGCCCCAGATGGTCAGGCGAATGACCCTCGGCGCATCCTCGATCAGCGCCTTGCTGACTTCCGGCAGGGGTTCGTCGCCCATGCCGTCATGGCTCCCGAAATACGCGGCAACGGCCTGACGCAGGCTCTTCCCTGGCGGTTTAGCTGACACTGATCTGCCCCTTCTTCAGCGCTTCCATCACGCTACCTTTTGGCCCGTCGGCGATGATCTGCCCGCGGTCGACGATGATCAGGCGGTCAACCAGGCTGAGCATGGAGGCACGGTGGGTCACCAGCAGCAGGGTCTTGCTGCCAATCACTGCAGCCAAACGCTGCTTGAGGCGTTCTTCGCCGGTGTTGTCCATCGCGCTGGTCGGCTCGTCGAACAGCAGGATTTGCGGGTCGAGCAACAGCGCCCGGGCCAGGGCCACGTTCTGCCGCTGCCCCCCGGAAAGATTCTGCCCACGCTCGCCGACCTGCAGTTCGTAGCCCTTGGGATGCAGACGCACAAATTCATGCACCCCGGCCAGCTCGGACGCCTGCAAGACCAGCTCATCCTCCACGTAGCGTGCGCCCACCGCCAGGTTGTCGCGCAGCGTGCCGGAAAACAGCTGGATATCCTGGGGCACGTAGCCGATGTTGTGGCGCAGATCGCTGACATCCAGCTGGCGCACATCGACGCCATCGACCAACAGGCTGCCGGCATCCGGCTGGTACAGGCCGACGATCAGCTTGGCCAGCGAACTCTTGCCCGAGCCGCTACGACCGATGATGCCGATCTTCTCGCCGGGCCGCACCACCAGGTTGATGTTCTGCAGGGCGGCCTGCTGCTGGTCCGGATAATGGAAATCCAGTTGGCGGAACTCGATGGCGCCCTGCAAGGCCTGACGCTTGAGCGGACGTTCCTCTTCTTGACGCTCTTGCGGCAGGGTCATCATCTGGTTGACTGACTCGAGGGTGACGCGCGCCTGCTGATAGCGGGTCAGCAGGCCGGATAGCTGGGTCAGCGGGCCGAGCGCACGACTGCTGAGCATATAGCAGGCGATCAGGCCACCCATGCTGAGCCGGCCGTCGATGATCTGGTAAACACCGAAGACGATGACGATTACGCCGGCCAGTTGCTGCAGCAGCATGGTCGCATTCATCGCCAGACTGGAGAGCATGCGCGCACGCAATTCCAGGCGACTGAGGGTGCCGATGGTCTGCTCCCACAGATACTGGCGCTCGCTCTCGGCATTATTGACCTTGACCGCATCCAGTCCGGCGAGGCTCTCGATCAGGCTCGACTGCCGCTCGGCTGCCAGCGCCATGGTGCGTTCCATGGTTTCCGCCAGGGGTCGCTGCAACGCCCAGCCGATCAGGGCGACCAATGGAAAGGCCAATACCGGGATCCACACCAGGTGGCCGCCGATCATGGCGATTACCGCCAGAATCAACAGGGTGAACGGCAGATCGATGACACTGGCCAGGGTCAGCGAAGCGAGAAAATCGCGCAGACTCTGAAATTCGTGGATGTTCTGGGCGAAGCTGCCCACCCGTGCCGGACGGAACTTCATGGCCATGCCGACCACACGCTCGAACAGCGTCGCCGAAATGATCAGATCGGTCTTCTTGCCGGCCAGATCCAGGCACAGACCGCGCAAGGTCTTCAGCAACAGATCGAACAGGTACACACCACAGATACCGATCGCCAGCACCCAGAGCGTGGCTTCCGCCTGGTTGGGCACCACCCGATCGTAGACATTCATGACGAACAGCGGCGTGGCCAGACCGATCAGACTGATCAGGAAACTGGCCGCGATAGCGTCTATATAGAGCCAACGGGAGCGCTTGAGGGTGTCGCGAAACCAGGACGTCGCCCGCGGAATCAGCTCGCCGCGATTGAAGTCGAACTTGTGCAGCGGCTGGGCAAAGAACACCTGGCCACTGTAATCCTCCTCCAGCATCTCGGCACTGACGAGGACCTCCCCCCCTTCGCTCTCGCTGGGCATGACCCGCGCACGGCCCTGCTCGTCCCAACCGAGCAACACCGCGCTGCGACCTTCACGCAGCAACAGCAGAGCAGGCATGGCCAAGGCCGGGATTTGTCGCAAGCCGCGGCGCAACCAGCGCCCTTGCAAGCCGGCGCGAGCCGCCGCACGGGGCAGCAACTCGACACTCAGACGCTGTTCCGGCAGGGGCAAGCCGGCCGTGAGCATGGCGCGGCTGACCGACTTCTGGTGCAAACCGCACAACGACAGCAGGCTGTCGAGCAAAGGGTCATCGTAGCGATCACGTGGATCGCTACGGGTCGGGGCCTGGCTGAGGTCTACTGCCACAAAAATTCACTCATGCACGGAGGAAAGCCGCTCGCAGAGGCCGTGAAAATACCGAGCGCCGTAGCGAGAGCATCTCCCGGTGTTCGCGGCAAGGCACGTTACGTGAAAAACGGGGGGAGTTTAGCGAACTAAACGACCCCGGTTTTTTGCATAGCGCAACGCCAGCAGCGGACGCCGGGGGCGGTCGCAGTAGGCGAGAGTGTTTTCACAATCTCTCAGTTCAAGCCCGGCAGTGTCACCTTGGCCTTCACCACATCCAGCGGTGCCGCGGCCATCGGTGCGACTACACCTTGGCTTTGCAGCAGGGAGCCCATGGTCGCCTTGATCCGGTATTGAGTAAACAGTTCCGTGAAGCGCACTTCTTCCAGGCGACGCGCCGCGGTGAACAGTTCGTTCTCGCTGTCGAGCAGGTCGAGCAAGGTCCGCTCGCCCAGGCCGAACTGCTGCTGGTAGGAATCGCGCACCCGGCTGCTGTAGTCGACATATTGCTGGGCGATCGGCAATTGCTGACGCGAATTCTCCAGGGCATTCCAGGCCAGGCCGAGGTCTTCGGTCAGGACGCGCAACGCGTTATTGCGAATATCCATGGCCTGATTGACCTGGTGCGCCTTGGACTGCAGGTCGGCCTTGTTGCTACCGCCGGCGAACAGGTTGTAGCGCATGCGCACCATCGCCTGCCATTCATTGCTGTGGCCGGGCACACCGTCGATATTGTTGTCGACACCCTGCATCAGCTCGGCGTCAAAACGCGGGTAGAACGTCGACTTGGACGCCTCATACTGCTGCTCGCTGGCCTGAACATCGGACTCGGCCGAACTCAGAAAGGGGTTATTCGCCAGCATTTCCTCACGGGCGGCCTGCAGGTTTTCCGGCAAACGACCCGGCAACCCTTGCGGCATGCTCAACTCGCTGGGGTCGCGACCAACCACACTGTAATAATTGACCTGCGCATCGGCCAGATTGGTCTGCTCGGTGAGCAGGTTGTTACGCGCCTGCGCCAGACGTGCCTCGGCCTGATCGAGATCGGCCATGCGCCCTACTCCGCGCTCGCTGCGCAGGGAGATCTGATCGTAAATGCGCTCGTGGCTGCGCAGATTATCTTCCGCCAGCCGGACCATGTCGCGACGCTTGAGCACCTCCAGGTAGACCTGCGCCACGGTCAGCGCGGTACGTTCGGAGGTGCCCAGCAGTTCATAGGCACGGGCATTTACAGTCGCCCGCTGACGCCCGACTTCGCTGCTGGTGGCGAAACCATCGAACAACATCTGCTGTAAACGCAGGCTCGACTCGCCACGGGTCAGCGTCTCGGTGTTGTGGGTAGCCCCCCGCGTGCTCGGGCTATCGGTGCCCTCACGACCATAACCGGCAAGCAGGTCGACCTGCGGCAGATAACCGCCCTTGGCGGCTTTCATCTGCTCCTCAACCGACAGGCGTGCATTGATCCCCGCCTGGATTTCCGGATGCACCTCAAGCGCACTCTGCATGGCTTCGTTAAGGGTTTGGCCGTTGGCCGACAGGGAGATCGCCAGAGCGAGGGGAAGAAGGGCTAAGAAACGCATGGGGGGTTAGATTCCTTTCAGGCTGATAGAGCAGGAGGCTTACAAGATCAGAGGACGAATCACTGCACAGCGACCCAGACAACGAGATCGCTCCTCGAGCTTTTTCCAGGGTGCCGAGCCGTGACAAACAACCACATCAATATCAAAGTGACATCAACGATAGTGAGTGTGTATGATCTCAAAAGAGCGGTCAATAGTTTGGCACAGAACTGGGCTTCCTAGAAGAAAGATATTTTATTGTCGTCAATTAAATGACAACTATCTTTACTCTATCTTGACCTAGACCGCATTAACCCAAGGATCACACTACGCCCTGAGCGTCTGGAGCTTAAGCATGAGCAATTTTGTCGCTGTCATTAAAAGTCTTGTGGGTCAGGTATTCGTTGTTTCCCTCGATGGCCTCAAGCGGCAAGTGTTCGAAGGCGAGCGTCTGTTCCAGGGCGACCAGGTGGTGACCGCGTCCGGCGCTGCAGCAACCCTCGAACTGGCCGATGGCGACGTCATCGATGTTGCAGCGAACGGCAACTGGCAGGCCGCCGTGGCCCAAGCCCCGGAGCAGGCACAGACAACGCAAGCGCCCGCCTCCGAACTGGAACAAGCCATCGCCGCCGGCTTCGACCCGACAGCCGACCTCGAACCCACCGCTGCAGGCCCGGGCGCTGCAGGTGGCGCAGGTGGCGCGCCAGGTGGCGGCCACAGCTTCGTGATGCTGGATGAAACGGCTCAGCAGCTCGATCCGACGGTTGGATTTGAGACTGAAGGGCTGGGGTTTGCTGCACCCGCGCCTGCGGAGGAACAGACGCCAGAACCTATTGAGGCTCTCGAGATCGCCAACACCGCTCCTGTTGCGCGGGCTGACACCTTCACCGTAAACGAAGACGGCAGCATCAGCATCGACGTACTGAGCAATGACACCGACCTGGATGGCGACAGCCTGACCATTACCGCAGTCGACGGCCAGGCCATTGCCGAAGGCGGCTCAGTCAACGTCAACAATGGCTTGGTGACCCTGACCGATGGTCAGTTGGTGTTCACCCCAACCGCCGACTACAACGGCCCAGCCAGCTTCTCCTACACCATCAGCGATGGTGTATTGACCAGTACTGCCACTGTCAGCGGCACCGTAGCGGCAATCAACGATGCACCGGTCGCCGTCGACGACAGCCTCAGCGCCACCGAAGACACCCCGGTGACTTTCACCGCCGCCCAACTGACCGGTAACGACAGCGATCCGGAAGGCTCGCCGCTGACCATCAACAGCGTCACCAGCGGCACCGGCGGCACCGCCGTGCTCAACGCCGATGGCACGGTCACCTTCACCCCGAACGAGAACTTCAACGGCACCGCCGACTTCACCTACACCGTCACCGATGGCGAGCTGACTTCCAACGTCGCCACCGCCACGGTCACCGTCGGCGCGGTCAACGATGCACCGGTCGCCGTCGACGA
>NZ_JBFIIG010000224.1:0-5969 GCF_041601375.1 Pseudomonas sp. | reverse complement strand
GGCAAAGCCAAGCCCGACCGCAAACGACTGGCCAGCCTGCGCCAGGCGGCGACCGTGCCCGTAGGCGCGGTCAAAGTCGACGGCCTGTCCGATCAGTTCGTCATCGACGTCGGCCCCGAAGATCCGCTGTACTGGGCTGCCAATGGCGTGCAGGAAGGCCAGATGCGCAAGCTCAAACTGGGCCAGATCCCCTTCGACGGCAGCCTTGACCTGCACGGCATGACCGTGGAAAAAGCCCGCGACACTCTGTGGGAGTTCCTCGCCGAAGCCACCAAGCTGGAAGTGCGTTGCGTGCGTATCACCCACGGCAAGGCCGTGCGCATGGATGGGCGCAAACCGATGATCAAAAGCCACGTCAACACCTGGCTGCGCCAGCATCCTCAGGTGCTGGGGTTCACCTCCTGCCTGGCCAAACACGGCGGCACCGGTGCGGTTTATCTGATGCTCAAACGCACCATGATGGACGGCCGCGACGAATAGGCTGCGCAGGTCCTTATATAAGGCGCTGCCCCCGTTAGCTGTTGAGCCAGACAGCGACCTCGGAGGAGCGGCTTTAGCCGCGAAGCTGTGCTGTGCATCGAAGAATTCGCGGCTGAAGCGAAATGCCGCCCGGCCCCTCTTCCAAGACAAACGCAGCATGCAAAACATAGCGGGTACAGAATCTTTTATATGGCTCCGTCTCCGTAAGGGTCGCATGCCGCAATGCCGTGTAGCAGCCCGGGGGACGTCTGGGTCCTACAGATGACGCGGCTTGCTTCCTTTCGCCGCAGGGCCGAAGGTTGGTCACTTCACACCGCCAAGGCAGTCTGTCATGCGCCGCTCTTGCCAGCGCGGCAACTGCGCCCTACCCTGCGCCCCCTGCCCTCCTCCCTTATAAAGGTCCACAGGAAGATCCATGTCCCTGGAACAAAACTACACCGCCATCCTCGGTCAACTCGGCGAAGACGCGTCCCGCGAGGGCCTGCTCGACACCCCAAAGCGTGCCGCCAAGGCCATGCAGTACCTCTGCCGCGGCTACCAGCAAAGCCTGGAAGAAGTCACCAACGGCGCGCTGTTCAGCTCCGATAACAGCGAAATGGTACTGGTCAAGCACATCGAGCTGTACTCGCTGTGCGAGCACCATCTGCTGCCGTTCATCGGCAAGGCCCACGTCGCCTACATCCCCAACGGCAAGGTGCTCGGCCTGTCCAAGGTCGCGCGGATCGTCGACATGTATGCCCGCCGTCTGCAGATCCAGGAAAATCTCAGCCGGCAGATTGCCGAAGCCATCCAGGAGGTCACCGGTGCCCTCGGCGTCGCCGTGGTGATCGAGGCCCAGCACATGTGCATGATGATGCGCGGCGTGGAAAAGCAGAACTCCTCGATGGTCACCTCGGTGATGCTCGGCGAATTCCGTAACAACGCCGCCACCCGCAGCGAATTCCTCAGCCTGATCAATAACTGACCAGCACCACGCCATGGGCAAACCTGGCTAGCGACAATCTTCAGTCAGATGCAGACGACCCGTCTTTTACAGGATGGGTCGGGCGCAGATTCCAGCAGGCTGTTGAAAAACTACCTGCGTTGCCGATTCGTCGTTAAAAACAGGCTCGTGTGCGAGCCCAGTCAAAATGCTCATTTACAACACGTAAACTGCGCTTCTTCGCCTGTTTTTGCCTAGCCTCGGCTGCCTCGCCTACGTTTTTCAACGGCCTGCTAGTGCGCGGCTTCGCTCTGAAAGTCCCCCATCAGCAACGGCGCATCTTCGCCGAACAAATGCGGGTAGACCGCCGCCAAATGGCCGAAGAACAGCGCTTGCGGCACGTCGGCGAAGCGGCCATGGTCGATCAGATACTCCATGTAGCGCTGGCCCTGCTGGTTGAATGGATGGAACACGCTGTCGCCAAGCCCATCGAACTCCAGCGGCGCCACCTTGAAGAGCTGGCACAGCTGCAGATTGAACGCCGGGGTGGCCTTGACCCAGCGCCCCTGCAGATACAACTCGGTATAGCCGTGCATGGCGAACACTTCGCTGCGCAGCAGTTCCAGCAGCCGCGGAGTGGCCAGATGGTTGCGCACATCGGCCAGACCGATTCGCGCGGGAATCCCACAATGCCGCGCACAGGCCGCCAGCAGCGTGGCCTTCGGCACGCAGTAGCTCTCGCCACTGAGTAGCGCATGGCTGCCCTTCAGCGTTTGCGGATCACGACTGAATGTATAAGGGTTGTAGCGAATACCATCGCGCACCGCGTAGTACAGACTGACCGCCTGCTCAACCGGATCGCGACTGCTGCCGCGCGAGGTTTCAGCGAACTCCACCAGCGCCGGGTGGTCACTATCGATGCAGCGGCCGGGCTCCAGGTATTCACGCATCGGTATTTCTCCGTGACGGGGACCCCAGTCTAACTTCGTCGCGCGGGCGCATGTCACGACTATCCGGCCAAGCTAGCAGCCCTTGTCGCCACTTTTGTATAGATGGCGGCTAGACTCACCACTGGTTCTTTCCAACTCGCCGTCATGGAGGATTTTGCATGCTCGTTGTCTGGTTACTCGTTCTGCTGGTTGGCACGGCCTACCTGGCTCACCGCCGCACTGCACCGCTGCCCGCCCTCGGCGTGGTTGCCGGCTACTTGATCCTCATGGACCTGTTCAGCCATGCACCCACCTGGCTGTTGCTGGTCTTCTGGCTCTTGCTCCTGGCGGTGGCACTCCCGCTGGTGCTGCCGGAACAACGGCGAAAACTGCTCAGCGCCCCGATGTTCGCCTGGTTTCAGCGGGTGCTGCCGCCGATGTCGAATACCGAACGCGATGCCATCGAAGCCGGCACAGTCTGGTGGGATGGCGATCTGTTCAGCGGCCGCCCGGACTGGGACAAACTGCTGGCCTACCCCAAGGCGCAACTGAGCGAAGAGGAACAGGCCTTTCTCGACGGCCCCACCGAAGAGCTCTGCGCCATGGTCAGCGACTGGCAGATCGGCCAGCAGATGGACTTGCCGACCAAGGCCTGGGAGTACATCAAGCAGCACGGTTTTTTCGCCCTGATCATCCCCAAGGAATATGAAGGCAAGGGCTTTTCCGCCTACGCCCACTCCCAGGTGGCGATGAAATTGGCCACCCGCAGCGGCGACCTGGCCTCCACCGTGATGGTGCCCAACTCCCTCGGCCCGGCAGAGTTGCTGCTGCACTACGGCACCGACGAGCAACGCCAGCACTACCTGCCGCGCCTGGCGCGCGGCGATGACATCCCCTGCTTCGCCCTCACCGGCCCACTGGCCGGCTCGGACGCGGGAGCCATGCCCGACACCGGGATTATCTGCAAGGGTCAGTGGCAGGGCGAGGAAGTCCTTGGCCTGCGCCTGAACTGGGAAAAGCGCTACATCACCCTGGGCCCGGTTGCGACCCTGCTCGGCCTGGCATTCAAAGCCTACGACCCCGATCACTTGCTCGGCGAGCAGGAAGACCTCGGCATCAGCCTGGCCCTGGTGCCGACCGACACACCCGGCGTGGAAATCGGCCGACGCCATCTGCCCCTCGGCGCCGCCTTCATGAACGGACCGAACTCGGGGAAAGACGTGTTCATCCCGCTGGACTACCTGATCGGCGGCCAGGACATGCTCGGCAAAGGCTGGATGATGCTGATGAACTGCCTGTCGGTCGGCCGTTCCATCTCCCTGCCGGCCGGGGCCACCGGCTCGGCCAAGTTCAGCAGCCTGGTCACTGGCCAGTACTGCCAGATACGCGAGCAGTTCAATGTCCCGCTGGCGGCCTTCGAGGGCATCCAGGAAGCCCTGGCCCGCATCGGCGGCAATACCTGGCTGATGGACAGTGCACGGATCCTGACGGCGGGCGCGGTGGATCTGGGCGAAAAACCCTCGGTGCTCTCGGCGATTCTCAAGTACCACCTGACCGAGCGCGGCCGCGAATGCGTCAGCCACGCCATGGACGTGCATGGCGGCAAGGGCATCATCATGGGCCCGAACAATTACCTGGGCAGGGCCTGGCAAGGGGCGCCCATCTCCATCACCGTGGAGGGCGCCAACATCCTCTCGCGCAACCTGATGATCTTCGGTCAGGGAGCGATTCGCAGTCATCCCTACGTGCTCAAGGAAATGGCCCTGGCCGCTCGTGAAGACAAGGAACAAGCGCTGCTGGAGTTCGATGCACTGCTGCTGCAGCACATCGGCTTCGCCGTGAGCAACGCGGCCAGCAGCCTGATCCTCAGCCTCGGCCTGGGCGGATTCAGCGAGGTACCGGGCGACAACCTCAGCCGTCCCTACTTCCGCGCCCTCAATCGCCTGGCTGCGGCCTTCGCCCTGCTTGCCGACCTGAGCATGATGCTGCTGGGCGGCGAACTGAAACGCCGCGAGCGCCTGTCCGCACGCCTGGGCGACGCGCTCAGCCACCTGTACCTGGCCTCGGCGGCACTCAAGCGCTACCACGACCTGGATTACCCGGCGCACTCGCGCCCGCTGCTGTGCTGGGCCATGGAAGAAAGCCTGGGCCACGCCGAGCAGGCACTGGATGAACTGCTCAGCAACTTCCCGAACAAACTGTTCGGCTACGCCCTGCGCGTAGTGGTCTTCCCCTTCGGCCGCCGACACAAAGGCCCAAGCGACGCACAGGATGCCCAGGTCGCCGAGATCCTCGGGCGCAACCGCGGCGACCCGGCCCTGGAAGAACTGCTCACCGGTTGCTACCGGCCACAGGCGGATAACGACCCGGTGACCGCCCTGCAGCAGGCGATGGACCTGCTGCAAAGCGCGCAACCCCTGCAGAAGAAACTGGACAAGGCACTCAAGGAAGGCCAGGTGCAGGAAGCGCCGGGCCAGAACTCGATCGACGCCGCAGTCGGTGCCGGCGTTCTCAGCGCAGAAGAGGCACAGAGCCTGCACCAGGCCGAGGCGGCGCGGCGGGTGGTGATCGATGTCGACGACTTCGCCAAGGAAGAACTGAAACTCGGCCGCGGCAAGGTGCGCTAGGACTGCCCGAGAATGGCCATCGACTGCAGACCTACGCCCCCGTAAACGACGCCGTGCACGGCAAAGGGGGCGGGCACCTGATGCGCGCGGCGCGACACGCAGTAGTTGTTCACGGCCTGGGACAGTGGCCAGCCAGAGCCTTATACTGGCGCGCCCGTTTTACCTACAGGATTTTTGTCATGGCCAACGCCCACCTCGACCATCACCTCGCCCTGCTCGCCCACCTGCGCACCATCCTGGTCGCCTTGGGCGAAGCCGAGCAGATTCTCGATGACAGCCACGCCATGTACCTGGAGCGCTACGACGAACTGCTGGCCGACCTGCCGAACGACCCGGAAGCCAGCCTCTACCTCGGCCAGGATCTGATCAGCCAGATCTTCCAGCGCTACCCGCAGATCGCCCATCTGGTGCCGCGCGACCTGTTGTGGTTCTTCGGTGGCGACTGCCTGCACTTCATGCCCGACGAAGAAATCGAGATGTACCAGGCCCTCGAAGAACGCCGTTTCTACGCCCAGGAAAACGACGAGCCCTTCGACTGGAACCAGGAAAAACAGTTGCTGGCCCTGCCCGCGCAGGGCAGCAAGCACTGAGAGGCTGTGAAAAGGCGCCCGCCTACTGCGGCGCTCGATATTTTCACAACCTTTGACCGCATAACCAAAGCCCGCACGACATCTGCGGTGGGCTTTTTCTTGCGTCACATATGTTGCAGACACAAAAACGCCGCTCGATGAGCGGCGTTTTCGTTTATTTGGAGCGGGAAACGAGACTCGAACTCGCGACCCCGACCTTGGCAAGGTCGTGCTCTACCAACTGAGCTATTCCCGCGGTGTATCTACAGCAAAAATGGCGTCCCCTAGGGGACTCGAACCCCTGTTACCGCCGTGAAAGGGCGGTGTCCTAGGCCACTAGACGAAGGGGACCTGGAACTCAAGCTTCACCCGACTGATTGCCGGCTGAAGCAAACAGCGCACTAGTGCACTGCTGGAAAATCTGGAGCGGGAAACGAGACTC
>NZ_JBFIIG010000223.1:0-5995 GCF_041601375.1 Pseudomonas sp. | reverse complement strand
TGCCCAGGGCGATGCGATTCCGCTACCGAATCCGTTGCAGCAGATCGTCAGCGAAGTCAAAGCCAAGGAAGTGCGCTTTCAACTGGAAAACCTGCACGGGCAAATCACCCGCTGCGCCCAGGACGGCATCCTGCCCGCCAATGAAGCCAAGCACTGGGTCAATGAAGTTCGCCACATGCTGGTGCAATTGCATATCGAACTGTTCGGCAACCTGGGCCAACTGGCCCTGCAACAAAACCAGCCCGGCCAGGCGCGCCTGGCGTTCGAGCGCGGCGTGCAGTTCCTGCGCAAGCAGGCCGACAGCGCGCGCTACCAAGCACCGCTGCAGAAATTCGAAGGCCAACTCGCCCGCGCCAATGCCATGGTGGTGGACATGGGCAAGCCGGCAGCCGACGACGTCAGCGAGCTGACCGATGGCCTGAAGAGCCTGGAAGGCGATGAGGACTGGAAGAAGAAGAATATTTACGACTGATTGGATCGTGAACAAACGCTCGCCTGCTGCGAGGTCGTCTCCTGACGCCCTGCGCTCTGACCAGCCACCGAGATCAATCCACAACCCGTAGGGTCACTCGCCGCAGGCAGTGCACCACTGGTTCACCGGCGTGGCACAACAGCTGGCGGGTTGTCGCTGCGCTCCGAAGCCGCCCTACGGACTGCGTAGGCCGCCCGATCTGGAGCAATCCGCGATCCGTAGGGTGTCACTCGCCGCAGGCAGTGCACCATGATTGATCGGCGCGGCGCACATTCGGCAAGCGGCCCTGCGTTGGCCGAATCTGACCGGCAAGGCCTGCTCCACAGCAGAACTGAAGTGCACCCTGCCGACCCCAATGGTGTCAACAGTCGCTAAGCTGCAAGAAAATCTCGACCAGCCGCTCGATCCCGGCCTGATCCGCTGCGGTAAAACGGGCCAACTGCGGACTGTCCAGATCCAGCACGCCGATCAACCGCTCCTCCTTCAGCAGCGGCACCACCAGCTCGCTGCGCGAGGCGCTGTCGCAGGCGATATGCCCGGCAAAGCCGTGCACATCCTCCACCCGCTGCGTTTGCCGGGTCGCCGCCGCCACCCCGCACACCCCGCGCCCCATGGGTATGCGCACGCACGCCACGCGCCCCTGGAATGGCCCCAGCACCAGTTCATCGCTTCGTACCAGGTAGAAGCCCGCCCAATTGAGCGCGCTCAGTTCCTGGAACAACAAGGCGCAGAACTGCGCGGCATTGGCAATGAAGTCGCGCTCATCGGCCAACAGTGCCTGCAGTTGTGCAGCCAGTAGTGAATAGTCAGCGGACTCGGCGTCGGCTTGCGCAAGGTCGATCATGCCTGGCTCTCCAGGAGTTGCAGCCCGACCCAGTGGCGGGCGAATTGATAGGCACAGCGACCATTGCGATTACCGCGCCCCAAGGCCCAGCGAATCGCCGCTTTTTCCAGGGCCTCGTTCCACTGCCAGTTCAAGCCAGCCAGCGCCGCCTGTATCTCGATCCAATGCCGCACCACATCGAGGAAGTGATCCTGGCTGAAGGGGTAGAAAGACAACCATAGGCCAAAACGATCGGACAGCGCGATTTTGTCCTCCACCGCCTCGCTGGGGTGCAGTTCGCCGTCGACCATCTGCGAAGCCTCGTTGTCGCTGTGCTTCTCCGGCAACAGATGGCGGCGATTGGACGTGGCGTAGAGCAGCACATTGTCTGGCGAGCGCTCCAGCGAGCCATCCAGCACGCTTTTCAGCACCCGGTAATCACCCTCACCGGCCTCGAAGGACAGATCGTCGCAAAACAGCACAAAGCGCTGTGGTAAGCGCATCAGCTGCTCGACCACTCGCGGCAGATCCGCCAGATGATCGCGTTCGATCTCGATCAGGCGCAGCCCGGCCGTGGCATGTTCAGCCAACAGCGCACGCACCAGCGACGACTTTCCCGTGCCGCGCGCGCCCCAGAGCAAGGCGTGATTGGCCGGCAGGCCGCGAATGAATTGCCGGGTGTTGCGCGCCAGCTGCTCACGCTGAGTGTCGACACCGATCAGGTCACTCAGCTTCAGGTCGAGGTCGATGCTCAGCGGCTGCAAGTAACCGCTGCGCCCCTCACGATGCCAGCGTGCGGCCAGGCTGTGCTGCCAGTCGATATCGCCACGCTGGGCCGGCAACAGCGGCTCGAGGCGCGCAAGCACGCTCTCGGCGCGCTGTAGAAAAGCATTTAAACGGGAATCCACGACTCGCTCCTTGGTGTACGCCTTGATGTTACAGCCGGGCTGCCAACTGCTCCTGCCGAAAGGAGGAACGGATGGGCTATGCTTGGCAAGCGCACGGACCCGAGACTATTGCCACCCATGGATATACCGCTCACCCAACGCCTGTCATTCAAACAGGCCAGTTTGACCGTATTGGTGGCGTTTATCCTCGGCACTGCGCTCAGCTTGATTCAAGTGGGCATCGATTATGCCAGCGAGGATGCCTCCATCAACCGCGAGATTAACGCACTGATGGATATCAGCCACAATCCCGCCGCGCGCATCGCCTACAACATCGATGCCGAGCTGGCCCAGGAACTGGTACTGGGCCTGCTGCGCTCACCGGCGGTGATTCGCGCAGAGATCATAGACAACAGCAACATGACCCTGGCCAGTGTCAGCCGCCCACCCAGCGCAAACCGCTACCGGCTGCTCAGCGACTTCCTGTTCGGCGAGCAGCGCCAGTTCGAAACACAGCTGTTCGTCAGTCACGCGCCCGAGGAAGCCCTCGGTGTGCTGCATCTGGAAGTCGACACCTATGCGTTCGGCAGTCACTTCCTGCGGCGCGCCATGCTGACCTTGCTGACCGGCTTCGCCCGCAGCCTGCTGCTCTCGCTGATCCTGCTGGTGCTGTTCTACTTCATGCTGACCAAGCCGCTGACCGAGGTGATTCGTGCGCTCAGCGGTCGCGACCTGCACACGCCTAACCGCAACAGACTGCCCTGCCCGCGCGGCCATGAGCGCGACGAAATCGGTATCCTGGTCGACGTGACCAACCAGCAGCTGTCCAGCATAGCCATGGAGATCGAGCAACGTCGCGACGCCGAGGATCGCCTCACCCAGTACCTGGGCGAACTGGAGAACATCGTCTCTGCACGCACGAACGAATTGACGGCCACCAACGCGCGCCTGCTCGAATCCAATCAGGAGCTGGAACAGGCAAAACGCACTGCGCTGGACATGGCCCAGGCCCGCTCGGCGTTTCTCGCCAACATGAGTCACGAGATCCGCACCCCGCTCAACGGCCTGCTCGGCATGCTCGCACTGTCCCTCGACGGTCCGCTGAACAACGAACAACGCCAGCAGCTGTCGATTGCCCACGACTCAGGCAAGATACTGGTCGAACTGCTCAACGACATCCTCGACCTGTCGAAATTCGAAGCCGGCCAGCTGGAACTGGAAAGCATGCCCTTCGACCTTGGCAGCATGGTCGAAGACACCGCCAGCCTGCTGTCGCAAAATGCCTTGCCGGATGTCGAATTGACCTGCCTGATCGACCCTCAACTGCCTGCGCAAGTGCTCGGCGACCCGACACGGGTGCGCCAGATCATCAGCAACCTGCTTTCCAACGCCCTGAAATTCACCCGCTCCGGCCGCGTCGACATCCACGTCGACAGCGGCCGACGAGGCATACGGATCCTGGTGCGAGACACCGGCATCGGTATTGCCGAAGAGGCCCGTGCGCGCATCTATCAACCCTTCGCCCAGGCAGGGGTCGGCATTACCCGTCAGTTCGGCGGCACCGGCCTTGGCCTGGCGCTGACCCGCCGCCTGTGCGAAGCCATGCAGGGGCGGCTCGAGCTGGAGTCCAAGGAAGGTTCAGGCAGTCAATTCTGCGCGGAGCTGCCACTGCCGAGCCATATCCCCGCGCCCGCCCTGCCAGTACTGACCGGGCGGGTCGTGGCCCTCAGTTCGGCCAGCTCAGGCCTCAACGAACTGTTGGGCAAGCTGCTGCCGGCATGGGGGCTGGAGTATCGACGCCTGGACCCCGACAGCAACCTGCTCGGTGTCGCCGCCGACCTGTTGATCAGCGATAGCCCCGAATGCCTGCCGGGCATGCGCTCGACGTGCAAGGTGCCGATCCTGCTGGTCACCGCCTACGGCAACTTCCTGCCCAGCGAACAGGCACACGCCCTGGCGCCGCTCGAACAGATCGCCCGGCCGCTGTCGCGCCAAGGCCTGCTCCAGGCATTGCGCCGCAGCCTCGGCCAGCGGATGGAGGGTGCACCTGCGCCAAGCCCCGCCGAGCAACAGAGCGAACAGCGGGCACGGGTGCTGCTGGTGGAGGACAACCCGGTCAACCAGCTAGTGGCCAAAGGCATGCTCGGCAAACTCGGCTACGAGGTGGTGCTGGCCAACCATGGCGCCGAGGCCCTGAGCCAGCTGGCTCAGCACGACATCGACCTGGTGCTGATGGACTGCAACATGCCGATCATGGACGGCTATGAGGCCAGCCGCAGAATTCGCCAGGGCGGGCACCATCCCGAGCTGCCGATCATCGCCCTGACTGCCAACGCCCTGCCCGATGAACGCGAGCGTTGTCGCGCTGCCGGCATGAACGACTACCTGGCCAAACCCTTCCGCCGCGAAGAGCTGAATGCCTTGCTCGAACGCTGGCTGCCGACGCCGACAGGCCCTAGCGCAACACCATGAAGCGATCGAGCAACTGACCAACGCGGCTGCGCAGTTCGACCAGCTCATCCACCTCGACCCCCTGCTCGCACAGCAGCTGCTGGCGCAACGGCAGCACCCGCTCACGCAAGGCACGGCCCGCCTCGGTCAATGCCAGGTGCACCTCGCGCTCATCCACGGCCGAGCGCTGGCGCAATAGCAAGCCAAGCTGCTGCAACCTCTTGAGCAGCGGGGTCAGGGTGCCCGAATCGAGCAGCAAGCGCTCGCCCAGGGCCTTGACCGTCGGCTGTGCCGGCGGGACCAGCTGCCATTCCCAGAGCACCAGCATCGCCAGGTACTGAGGGTAGGTCAGATTCAACTGATCGAGCATCGGCTTGTAGGCACGGATCACCGCCCGCGAAGCCGCATACAGCTTGAAGCACAGCTGGTTGTCCAGCTGCAGGGGGTCTTCGCGCTCGAACGCCTCGGGTTTCATTTGAGCAGGGCTTCGATCTCGGCAGTCAGATCTTCCGGCTTGGTGGTCGGCGCGAAACGCTTGATCTGCTTGCCGTCGGCACTGACCAGGAACTTGGTGAAGTTCCACTTCACACCCTGGCTGCCAAGCAGGCCCGGGGCTTTTTTCTTCAACTGGACGAACAAGGGATGGGCATCGCTGCCGTTGACATCGACCTTCTTGAACAAGGGAAAGCTGACACCGAAGTTCAGCTCGCAGAACTCGGAAATCGCCCCCTCATTGCCCGGCTCCTGCTTGCCGAACTGGTTGCAGGGAAAACCCAACACCACCAACCCCTTGTCCTTGTACTGCTGCCAGAGGCTTTCCAGGCCCTTGTACTGCGGGGTGAAACCGCATTTGCTGGCGGTATTGACCACCAGCACGGCCTTGCCCGCGAAGTCGGCCAGGGTTTTCTGCTCGCCCTTGATGGTGGTGACGGGGATATCGAACAGGTCGTTGCTCATGACAGGCACCTTTGTTGAGGGGAAAGTGTGAACACCATATCGAGCAATTTAATTGTACGCAATTTAATTGCCGGAAAACGAGGCCCACCGAGGACGGGCCACAGTGGAATGATGGATCACCCTCTTGAAAATGCAGGAGCCGGGGGGACGCCTAGTCGGGGACGCCGAGTCGGAGCCGTTTGGCCGGAGCCGCCCAGTCCTTGCTGTGGGCCGGCAATCCGGCGATAGCCAGGAGGCGCCCGACCTGCTGGTCACCAGCAAGCTGACTCTCATCAAACAAAATATAACTCATTGTTTTTGCTCTTAAAAATCTAAGCTGCATGAACCAGCTCCATCCCGAGTTGGCGGGCCTTGCGTAGCAGGGCTCGCAGCTGTCGCTCTTTGCTTTTGGCTTCGTAAGCTTCC
>NZ_JBFIIG010000222.1:0-6059 GCF_041601375.1 Pseudomonas sp. | reverse complement strand
CGGGATCATCGCCATGTTCCAGCAGGAATGGGCCTTGGCCGGTCATGCGCGGCCGTTGCGCAGCATCGCCATCGTCGACGAGGTGCCCGAACAGCAGTACCTGTACCCGGAGTTTCTGCTGTTTCAACAGCTGTTCCAGCGCCATGGCTTGCAGGTGGTGATCGCTGACCCTTCCGAGTTGAGCTTGAAGAATGGCCTGCTCTGGCATGGCGAACTGGCCATCGACCTGGTCTACAACCGCCTGACCGATTTCGCTTTACAAGCCCCGGCCAATGCCACGCTGCGCCAGGCCTATCTCGAGCACGCCAGCCTGCTCACGCCGCACCCGCAGGCCCATGCCCTGTATGCCGACAAGCGCAACCTGGCACTGCTCTGCGATGCCGAGCAACTAACCGCGCTCGGCGTGGCCGAGGCCACTCAGGAGCTGCTGCTGGCGGCCATTCCGCATACCGAACTGGTCGCTCCGGCCAACGCCGAGCGCCTGTGGCGCGAACGCAAGCGGCTGTTCTTCAAACCCTGCACCGGTTATGGCAGCCGCGCCGCCTACCGTGGCGACAAGTTGACCCAGCGCGTCTGGCAGGAAATTCTCGCCGGCGACTACGTGGCCCAGGCCCTGGTGTTGCCGGGGCAGCGGCTGATGGCCCGCGATAGCCCGGCGCTGAAGTTCGATGTACGCGACTATGCCTACGACGGTGCCGTGCAGTGGGTGGCGGCGCGCCTGTATCAGGGCCAGACCACCAACTTCCGCACCCCGGGCGGCGGCTTTGCGCCGGTCTATCCAGGGCTGGAAAAGGGCTGTGCAGCGGCGTGCCAATAGCGCGCGAGTCGGTCAGCCGACTGGGCTCGTCTGGGCATGCCTGGGCAGCCCCAGGGAAATCAGCGCGGCGAGCAGGACGAAGGCCGAGGAAATCCACAGGCACGCCTCCAGCCCGTAAGCCTGATAGACCCAGCCGGAGAGCAGGGTGCCGAGCAGCCGGCCCATGGCGTTGGACATGTAATAGAAGCCCACGTCCAGCGATACGCCGTCTTCCTTGGCGTAGCTGACGATCAGGTAGCTGTGCAGCGAGGAGTTCACCGCGAACAGCGCACCGAATACCAATAGGCCGCCAAGCAGCACCCAGTGCGCCGACCCGCCGGCGTACAGCCCCAGGGCAATGGCCGCCGGCAGCCCCGCCAGCAAGGCGGCCCAGGCGAAGGCGGCGCGGCCATCCGGCACCTGGCCGCGGGCCTTGCCGGTAAGCGCCGGGGCGCAGGACTGGACCAGACCGTAGCCGATCACCCAGGCCGCGAGAAAGCCGCCGACCATCCAGAAGTCCCAGCCGAACACGCTGGACAGGTACACCGGCAACGCTACCACGAACCAGACATCGCGCGCGCCGAACAGAAACAAGCGCGCGGCCGAGAGGATGTTGACCGCCCGGCTCTTCGACAGGATGTCGCGGAACCGGGGTTTGGCCTTGGCCTTGCCCAAGTCTTTCTTCAGCAACAACAGGCTGGCCAGCCAGATCAGCGCCAGCAGCGCTGCCATCAGCATTAGCGCACCGCGGAAACCGAGCAGAGCGAGCAGGGCGCCGCCGAGAAAGAAGCCCACGCCCTTGAGCGCATTCTTCGAGCCGGTGAGGATCGCCACCCACTTGTACAGGATGCCCTGCTGGCTGCCCGGCACCAGCAGCTTGATCGAGCTCTTGGCGCTCATCTTGTTCAGGTCTTTGGCGATGCCCGACAGGGCCTGTGCACCCATCACCCAGGGAATGCTCAGCCACGGGGCCGGTATGGTGAGCATCAGCAAGGCGGCCACCTGCAGGCCCAGGCCGATATTCATGGTGCGATTCAGGCCCAGGCGAGCGCCCAGATAACCGCCGACCAGGTTGGTGATCACGCCGAAGATTTCGTAGAACAGAAACAGCGCGGCGATCTGCAGCGGCGTATAGCCGAGGCTGTGGAAGTGCAGCACCACCAGCATGCGCAAGGCGCCGTCGGTGAGGGTGAAGGCCCAGTAGTTGCCGGTCACCAGCAGGTATTGACGGACGCCAGGCGAGAGCGTGGAGAGGGCAGGCATGGTGTTATCCAGTGAGCCCGGCTTCGGGTGTAGGGTGCGCCATGCGCGCCATGCGCGCCATGCGCGCGATGGCGCGGTGGTTGGTGCGCGCGGCGCACCCTACAAGGTAGATCCGGATCAGGTTTTGTTGTGGTTGATGGCCATGGCCAGGCCCAGGTGTCAGTGAGCCAAACCGACCAGTCGCGCCAGTTCCATGGTGCGATTGGCGTAGGCCCATTCGTTGTCGTACCAGGCGTACAGCTTGACCTGGGTGCCGTTGATCACCATGGTCGAGAGCGCATCGATGATCGAGGAGCGCGGGTCGGTGCGGTAGTCGATGGACACCAGCGGACGCTCCTCGTAACCGAGGATGTCCTTCAGCGGGCCATCGGCGGCGGCCTTGAGCAGGGCATTGACCTCATCCACAGTGGTGGCGCGCTCGACTTCGAACACGCAATCGGTCAGCGAGGCGTTGGCCAGTGGCACGCGCACGGCCAGGCCGTTCAGGCGGCCCTTGAGGTCGGGGAAGATCTCGGCAATCGCGCTGGCCGACCCGGTGCTGGTGGGGATAAGGCTCATGCCCGCAGCACGCGCGCGGCGCAGGTCCTTGTGCGGCTGGTCGAGGATGCTTTGGCTATTGGTCAGGTCGTGGATGGTGGTGATCGAGCCGTGGCGGATGCCCAGGTGTTGGTGGATCACCTTGACCACTGGCGCCAGGCAGTTGGTGGTGCAGGACGCGGCGGTGACGATGCGGTGCAGCGCCGGGTCGAACAGGTCCTGATTGACGCCCATGACGATATTCAGCGCGCCGGCTTCCTTCACCGGGGCGCTGACGACCACGCGCTTGACCCCTTGCTCCAGGTAGCCCGAAAGCACCGCGACCGTCTTCATCTTGCCACTGGCTTCGATCACCAGATCGCAGCCCGACCAGTCGGTGTCGGCGATGGCCTTGTTGGCGCTGACCTTGACCTGCTTGCCGCCGATCAGGATGCAGCCGTCCGCGCTGCTCGCTTCATGCTGCCAACGGCCGTGCACCGAGTCGAAATTGAGCAGGTGCGCGTGGGTCGCCGGGTCGCCGGCCGGGTCGTTGATCTGCACGAATTCCAGCTCTGGCCAGTCCCAGGCGGCGCGCAAGGCCAGGCGGCCGATGCGACCGAAACCGTTGATGCCTACTTTGATGGTCATGATGGCTTCCTTATGCAATGAATTTAACTATCTGCGTCTGGAACGCAGCGCCCAGCCATGCCGTCGAGGCGCTTGGCATCGGGGCTGAGCCATTGCTGGTTGGCACCCAGGGTGGCGTTCAGCACGGCGATCACCCAGTGCGGCAGATTGGGGTGCAGGCGGTAATACACCCATTGGCCCTGGCGGCGATCTGCCAGCAACCCGCAGGTGCGCAATTGCGCCAGGTGACGGGAGATCTTGGGCTGGCTTTCATCAAGAGCACTGGTCAGCTCGCAGACGCAGAGTTCTTGCTCGGCCGTGATCAGCAGCATCAGGCGTACGCGGGTTTCGTCGGCCAGGCATTTGAAAACGCTGGTCGGAGTCAGGTGTGCGGCCATTGCAGTTCTCAACGTTTGCTTCCATCTTGATGCGCTCATCACCCGCCCCGGCGGCGTCGGTGCACAGGTTGATCGGGTGTTCCCGCCTGACCGCCTGTATTTCGTCGATTGACGGGCTGCCTGGCCGCGCAGACAAACAGCGCCCGCGTTCGGTTGCTCAGCGCGACTCTCAATATATGGCAAAGCGAATATACGTATAGCCGCATGTATCGTAAAGCCCGACAGGTTCCCGGGTGTTGGCCATTGTGCGGTTCGCCAGCTGGACGCCAGTGGCAGGTATAGTGCGAGCAGTGAACGGTTTGCCTCCTACAATTTAGCTCAAGCTCCCCTATGCACAGACTCGACCTGAAGATTCGCCTGCACTGTGGCGCCGATATCGCCATCGGCCCCGGCAAGGCCGACTTGCTCGAAGCCATCCGGCAAACCGGCTCGATCAGCGCGGCCGCGCGCAGTTTGGGCATGTCCTATCGGCGTGCCTGGCTGCTGGTCGAAACCATGAACCGCTGCTTCAAGGAGCCCTTGGTCATCACGTTGGCGGGCGGTCGTCATGGTGGCGGCAGCCAACTGACCGAGATGGGCGGGCAAGTGCTGCGGCGCTACCGTGAACTCTGCGACCAGGCGCTGGCCGCCGTGCAGGATGGCCTGGGCGATCTGGGCGCCTTGTTGGCCGATCCCCTGCCTGCGAGCCAGTAGCGAGAAAGGCCTGCGGATTGGCGCTGCCGGCAATCGCCGGCAGCTCCTGAGGCGAATAGCTGAACTCAGCGGTTGTGAAAAAACTACCGTGACGGCGCTCGACATTTTCACAACACGCTGAGCGTGTTTACGCCCCCGCAATGACCCGGCCAATGGCCGGGTCGTTGCGTTTCAGGTTGCCCGACGACTCTCCTCAGACCGCCAGACCGACCGTCGATCCGCCGCGATCCGCGCTAGCGCCACAGAGGGGCTGACTATACTTACCGCTTGTTGGCAGGGCCGTTGAACCGCGCGCAGCGGCGCATGCCATTGCCCGACAGTGCTGCGCTGTCTAGGTAGCCCGCGTCCACGCGCTCATGACGAGTCCATGACCGATGAACGATGCTCACTCGCATGCTCCACGTCAGCCAGGTGTCCTGCCCAGGACACTGTCGGTGGAGGAGGCGCTGCGCATGCCGCGCATCGCCATCGAGTCGATCGAACCGGCGCTCGAGCAGGGTCGCTTCGCCGCCAAGGCGATCGTCGGCCAGCCGGTTAGCGTAAGCGCGAAAATCTTCACCGATGGCCACGAGAAGCTGGGAACTGCGCTGCTCTGGCACTTCGAGGGCGAGGAAGGCGGCCATCGCGTGCGCCTCAGCGAACTTGGCAACGACAGCTGGCAGGCACAATTCACCCCCTTTCGTGTCGGCCGTTATGGCTTCGTCATCGCCGCCTGGTGGGATCACTACGAAACCTTCCGCTACGAATTGACCAAGAAGTACGACACCGGCATGCCGATCGGGCTGGAGTTGCAGGAGGGGCGCATCCTGCTGGAGAGCACCTTGCAGCGGGCGCAGGGTGAGGCCCGGGCGGCGTTGGACGAGCAGCTGCAACTGCTGCTCCAGGCCCATGACGAAAGCGCACAGTTGGCCATCCTCCTGGGCGATGAGATGGCCGCCGCCATGGGTCGCCTGGATGAGCACGCGCACCTGGTGCGCAGCGCGGAGTTCGCCATCGAGGTCGAGCGGCCACTGGCCGGATTCGCCAGCTGGTATGAACTGTTCCCGCGTTCCGAGACCGACGACCCCGGGCGGCACGGCACCTTCAACGACGTCTGCAAGCGCCTGCCGATGATCCGCGACATGGGTTTCGACGTGCTCTATTTTCCGCCGATCCACCCGATCGGGCGCAGTTATCGCAAGGGCCCGAACAACCAACTGGATGCCGGTCCGGACGACCCTGGCAGTCCCTACGCGATCGGCAGCGAGGAGGGTGGCCACGAGGCGATTCATCCGCAACTCGGCAGCCGCGAGGACTTCCGCCGGCTGGTCGCCGCCGCCGCCGAACACGGTCTGGAAATCGCCCTGGACTTCGCCATTCAGTGTTCCCAGGACCATCCCTGGCTGAAGCAGCACCCCGGCTGGTTTTCCTGGCGCCCGGACGGCAGCATCCGCTATGCCGAGAACCCGCCGAAGAAATACCAGGACATCGTCAACGTCGACTTCTACACGGCGGACGCCATGCCCGACCTCTGGCTGGCCTTGCGCGACGTGGTCGCCGGCTGGGTGGCCGAGGGCGTGAAGGTGTTCCGCGTCGACAACCCGCACACCAAACCGCTGCCCTTCTGGGAATGGCTGATCACCGACATCCGTCGCCAGAACCCCGAGGTGATGTTCCTCGCCGAGGCCTTCACCCGCCCGGCGATGATGGCGCGCCTGGGCAAGCTGGGCTTCAGTCAGAGCTACACCTACTTCACCTGGCGCAACCTCAAGGACGAACTCGAGGCG
>NZ_JBFIIG010000221.1:0-6332 GCF_041601375.1 Pseudomonas sp. | reverse complement strand
GCGCCTCAACCTGCCCGACTCACTCAAGTGCCAGCACACCGCCAAGCTGACTGCCGGCCACTGCCTGTACTCGGACATGGGCCGCGTGCTCGCCGCCATTACCGCCGACACCTGCGGCTGGCACGACAGCTTCGGCGGCGTGCTCAACGCCGAGGAGGTCGCCGAAAAGTACGGCCAGGGCAGCTATCAGCAGCTGCGCAACTGTTTCTTCCGCAACGGCGTGGACAACCTGCTGGTGGAAATGGGCAAGTGGAACCTGAACATCCAGGACCTGCTGATGTGCCTCAACCTGTTCAGCAAGGTCACGGTGGACAGTGGCGGCCGCCTGCACTTCCAGCCCGGCAACTCCAAGGCCGGCGACTATGTGGAGCTGTATGCGCCGATGGACACCCTGGTGGTGCTCACCGCCCTGCAACACCCGCTGGACCCGAGTCCCGAGTACGCGCCCAAGCCGCTGCAACTGTCCTGGCACAAGGTCGACAGCGACGGCATCAGCGTGCTCTGCCGCAACTCGCGCCCGGAAAACGCGCGCGGCTTCCACAACACCGAACGTCTGTATATCTAAGGGCGGCCACCATGACTCTTATCCATAGCGACAAGCACCCCGAAACCGCCAGCTACCGCGCCACCATCGGTGCCGGCGAGCCCTTTATCTGCGAAGTCAAAGCCGGGCAGACCCTGCGCCTGCTCGACCTGGAAGGCAATCAGGCGGTCGACACCCTGTTCTACAGCGCCGCCAACCCGCGCGAGCGCTACGACGTGCAGCGCACCCTGCGCAAACAGCACAGCGTCTACCTGACCACCGGCACGGTGCTCTACTCCAACCTCGGCAACCCGCTGCTGAGCATCGTCGCCGACACCTGCGGCCGCCACGACACCCTCGGCGGCGCCTGCGCCCAGGAAAGCAACAGCGTCAGGTACGCGCTGGACAAACGCTACATGCACAGTTGCCGCGACAACTTCCTGCGCGCCAGCCTGCACGACGGCCGCCTGAACAAGGCCGACATCAGCGCCAACATCAACTTCTTCATGAACGTGCCGGTGACGCCCGAGGGCAGCCTGACCTTCGAGGACGGCATCTCCGCGCCCGGCAAGTACGTCGAGCTGCAGGCGCACATGGACGTGATCGTGCTGATCTCCAACTGCCCGCAACTGAACAACCCGTGCAACGGCTACAACCCGACCCCGGCCGAGGTGCTGGTGTGGGATTGAAGCAACGCCCGTAGGGCGGGTGAAACCCGCCAACAGCCAAGTCAGCGGCGGGTTGCACCCGCCCTACCTAAAGATTTCAACCCCGGACGACCGGGGTGCAGACCGAATACCGCGGGACGGCCCGCCTCCTTCGAGGACACCTCGAATGTTCGACAAACTGCTGATCGCCAACCGCGGCGCCATCGCCTGCCGCATCCTGCGTACTCTCCGTGAACTGCGCGTAGGCGGCGTGGCCGTGTATTCCGAGGCCGACGCCGCCAGCCTGCATCTGCAGCAGGCCGACGAGGCGCATAGCCTGGGCGAAGGCCCGGCGGCGAACACCTACCTGCGGGTCGAGAAGATTCTCGCCGTGGCCCAGCGATCCGGCGCCCAAGCCATCCACCCTGGCTATGGCTTTCTCTCCGAGAACGCCGCCTTCGCCGAAGCCTGCGAAGCCGCGGGCATCGCCTTCGTCGGCCCGACCCCGGAGCAGCTGCGGCTATTCGGCCTCAAGCACACCGCCCGCGCCTTGGCCAAACAGCATGGCGTGCCGCTGCTTGAAGGCACCGAGCTGCTGGACAGCCTCGACGCCGCATTGGTCGCCGGCGATGAAGTCGGCTACCCAGTGATGCTCAAGAGCACCGCCGGCGGTGGCGGCATCGGCATGCGCGTATGCCACAGCGCCGCCGAGCTGAATGAAGCCTTCGACGCGGTCAAACGCCTGGGGCAGAACAACTTCAGCGACAGCGGCGTGTTCATCGAGAAATACATCCAGCGCGCCCGCCACCTGGAAGTGCAGGTGTTCGGCGACGGACAGGGCGAGGTAGTGGCCCTGGGCGTGCGCGACTGTTCGGTACAACGGCGCAACCAGAAGGTGCTGGAGGAAACCCCGGCACCGAACCTGCCGGCCGGCATGGCCGAGGAACTCTGCGCGGCGGCGATCCAGCTGGCCAAGGCGGTCAACTACCGCAGCGCCGGCACCGTCGAGTTCGTCTACGACAGCGAGGCGGCGCGCTTCTACTTCCTGGAGGTGAACACCCGCCTGCAGGTCGAGCACGGCGTCACCGAACAGGTGTGGGGCGTCGACCTGGTGCGCTGGATGATCGAACTGGCCGCCGGCGAGCTGCCGCCCCTGGCCGAGTTGGCAAAAACCCTCGCGCCCAGCGGCCATGCGATCCAGGCGCGGCTGTATGCCGAGGACCCGGGCCGCGACTTCCAGCCCAGCCCCGGCCTGCTGACTGCCGTGCAGTTCCCGGCCGCGGACGGCAAGGCGCTGCGCATCGACACCTGGGTCGAGGCCGGCTGCGAGATCCCACCCTACTTCGACCCGATGATCGCCAAGCTGATCGCCTGGGCACCCAGCCGCGACGCCGCCAGCGCCGCACTCGGCCAGGCCCTGGCCGACACCCTGCTCTACGGCGTGGAAAACAACCGCGATTACCTGCGGCAGATCCTGGTCGCTGCGCCCTTCGCCAGCGGCAACCCCTGGACCCGTTGCCTGGAAGGCTTGAGCTACCAGGCCGAAACCGTCGAGGTGCTGAGCGCAGGCACCCAGACCAGCGTGCAGGATTTTCCCGGTCGTCTCGGCTACTGGGCGGTCGGTGTGCCGCCCTCCGGGCCGATGGACGACCGCGCCCTGCGCCTGGGCAACCGCCTGCTGGGCAACCAGCAAGGCGCCGCCGCGCTGGAAATCACCATGAGCGGCCCGAGCCTGCGCTTCAACACCGACGCGGTGGTGGCGGTGACCGGCGCGGCGATTCCGCTGAGCGTCGACGGGATCGAACAACCGCTGAATACCGCCCTGCTGATAAACGCCGGCAGCACCCTGAGCCTGGGCACCATCGCAGGCAGCGGCGCACGCAGTTACCTGTGCCTGCGCGGCGGCCTGCAGGTGCCGGATTATCTCGGCAGCAAGAGCACCTTCACCCTCGGCCAGTTCGGCGGCCACGGCGGTCGCGCCCTGCGCGCCGGCGATGTGCTGCATATCCCGGCACTGACTGATCGGGACAACGGCGCGCAACTGCCCGCCGAACTCTGCGCCGCCCTGCCCGCCGTGCGCGAGATCCGGGTGATCTACGGCCCCCATGGCGCCCCGGAATACTTCACCCCGGCCTATATCGACAGCTTCTTCGCCACCGCCTGGGAAGTGCATTTCAACTCCAGCCGCACCGGCGTGCGCCTGATCGGGCCCAAGCCCGAGTGGGTACGCGACAGCGGCGGCGAGGCCGGCCTGCACCCCTCCAATATCCACGACAACCCCTACGCCATCGGTGCAGTGGACTTCACCGGCGACATGCCGGTGATCCTCGGCCCCGACGGCCCCAGCCTCGGCGGCTTCGTCTGCCCGGCGACCATCATCGAGGCCGACCTGTGGCAGCTGGGGCAGCTCAAGGCCGGCGATAAGGTGCGGTTTGCGCCGGTGGATATCGCCACCGCGCGGCAGCTGGCCAGCGCCCGTAACGAGGAAAGCCACACGCTCGTAGCCCGGATGCAGCCGGACAGCCCCCGGAATGCAGCCGGACTGCAGAGCCCCATCGTCCTCGATATCGGCCACGCCGATAAACGCCTGGTCGCGCGCCTGTCCGGCGATACCCACCTGCTGCTGGAGATAGGCGCGCCTGAGCTGGACCTGGTGCTGCGCTTTCGCGGCCACGCGCTGATGCAGGCCCTGGAGGCCAAGCAACTCGATGGCGTGATCGACCTGACCCCGGGCATCCGCTCGCTGCAGGTGCACTACCAGCCGGAAACCCTGGCCCTGAGCGACTTGCTCGGCATCGTCGCCGGCGAGTGGGACGCGGTGTGCGCCGCGCAGGACCTCAAGGTGCCGTCGCGCATCGTCCACCTGCCGCTGTCCTGGGACGATCCGGCCTGCCAACTGGCCATCGACAAGTACATGACCACGGTGCGCAAGGATGCGCCCTGGTGCCCGAGCAACCTGGAGTTCATCCGCCGGATCAACGACCTGCCGAATCTCGATGAGGTCTACCGCACGGTGTTCGAGGCCAGCTACCTGGTGATGGGCCTGGGCGACGTCTACCTGGGCGCGCCGGTGGCCACGCCGCTGGACCCGCGCCATCGCCTGGTCACCACCAAGTACAACCCGGCGCGCACCTGGACCGCGGAAAACTCGGTCGGCATCGGCGGCGCCTATATGTGCGTGTACGGCATGGAAGGCCCCGGCGGCTATCAGTTCGTCGGCCGTACCCTGCAGATGTGGAACCGCTACCGCGAAGTGGCCGCCTTCGACGGCAAGCCCTGGTTGCTGCGCTTCTTCGACCAAATCCGCTTCTATCCGGTGGCGGCAGACGAGCTGCTGCAAATCCGCCGTGATTTCCCCCTGGGCCGCTATGACCTGCGCATCGAGCACAGCGAACTGCACCTGGCCGACTACCAGGCCTTTCTCACCGAGCAAGCCGAAGGCATCGAGGCCTTCCGCAAGCAGCAGCGCGGCGCCTTCGACGCCGAACGCCAGCGCTGGATCGCCTCCGGCCAGGCGCATTTCGACAGCGAGGAAGTCGCGCCCGACCTGGGCGAGGACGCGCCGCTGGGCAACGGCCAGCACGGCATCGACAGCCATATCGCCGGCAACCTCTGGCAGGTGCAGGTGGCCGTCGGCGACCGGGTCAAGGCCGGCGATGTGCTGGTGATCCTCGAGTCGATGAAGATGGAGATCCCCCTGCTCGCCCCCCGCGACGGCCTGGTCAGCGAGGTGCGCGTGCAACCCGGCTCGCCGGTGCGCGCCGGCCAACGCGTGGTGGTCCTGGAGGAAGCCTGAGCGCAAACGCCGACCCCAGGGTGGATCGCGCTTCACCGCTCCACCCTGGGGTCACATGGCCGTCGGATCGCCTGCCGCCGGATCGCCGGCCGCCCCAATTGCGATGCCGAAACATCGATGGTGGATGGACAACGCGCCATCCACCCGAAGAACTCTCACCGTAGGGTGGGTCACGCTTCATCGACCCACCAAGCGGACTCGCACCAAACGAGGAAGCCTGACATGACCCACGAATTCGACCTACGCCTCGACGCCGTAAAAGCCGCCTACCAGAACGGCAGCACCACCCCGCGCCAACTGATCGCCGCCCTGCGCGAACAGGCCGCGGCGCTCAACCCCGAGTTTCACCTGTTCATCCACCTGCTCACGGCGGAAGAACTGGAACCCTACCTCGCCGCCCTCGACGGCAAGACGCCCGCCGAGCTGCCGCTGTACGGCGTGCCGTTCGCCATCAAGGACAACATCGACCTGGCCGGCATCCCCACCACCGCCGCCTGCCCGGCCTTCGCCTATGTGCCGGCGCAGAGCGCGACCCTGGTCGAGCAGCTGCTCGCCCTGGGTGCCGTGCCGCTGGGCAAGACCAACCTCGACCAGTTCGCCACCGGCCTCAATGGCACCCGCTCGCCCTATGGCGAATGCCGCAACAGCGTGCATCCGGCCTACCCCTCCGGCGGTTCCAGCGCCGGCTCCTCACTGGCCGTGGCGTTAGGGCTGGCCAGCTTCGCCCTGGGCACCGACACCGCCGGCAGCGGCCGGGTGCCAGCGGCACTGAACAACCTGATCGGCCTCAAAGCCACTAAAGGGCTGCTGTCCACCGCTGGCGTGGTGCCGGCCTGCCGCACCCTGGATTGCGTGACCTATTTCACCGCCAGCGCCGCCGAGGCCAGCCAGCTACTGGCGCTGACCACCAGGCTCGACCCGCGTGACGAGTACAGCCGCGCCAACCCGCGGTGGAACGATGGTTCAGCCTTCGGTACGCCACGTGCGGGTTTCCGCTTCGGTGTGCCCAAACAGCTGGAGTTCCTTGGCTGCGCCGAGAGCCCGGCGCTGTTCGCCGCCACCATCGAACAGCTCAAGGCCCTGGGCGGCGAGGCCATCGAGATCGACTTTGCGCCCTTCCTCGAAGCCGCCCGCCTGCTCTATGAAGGCCCCTGGGTGGCCGAGCGCTACAGCGTCGCCGGTGAACTGATCGAAGCCCAACCTGACGCGGTGCTGCCAGTGATCAAAGCGGTACTGGAGCAAGCCCCCGGCACCACCGCCGTGCAACTGTTCCGCGCCCAGTACCGCCTGCAGGCACTGAAAGCCATCTGCGACCGCATCATGGGTGATCTCGACTGCGTACTGACCCCGGCCTACCCGCGCCCGG
>NZ_JBFIIG010000220.1:0-6425 GCF_041601375.1 Pseudomonas sp. | reverse complement strand
CGGCGTCGACGACAAGCGCTGCCAGATCGAGGCACGGCCCAAAGGCCACCAATCCATTTCAGTCACCCACAAAGCCTCATCGCTCGATCAGGCCGTGGACGGCGCCACCGAAAAAATGCGCCATGCCCTCGAACACATGGTCGGCAAGCTTGTGGTCAGGGCCGTATCCACCGGGCATATCGACGACCCTCGCCTGAGCGAAGAGCCCGAACAAGTCACCGAGGCCCTGCTGCAGGAAGAATTCCTGGCCAACGAAGAAGCCCTGAGCCGCGGTTAAGGCACTCACATCCGTTGATTTCTGAATGATTGCCATGAGGGGTTGCCATGCATGCATGGCAACCCCTTTAAGGTTGCGCAAACCGTCCCGGAACCCGCCAAGCCAGCCCGCGGCCACTCCCTTGCAGCTGCCGGTCTGTTGCGTAACAAAACCCCTGTGCTCCGCCGCCGATTGTCTGTCCGCCGGCTGCTGCTCAAGCAGGCGTCACAGTCCCCAAAGCGCCAACGCAATCCACGACCGCCGCCCAGCAAACCCGATGGTTACCCGTTGACTGTTGCGAGCACTGCAGGCGTGAAATGCGCGGATAAAAACCAGGCGCTCTCTTTCTGCCCTTATCAAACAACCCATATATCATTGATTTTATTGATTATTGTAGGAGCGGCTTTAGCCGCGAATTCTTCGCGGCACAGCAAAGCTTCGCGGCTGAAGCGGAACGCCGCCCGGCCGCTCCTACAGGTACCCACAAGCCGACAGACACGATTGCCCCCCGTTTGCTGCGCGACAGCGCGGCGTCGACAACAAGGCAGGCCGCTCCTTCGGATGACAGGCCCCCCATGCCATACGTCACGGGGGGCAGCGCCTGATTTATCGCCGCGCTCCAGCGCGAAATAGGCCCACCTGTTTTTTCCCTTCTATCATGTACACGATGCATTGGTATTTATGTCGGCCCGCCGATGTCGATACAGGCTGCGGTGAATCAGCCGTACAACCGTATAGCCGGAGAGCGGCCTTTCGCCATGGATCGTTCTGGCGGGAGCGAACAGACTGATTTCTGAGGCGTCGATGTCCGGGCACGCGGGCGTCTGATCGCAGGAGGGTCGGACATGTACGATTCCAGTCACATCCACCATGATCTGTCTGGTGGCAAGGATCGGATCAACCCCATCGTTTTCTACGGCTCTACACTGGCCATCGTCGTGTTCGCCTTGTGGGCGATGGTTTTCACCGAGGCAGCCAACGCGGCCATCTACGCGGCGCTCGGGTGGATATCCAACACCTTCGGCTGGTTCTACTTCATCGCCGTAGTCGCCTATCTGGTGTTCGTCATCGTGATCGGTATGTCCCGCTTCGGCAGCATCAAGCTCGGGCCCGACCACGCCGAGCCGGAGTTCAATGTGGTGACCTGGGCGGCTATGCTGTTCTCGGCCGGTATCGGCATCGACCTGATCTTCTACTGCATCGTGGAGCCCATTACCCAATTCATCAGCCCGCCGGTGGGCGAGGGCGGCTCCATCGAGGCCGCCCGCCACGCCATGGAAATTACCTTCCTGCACTGGGGGCTGTCCGGCTGGGGCATCTACACCCTGGTGGGGCTGTGCCTGGCCTTTTTCAGCTACCGTCATGGCTTGCCATTGCGGATCCGCTCGGCCCTGTTCCCGGTGTTCGGCAGGAAAATATTCGGACCGCTGGGGGATGTGGTGGATATCGCAGCGGTCCTGGGCACCGTCTTCGGGGTCGCCACCAGCCTGGGCATCGGCATCATCCAGCTGAACTTCGGTCTCAACTACATGTTTGGCGTGCCCGAAAGTACGCTGACCCAATCGATCCTCGCCATCCTGATCGTGGTGTTCTCCGCCGTTTCCGCGGCCACCGGCGTCGAGCGCGGCATCCGCCGGCTGTCGGAATTCAACATGCTGCTGGCCGTGCTGCTGATGCTCTTCGTGCTGATCGCCGGCAATACCATGTTCCTGCTCAACGCGTTCGTGATGAACGTCGGCGACTACCTGGGCCACTTCGTCCAGTTGTCCTTCAACACCTACGCCTTCGCCCCGCCTACCGACTGGCTCAATGGCTGGACGGTGTTTTTCTGGGCCTGGTGGATCGCCTGGGGACCCTTCGTCGGCCTGTTCCTGGCGCGCATCTCGCGCGGGCGAACCATCCGTACCTTCGTGGCCGGCACCCTGATCCTGCCCTTGACCTTCATGATGGGCTGGATGTCCATCATGGGAAACAGCGCCATCGAAATGGTCATGGGCGGCGCCACCGAGTTTGGCGAACAGGCCATGACCAACCCCGGTTCCGCCATCTACCTGTTCCTCGAGAACCTGCCCTGGGTAACCCTGACCACCCTGGTGACCACGCTGCTGGCGATCGTGTTCTTCGTCACCTCCGGGGACTCCGCCTCGCTGGTGCTGTCGAACCTCACCTCCATCATTCAGAACCCCAACGACGACGCCCCGACGTGGATGCGCATCGTCTGGGCGGCGATTATCGGCGTGGTCACCCTGGCGCTGTTGATGACCGACGGCCTGTCGGCGTTGCAGAGCGCCGTGGTGGTCATGGGGCTGCCGTTTGCCTTCGTCCTGTTCCTGATGATGATCGGCCTGACCAAGGCACTGAGGCTGGAAGCCATGAAGGCGGAAAGTCTCAAGTCGTTAGGCCGTCACTTGCCGGCAAGCACCACAAGCGCCGGCGGCGCCCACCCGTCCTGGGCCTCGCGCCTGTCCCGGGCCATGAGTTTTCCGAGTGAAAAGGAAGCGCAGACCTTTCTCGCCGAAACCATCCAGCCGGCGATGGAGGAGGTCAAGGCCGTGCTGGCGGAGAAGGGTTACCACGCCAGCGTGGAGACCGGTGACGAAGCCCTGCCCCATCTGAGCCTGAAGGTGGATCTCGGCGAGGAGTTGAACTTCGCCTATCGGGTCTACCCCAACCAATGCCTGATGCCGTCGTTCACCCTGCGCGCGCCGCGCCCCCAGGCCTATTACTACCGGCTCGAGGTGCACCTGCACGAGGGCGGTCAGGGCTATGACCTGATGGGCTACAGCAAGGAACAGGTGATCGAGGATATCGTCGACCAGTTCGAGAACCACCTGCATTTCCTGCATTTGCAACGGGAGGCGGGCAGCAGTAGCGCACCGGAGCTTGGCGACGCTACCTAATCCTTGGCGGCGGCAGCGCCCTATCCGTCGAGGAGGCGGCACATGAACCAGGCAACGTTCGATGAGGAATTCGATTACGTGATCGTCGGCTCCGGCTCGGCGGGGGCCGTGCTGGCCAACCGACTGAGCGCCGACGGCCAGCATCAGGTGCTGGTGCTGGAGTTCGGCGGCAAGGACAACTCCGTGTTCATCCAGATGCCGACCGCCTTCTCCATTCCCCTCAACATGAAACGGTTCGACTGGGGCTTCTACACCGAAGCGGAGCCGGGATTGAAGGGGCGACGCATCCACCAGGCCCGGGGCAAGGTGATCGGTGGCTCCTCCTCGATCAACGGCATGGCCTATGTGCGCGGCTGCGCCGGCGACTTCGACGAGTGGGAGGCGCACGGCGCCAAAGGCTGGGGCTATCGGGACGTGCTGCCGTACTTTCGGCGCTCGGAAGACTGCGTCTACGGCAGCGACGCCTACCGCGGCACCGAGGGGCCGCTCACCACCTGCAACGGCAACGACATGAAGAACCCGCTCTACCGTGCCTTCATCGAGGCCGGCCGGCAGGCCGGTTACGGCGAGACCCGGGACTACAACGGCTACCGCCAGGAAGGCTTTTGCCGCATGGACATGACGGTGCGCGATGGCGTGCGCTGCTCCACCGCCCTGGCCTACCTCAAGCCGGCGCTGGGGCGACCCAACCTCAAACTGGTCATGCATGCCCTCACCACCCGGGTGATCATGGCGGGCAAGCGCGCCTCGGGGGTGGAGTACCGTCGGGGCGGCACGACCCGGCGCGCCCGGGCACGCCGGGAGGTGATCCTCTGCGCCAGCAGCTTCAACTCGCCCAAGCTGCTGATGCTCTCCGGCATCGGCCCGGCCCAGCACCTCAAGGCCCACGGTATCGCGGTGGTGCACGACTTGCCGGGGGTGGGGCAGAACCTGCAGGACCACCTGGAGGTCTGGGTCCAGCAGGCCTGCACCCAGAAGATCACGCTGAACGGCTGGCTGAACCCGCTGGCCAAGCTGTGGATCGGCGCCCAGTGGTTCTTCTTCAAACAGGGACTGGGCGCGTCGAACCAATTCGAGTCCAACGGCTACATCCGCAGCCGCGCCGGCCTGCAATACCCGGATCTGCAGTACCACTTCCTGGCTGGCGCCATCGCCTACGACGGTTCCAGCGCGGCCGCGGGCCATGGTTTCCAGGTCCACCTCGGACACAACAAGCCCGCCAGCCGCGGCTGGGTGCGGCTCAAGTCCAGCGACCCGGCCGAGCCGCCACAGATGTTCTTCAACTACCTCAGCGAGGAAGCGGACAAGCAGGCCTACCGCAGCGGCCTGCGCCTGACCCGGGAGATCTTCGCCCAGCCCGCGTTCGACCCCTACCGCGGAGCGGAACTGTCCCCCGGCAAGCAGGTGCAGAGCGATGACGAAATCGACAACTGGCTCGCCGAAACCGCCGAAACCGCCTACCACCCCGCCGGCACCTGCCGCATGGGCAGCGACGCCATGGCGGTGGTGGACCCGGAATGCCGGGTGCACGGCGTGGAGGGTTTACGGGTGGTGGACTCCTCCATCATGCCGACGCTGACCAATGGCAACATCAATGCCCCCACCATCATGATCGGCGAGAAGGCCGCCGATCACATCCTGGGCAAGGGTCTGCTGCCTCCCGCCGAGGCGGACGTGTTCTTCGCCGAGGACTGGCAGAACCGCCAGCGCCTGGGTGGGGCCGAGCGCAAGCTCGAGTAGTCACGATTGCACGACCTGCCCCGATCAGTCCCCTCTCCCCACTGGGGACGGCCGGCGAGGAGAGGGTGAGGGGAGGTTACCGAGGCAACGCAACTATCGGCTACAAACAGTCTCTGCGATAAACCCAGCTCCGCAAGATGTGCGGGCCGCGTAGGAGGAGCGCAGCGATACTCCTCGTAAACTGGGTCGCGCTGCACCAACGCCGGGAAAGACTCAATCAATCCGCCGTTCGCTGCCGGTACTCGGTGGTGGTGATGCCGGCGAAGCCCCAGTTATCCGTGTCGACTTCCTCGATCACGATATGGGTCAGGTCGGGGCGTTTGTTCAACACCCGTTGCAGGGTTTCGGTGATCTCGCGAATCACCTGGGCCTTCTGTTCGCGGGTAACGCCGTCGCGGGTAATGCGTACATTGACGAAAGGCATATCGATACTCCTTGGGGTTTGAATTGGCGATGTGCCCATCGCCTGTTGCGTTGGGCTATTGCCACTGCGTTTGAAACGGTCAGAGTGCGTAGGGTGCGCCGTGCGCACCAGCAGGTGAGGGATCGCCGGTGCGCACGGCGCACCCTACGCATTGGTTTTTAAACTGGGTTTACCACTTGCCGACGCTCATGCCGCCATCCACCGGCAGCACTGCGCCGGTGGTGAAATCGGCGTCCGAGAGATAGAGCACGGCGTCGGCGATCTCCTCGACGCGTCCCACCCGTCCGGCTGGATGCAGGCCGGCGAGGAAGTCGTGGGTCGCCGGGTCATGCATCGGTGTATCGATGATCCCCGGCGCCACCGCATTCACCTTGATGTTGTACGGCGACAGCTCCAGCGCCAGGGCGCGGGTCGCCTGATTCAGGCCGCCCTTGATCAGCACCGGCAGCATGGCCGGCACCGCCAGGTTCGGTTGCAGCGCGATGCTCGCGGTGATGTTGATGATGTGGCCCTGACGTCGCTCGATCATGTGCCGCGCGGCGGCCTGGGAGGCGTACACCACGCCCTTGAGGTTGGTCTCCAGCAGGCTGTGCAGCTCAGCGGCCGTGTAGTCGATAAAGGGCTTGGCCAGGAAGAAGCCGGCGTTATTCACCAGCACATTGACCTGACCGAAGCGCTCGATGGCGCGAGCGATCAGGCGCGGCGCGGTGGCCGGGTCGGCGATATCGCCGGCCACGCCGAGAAAGCGCCCGTTGCCGCCAAGGGTTTCGGCGGCGTCGGCCAGCCGCTCTGCCGAGCGCGCATTACCGACCACATTGAAGCCGCGGGCGAGATAGGCCTTGGCCAGGCCGAGACCGATGCCGCTGGAGGCACCGGTGATAACGACAGTTCTGTTGTTGCTCATGGTGATAGTCCTGTTGGGGAGTGGAAGGCAGCGCTGTTGGGCAGGACTATATTTGTGCGTCGAAAGCGGATAAATATGCAGCCAGACACTTCACTTGATACACGGTGTAATCAATGCGGCGACAATTCGACGATGTACTGCTGGGCAGCATCGAGCTGTTCTGTCTGGCGGCGGAGATCGGCAGCTTCACCGGCGCGGCTT
>NZ_JBFIIG010000219.1:0-6484 GCF_041601375.1 Pseudomonas sp. | reverse complement strand
TCATCAAACAAAATATATCTCATTGATTTTATTGATTATTGTAGGAGCGGCTTTAGCCGCGAATTCTTCGTGGCACAGCAAAGCTTCGCGGCTGAAGCCGCTCCTACAGGTACCCACAAGCCGACAGACACGATTGCCCCCGTTTGCTGCGCGACAGCGCGGCGTCTGGACGACGGGCGATCTCCTACAAGGCGTTACCTGCCATGCAATCCATGACGGGTACATAGCCCATAAAAAACCCGGCCACTGGTGACAATGGCCGGGCTTGGTCGGTCGCAGCTCGATCAGGCCTTGTCGACGCCGCGCTTGATCGCATCCTTGACGTCGCCCTTGAGTTGCTGGGCCTTGCCCTTCACTTGCTGGGCAAGACCTTCGCCTTCGAGGCGAGGATTGTCGGTAGCCTTGCCGACACCTTCCTTCACTTTGCCGATGGCTTCGTTGGCGTTGCCGGTGATCTTGTCTTTCGTGCTGCTCATGCCACACCTCATCTCGATGGGTTACAGAGAGTGGAACCCTGCGCGGCGCAATGGTTCTGTTTTATTCGACGGGTGAATGGCTATTGCCTGCGACTTAGCTGGCCGGGCTGAGCATCTCGACCTGGCGAACCTCGAAGTCGCGGCGCAGGTAGTCCAGGCGCCGCTCATGGAAGCGCCGCATGTGCGGCAAGGCGCCGTGGATGGCCAGGTGCTCCTTCGATTGCCAGACCTCAACGAAGATGAACAGCGTCGGATCCTGCCGATCACATGTCGCCCCGGAAATGGCCCGCACCAGGGCCGACAACGCGGTTGCTAGGGATTCACTTCAATTGGCCGGATAGATCCGATCCAGAGTTGAAGATCCAGGCGCATCCACCTGTGCGCGTTTCGCCGGGAAAAGCTGTCGTGCGATGTCCACGAAGGGCGTGACGATCAAGCCGTAGAGCGTCAGGTAGCGATGGGAATCCTGCTCGGCGGTGCCAAAGCTGATGGTTTCCGGCTTGGCGTTGGTGACGTAGAGCGTGCCGAACATCCAGTCCCACAGCGACAGGTTGGTGCCGAAGTTCTTGTGGAAGTGCCGGGGCGCATCGCTGTGGTGGATCTGGTGCTGGGCCGGGCTATTCAGCACATGCTCGAGCAGCGGCCCGAACGACAGCCAGACATGGCTGTGGCGCAGGTTGGCCGCCAGCGCGCTGCAGATGAACACCAGGTAGGTCACACCGAACAGGGTGTAGCGGCTGATCTCACCGCCGCAGGCGTACCAGAAGGCACCGGCGTAGGCGCCGAGGCAGATGGCGCTGGCCAGCTTGCCGACGAGCTTTTCGACAAAGTGCACCCGGCTCGCGGTCACCGGCACCAGCACGGGCGCCGAGTGATGAACCTTGTGGAACGCCCACAGCCAGCGGCAATGAAAGGCCCGGTGCGTCCAGTAATGGGTGAAGTCGCTGACCAGAAACACGCCCAGCCCATAGAGCAGGGACAACGAGAGGTTCTGCCCCAGTTGCGGGCGCGCCCCCCAGAGTGTGCTGAAAAAGGCCATGTAGTCGGCAGCGCGGAGGATATGTGGGTCGACCAGGCCGATGATCGGCAGCACCAGCACCACTTTGAGGATGGCCCGCACGAAGTAGTAGCGATAATCCAGCAACGCCGAGCGATGGAAATTGACCCGACTGCCACCGATGAAGTGCCAGAACGAACGCGCGTCGGTCAGCCCGCGATGCCGCCTGAAACGAAACAGGCCGTAGGCGACGCTGTAGGAGATACCGAGAAACAGCAGGCCAAAGCGCCCGTTCAGATCGAAAATATCGGAAAACTGCTGGATAACCGGCTCAATCACCAACTCGCTCAGGTGGTCAGGGATAGGCGAGAGAATACCCACGGCAGATCGGCCTCGGTCAAAAGCCGCGAATTATAAATTCAATCGCAATCGTTCGCCAATGCGAACATCTATCAGCGAGCACAACTACCAAGGCCTGAAGGGACCCTCGATCGTGTCCCGGGTCACTCATTGCCGAACGTCCAAGCCACGTCAAACGCCCCTGGAAGTGGCTTGTGCAGGGCCGACTACCCGACTTTATCGGATAGTTTTCTCCACGTTTCAGGTGACTGGCTAGGACAGCCGCAGGCCCTTGCCCCTTGGCTATAGTTTTAGAGTGGCGATCCGTCCACATTTCCGCACCGGGCGCTCTCGCAGCCCGATGTTCTGCAAAGGGACGTTGCTGCACTCCTGTCAGGAGGCTCTTATGTTATTCGCAGTCAGCTACCAGCTTCGCGCCAATACCACGGAGGAGTCACAGAGCCGTGCCCTCAAACTGTTCACCAACTGGACGCCGCCAGAAAGTTATACATTCAAGGCCCATTACACCAATGCCGACGGCAGCGGTGGTTTAGCGCTGGTCGAAACGGACTCGGCCGCCGCGGCTCTGCAAGTGCATGGCGCCTGGGCACCATTTTTTGATTTCAAGCTGGTGCCTATCATCGAGATCGACCAAGCCGTGCAAATTGGCTTCGCCAACGCCAAGTGGCGTGAGTCCGTGCAGTGAGGTGTACCTGAAGCGCAGCAGCGCACTCCTGCTTCCTGTCGGCACTTGTCGGCGGGGAGCGGGGATGCCGGCAGGCCATGGATGATTGCCACGAGCGGTTACTTCACCAGCAGCGCAGTAGCCTGGCTGATTCACGCCACTCGGCGGCGGGCGGACAAGGTGCCGCTTGTCCACCCTGGTTCTGCATGCGCTGACCCTTGAGCCTGGCCTCGCCAGACCCGGCGGCAACGGAACCTTCGCGGCTTTTGCGGCACTAATACCAGCCTCTCCTCCATAGTCGGGATACCCTGCCATGCGCCCCATCGTCCGCCTGCTCCTGCTGGGCACCGCTGCCCTGTCGTTATCCGCCTGTTTCAATGATGACACGGCCATCGATCTGAGCGGCCTGTGCACCTACAACACCGACCCCCAGGCGGAGCGCTGCAAGGCCGGCCAGATGGCCTGGTTCCGGCCAGATCAGGGAGCGTTGATCAGCGAGGAAATGGCCCTGAGCGTGGCGGCGGCCTATTGCGACTTCAACCATCCGGTGATGCACAACCGCGCCGGCGTGCTCTGCGTGTTCACCGACCAGCGCCTGGATGTAGCCAAGTAAGCGCGCCACACCGCGACAACCCGCCAGCTTCTGCACCACCTCGACGATCCATGGTGCACTGCTTGCGGCTGTGGAGGAGTCCATATACACCCTACGGATCGCGGGTTATTCCAGGTCGTGTGTTCGGTGACGTTCCGTAGGGCGGCTTCGGAGCGAAGCGACAACCCGCCAGCTTTTGCACCATGTCGACGAGCCATGGTGTACTGCCTGCGGCGAGTGACACCCTGATATGGATTGTGCCACCAGCGCACGGGCATAATGACCGCCATTAGCCGTTCTCAGCGGCGTTACCTTCACTCTTGTGCACGGAAGCCAATGCTTGCCACCAGCCTCGCCATCATCGCTGCGCTACTGATCGTTTCGCCGACACTGGTGCTGCTGTGGCGCCTGCGCCGGGCAAATCGACAGCTGGCACAGCATCGCGCCTTGCTCGATGCCCTCCCCGAGGGCCTGTTGCTGGTGAACCGCGACGGCCACATCGGCGTGCATAACGCGGCGGCGGCAAGGCTGCTGGGCCATTCCGCCGCAACGCTGCAAGACACGCCGCTGCAACGCTGGCTGCCGGCGGATGACCAGCTGCCGGTGGTGGATGTAAGCCGAGTAGCGGCGGCCGCTCACGGCCATGCCGTCGTCCTGACCCAGGCGACACCCGTGCAGGACGATCCCGTCGCAGATGTCGAACGCTTCAAGCGCAGTCAGTACTTCGCCTGCATCGGTACCTGGGACTGGTCGATCGATAGCGACAAGCTGTACTGGTCGGAGGCCATCTACGGCATGTTCGGCTTCAAGGTCGGCGAAGTGACCCCGAGCTATGAGCTGTTCTGTCGCGCCGTCCACCCGGATGACCGCAAGCGAGTGCGGGCCGGTGAGCTGCGCTGCATCGAAACCGGCCATAACCATGACGAAGAGTATCGGGTGATCTGGCCTGACGGCAGCATCCACTGGCTGCGCGAGACCGGCAACGTGGTCAAGGACGCCAACGGCCAACCGATAAAGATGATGGGCGTCGTGCGCGACATCAGCGAAGAGAAAGCCTCGGTCAGCCGGCTGAAAAAAATCGCCCGGCACGACCCGCTGACCGGACTGCCCAATCGCCTGCTGCTCGAAGAATCGTTGGCCCAGGCCCTGGCGCGCGCACGCCGCAACGCGACCCGGGTGGCCTTGGTCTTTATCGACCTCAACGGTTTCAAGCAAATCAACGACAAGCACGGCCATGCCGTTGGCGACCGGGTATTGGTCGGCACGGCGCAGCGCTTACTGCAGTCGTTGCGCGAATCCGACATGGTGGCGCGGTTGGGCGGCGATGAGTTCGTGGTGGTTATCGAGGGCCTGACACTGGGCAGGAGTCTGCACGAGGAGGCGCAAATGATCGGCGAGAAGATTCTGCAACGGCTGTCCCAGCCGCTCAGCCTCGGCGATGCCAGCCATCAGGTCGGCGCCAGCCTGGGCATTGCCCTGTATCCGGAGCACGGGCCGAACATCGACAGCCTCATCCACATCGCCGACCAGGCGATGTATGCGGCCAAGCGCAGCGGCAACAATCAGTATCGCCTGGGCATGGTCAACACCGGCGAACCCTGCCCCCTCGGCCCGGCTCCGTAGTCGATCAGGCTGGCGCTGATGGTTGCCTCCGATCCGCGCCTGAAGCCTGCGCCCGCGGTCGTGCCAACCGGGGCCCCCTGGTTCGCTGGGTGTCGGTGGTGACGGTAAAATCTCCCTGCAGGAGCGCTGTCGCGCAGCAAACTGGGTGCTCAAGGATCAAGATCGCAGGATGGGTCGGGCCGCGTAGGTTAGGCGTCCACAAATTGACCTGCTGCCAGCAGAGCTAGCCCGCTAGCACCTGTAGGAGCGGCTTCAGCCGCGAAGCTGTGCGGTGCCGCGAAGAATTCGCGGCTGAAGCGGAACGCCGCCCGGCCGCTCCTACAGAAACTAAATAATCCATAAAATCAATGGTATACGGATTGTTTGATAAGGCGGTTTTTTCACCACCGCTCTGCCGGGCCATAGGCCACGCGGGCCAGCAGCAGGCAAACGAGGCCGAGGGCCAATACGGCCAGGGCGTTGTCGAGCGGGGAACCGATGATCCACATGGTGCGTACCTCCAAACCGGACGGGATGTGCACACCACCCTAAGCCCGGTCAGCGCAGACGTCGATCTGTCGCCTTTTCGCACGTAAAGCTTTGGTACAGGTTACCTCTGGGAATGCCCCGCCCGCAGGCATCGAGGGGCCCGATCAGGGGTAAACCGAAACGGGGCTTCGCGGCCCGAGCCCCTCTGCATTGAGTCGAGCGAGTGTCGCCCTCGGCGTGATCGCGTCCTGCGGCCGGCCCGATGCGCACCTTGCGTGCTCGTCGGGCGCTCACCGCGCGTTGGCCTATTTTTTGTCTTTGGTGACTTCGTGGCCAATCACGCCACCCACCACGGCGCCGGCACCGGTGCAGAGCACGCCACCACAGAGCAGGTTACCCGCCACGCCACCAACGGCGGCCCCTGCGACAGTGCCCTTCTCTTGATGCGTCATGCTGGAACAGCCGCTCAGTCCTAAAGCGGCGAGCAGGACGGCGGTGCAAGCAAGTTTGAAAATGTCCATGACAGGTACTCCAGTGCAAGACCTTATGGAAATCCCCGGCGTTCGATTTGCTCACGCACGGGTAACGTTGCATTGTCCAGGGGCTTGCGGCGAGCCGTCTGTACGCCAGCGCGCATAGGGCTCGCAGCGGCGCGACTGAACCGGCTCGAACATGGGCGTTTGGCCACGTCAACAAGCCGATTGCCCATTAACCTGGACAAACAGTAGGCGTATGGTGGGAGTCACATCCCCCGTGGAGAAGTCGCTATGTTCAAGGTATTGCGCAACGGCGAGAACCGTATCGACGTCGAATTTTCCGGCAAGCTCGACAGTGAAGAAATGCGCGCCGCTCTGGATGAGCTGAGCCAAGCATCCGAGGGCATCGAGCATGGCCTGATGCTTTATCGAATCGGCGATTTTGCGCTGCCGACCCTGGGCGCAGTGGGCGTCGAGTTGTCGCGCATTCCGCAGCTATTCCGATTTGCCCGGCGCTTCGACCGCATGGCCGTGGTCGCCGACAAGGCATGGGTGAGAAAGGTCAGCGAGCTCGAGGGCGTGCTGGTCCCGGGTCTGAAGATCAAGGCATTCGGTCTGGACCAGGAGACGGAAGCCGAAGCCTGGCTGCAAGGCTAGGCTTGGGGCCGGCATTTCCCCGTACCCGCGCTAACGCGGCGTGCCGAACACCTGGGTCCAGTAGATGAGCGCATCGCTCTCGGGGTTCACCGCGTAGGCGGCGCCCATCTCGGTGAAGTCCGGGTTCATGATGTTGGGGCAGTGGGACGGGCTGGCCAGCCAGCCGGCTAC
>NZ_JBFIIG010000218.1:0-6540 GCF_041601375.1 Pseudomonas sp. | reverse complement strand
TCCGAAGCCGCCCTACGCGCTCGATCAATCCGCGACCCGTAGGGTGTCACTCGCCGCAGGCAGTGCACCAATGGTTCATCGGTGCGACACAAAAGCTGGCGGGTTGTCGCTGCGCTCCGAAGCCGCCCTACGCGCTCGATCAATCCGCGACCCGTAGGGTGTCACTCGCCGCAGGCAGTGCACCATTGGCCGCTCGGAGCGACACAAAGCTGGCGGGCTGTGGCCGCGCTGCGAACGGAACGCTGCCCGCGCCGCTCGACTCCCTTCCCGTGCCTCAATCACCGACCTGCCACCCCGAGGTGATCGGGTAACGGCGGTCGCGACCGAAGCCGCGCTGGGTGACCCGTACGCCGACGGCGGCCTGGCGGCGCTTGTACTCGTTCAGATCGACCAGGCGCAGCACGCGCTTGACCGTATCCGCCTCGAAGCCCTCGGCGATGATCGCATCGGCCGACAGGTCGAACTCGATGTACAGCTTGAGGATCTCGTCGAGCACCGGGTACGGCGGCAGCGAGTCTTCGTCCTTCTGCTCCGGCGCCAGTTCGGCTGAGGGCGGGCGGTCGATGACCCGCTGCGGGATCACCGGCCCGCGGCTGTTGCGGTATTCGCACAGGCGAAACACCAGGGTCTTGGGCACGTCCTTGAGCACATCGAAACCGCCGGCCATGTCGCCATAGAGGGTGGCGTAACCGACCGCCATTTCACTCTTGTTGCCGGTGGTCAGCACCAGATAGCCCATCTTGTTGGACAGGGCCATCAACAGGGTGCCACGGCAGCGCGCCTGCAGGTTCTCCTCGGTGGCGTCGCGCGGCAGGCCCTCGAACACCGGCGCCAGGGTGCCCATAAAGGCCTCGACCATGGGCGCGATCGGCAGCACCCGATAGGTCACGCCCAACGCATGGGCCTCGGCCTCGGCGTCCTCGAGGCTGATCTGCGCGGTATAGCGGTACGGCATCATCACCGCTTCGACCCGCTTGGCGCCCAGCGCATCGACCGCCACCGCCAGGGTCAGGGCCGAGTCGATGCCGCCGGACAATCCAAGCAGCACGCCCTTGAAGCCGTTCTTGCGCACATAATCGCGCACGCCCATGACCAGCGCCTGATACACGCTGGCCTCCAGTTCCGGCAGTGGCACGCAGTTGGCCGGCCGCGGGCTGACCCGCTCGCCGTCGCACACCAGGTCGACCGGGTACAGGCCCTCGGTGAAGGCGGCCATGCGCTGACTGATCTGACCGCCGGCATCGACCACGCAGCTGCCGCCGTCGAACACCAATTCGTCCTGACCGCCGACCTGGTTGACGTAGACGATCGGCATCGCCCCTTCGCGCGCACGCTCGGCCAATGCCTCTTCGCGCTCGCGCTGCTTGTCCAGGTGGAACGGCGAGGCGTTCAGGCTCAGCATCAATTGCGCCCCGGCGTCACGGGCCTGGGCCATCGGCTCGGCGAACCAGATGTCCTCGCAGATGTTCAGCGCCACCGCCACGCCCTTGATGTCGACCACGCAGGGCTGGTTGCCGGGCTCGAAATAGCGCTTCTCGTCGAACACCCGGTAATTCGGCAACTTCTGCTTGAAGTAGCGGGCCAGCAATTGACCGTCGGCGATCACCGCGCAGGCGTTGTAGCGCAGCTCATCCTCCAGCCAGGGATAACCGACCACCAGATAGATGCCGCTGACTTCGTCCCGCAGGCGCTGCAAGCCCTGCTCGATGCGCCGCTGCATGCTCGAGCGCAGCAGCAGATCTTCCGGCGGATAGCCGCAGAGCGCCAGTTCGGGGAACACGATGACATCCGCCAGCCATTGATCACGGGCGTTGTATGCCGCCTCGATGATGCTCTCGACGTTGCCGTGCACATCGCCAACGCGCAAATTCAATTGGGCCATCACGACCCTCAGGGTTTGGCTCATGACTGCCTCCACCACATAAGTCCTTCGTTCGAGTGAGCCCGTCGGCCCAGTCGTAACATTGCATCGCTCACCCCACAGCATAGGGTTTAACCGCCTGACAAGCATGAAGCGAGCGCAAAAAGGCGGCGGGCTGTCGCTGCGCGCCGAGGCCGCCCTACGATTCGTAGCCCCACTCGATCTGGTGCAATCAGCAATCCGTAGGGTGTCACTCGCCGCAGGCAGTGCACCATGGGTTCACCGGCGCGGCACAAAAGCTGGCGGGTTGTCGCTGCGCTCCGAACGGAACGCCGCCCGAGCCGCCCTACGGAACATCGCCGAACGCCCGACCCGGGGTAATCCACGATCTGCGACGCAATCTGGCTGCCGAGCCGATGATTGTTGCCAACCAGCAAGCAGAATCGCCGCTGTGCTGGCACGACTTCCTTGGCTAAACTGCCAGGCTTTCCAATAAACTGCTGCCAACAACCTGCTTTTCCAACAAGAAGGGAGCGTTATGGGCCTGTTCCGCCTGCTGTTCTGGATAGCCATTATCGTCGCCGCCTTCTGGCTCTGGCGGCGTTTTACCCGCCCCGCGCGGCGCTCCGGGCCAGACCGGCAAAGCCCCGCGCCCATGGTGCGCTGTGCCCATTGCGGGGTTTATCTGCCCCGCGAAGAGGCTTTGACCAGGGCCGATCAGTGGTATTGCAGCCAGGCCCATCTCGAGCAAGGCCCAAAATCTGGTGAGCGCTGAAGCCCTAGCCCTCAGCGGCACCCAGGGCCGCCGCGTACTGCGCCTCTACCACCTTTATCGCCTGACCATCGGCCTGGTGCTGGTGCTGCTGATTTCCAGCGACATGGATGCTCAGCTGCTCAAGCTGGCCCACGCCGAGCTGTTCCGCTATGGCAGCTGGTTCTACCTGATCCTGAATATCCTGGTGGCCGTGGTGGTGCAGCGGCCCAAGCACCTGGCGCAGGTCTTCAGCCTGGCCCTGGTCGATGTGATCCTGCTGTCCGCGCTGTTCTATGCGGCCGGCGGCACGCCCAGCGGGATCGGCAACCTGCTGATCGTAGCGGTGGCCATCGCCAACATCCTGCTGCGCGGACGCATCGGCCTGCTGATCGCCGCCGTTGCCGCCATGGCCCTGATCTACCTGACCTTCTACCTCAGCCTCAGCCGCCCGGAAGCCAGCGCCCAATACGTGCAGGCCGGGGCGCTCGGCGCCCTGTGTTTTGCCGCCGCCCTGCTCCTGCAGGGGCTGACCCGGCGCCTGCAAGCCAGCGAAAGCCTGGCCGAACAGCGCGCGGCCGATGTCGCCAGCCTGGAAGCCCTCAACGCCCTGATCCTTCAACGCATGCGCACCGGTATCCTGGTGCTCGACGAGCAGCATCGGGTACTCCTGGCCAACCAGGGCGCGCTGCGCCTGCTCGGCCGCGACGCGCTGAGCGGCAAGATTCTCGACCCGCACTGCCCGGAGCTGGTCAAACGCCTGCAGCAGTGGCAACACAACCCGACCCTGCGCCCCGCGAGCCTGCAGGCCTTTGCCGATGGCCCGGTGCTGCAGCCGAGCTTCATCGCCCTGCAGCGCAGCGAAGAGCGGCACACCCTGGTATTCCTCGACGACATTTCGCAGATTGCCCAGCAGGCCCAGCAGCTCAAACTCGCCTCCCTGGGCCGGCTGACCGCCGGCATCGCCCATGAGATCCGCAACCCGCTCGGCGCGATCAGTCACGCGGCGCAGTTGCTGCAGGAGTCGGAAGACCTGCATGGCCCGGACCAGCGCCTGGCGCAGATCATCCAGGATCACTCGCGGCGGATGAACCTGGTGATCGAGAACGTCCTGCAGCTGTCGCGCCGACGCCAGGCCGAGCCGCAACTGCTCGACCTGAAATACTGGCTGCACCGCTTCGCCAGCGAGTTCCGCGGCTCGGCGGCGCCGGGGCAGACCCTCCACCTGGATACTCAGAGCGGCACCGTGCAAACCCGCATGGACCCCCATCAGCTGACCCAGGTGCTGACCAACCTGGTGCAGAACGGCCTGCGCTACAGCGCGCAAAACCACCCGCGCGGGCAGGTCTGGCTGAAACTGTTCCGCGACCAGAACAGCGACCTGCCGGTGCTGGAGGTGCTCGACGACGGGCCAGGGGTATCGCCCGAGCAACTGCAGCACATCTTCGAGCCGTTCTTCACCACGGAAAACAAGGGCACCGGCCTGGGCCTGTATATTGCCCGCGAGATGTGCGAAAGCAACCAGGCGCGGCTCACCTACAAACCACGCGAAGGCGGCGGCAGCTGCTTTCGCATCACCTTCGCCCATCCACGCAAACTGAGCTGACCATGACCCGCCAGAGAGCCCTGATCGTCGACGATGAACCCGATATCCGCGAACTCCTGGAAATCACCCTGGGCCGCATGAAGCTCGACACCCGCAGCGCCCGCAACGTCAGGGAGGCGCACGAGTGGCTGGCCAAGGAGCCATTCGACCTGTGCCTGACCGACATGCGCCTGCCCGACGGCACCGGCCTGGAGCTGGTGCAGCACATCCTCCAGCGCCACCCCCAGGTGCCGGTGGCAATGATCACCGCCTACGGCAGCCTGGACACCGCGGTCAACGCGCTGAAAGCCGGCGCCTTCGACTTCCTGACCAAGCCGGTCGACCTCGGCCGCTTGCGCGAGCTGGTGGCCACCGCCCTGCGCCTGCGCTCGGCAGACGGTGAAGAACTGCCGGTCGACAGCCGCCTGCTCGGCGAGTCGCCGCCGATGAAGGCACTGCGCAAGCAGATCCTCAAACTCGCGCGCAGCCAGGCGCCGGTGTATATCAGCGGCGAATCCGGCAGCGGCAAGGAGCTGGTTGCCCGCCTGATCCACGAACAGGGCGGGCGTAGTGAACAGCCGTTCGTCCCGGTGAACTGCGGGGCGATCCCCTCGGAGCTGATGGAAAGCGAGTTCTTCGGCCACAAGAAGGGCAGCTTCACCGGCGCCATCGAAGACAAGCAGGGGCTGTTTCAGGCGGCCAATGGCGGCACCCTGTTTCTCGACGAAGTCGCCGACCTGCCCCTGGCGATGCAGGTCAAGCTGCTGCGCTCGATTCAGGAGAAAGCCGTACGCGCGGTCGGCGGCCAGCAGGAACTGGTGGTCGACGTGCGCATTCTTTGCGCCACCCACAAAAACCTGGCCGCCGAAGTCGCCGCCGGGCGCTTCCGCCAGGATCTCTACTACCGCCTGAACGTCATCGAACTGCGCGTGCCGCCACTGCGCGAGCGCCGCGAAGACATTGCCCACCTGACCGAGGTGATGCTCAAGCGCCTGGCCGAAGGCCCCGGCCTGAGCCCGGCCAGACTCGACGCCGAGGCGCTGGACAAGCTCAAGAGCTATCGCTTCCCCGGCAACGTGCGCGAGCTGGAGAACATGCTCGAACGCGCCTACACCCTATGCGAAGACGACCGGATCACGGCCGCCGACCTGCGCCTGGCCGACGCCTGCGGCGCCAGCGAAAGCGGTGATGCCAGCCTGGCGCAGATCGACAACCTGGAAGATCACCTGGAAGACATCGAGCGCAAGCTGATCATGCAAGCCCTCGAGGAAACCCGCTGGAACCGCACCGCCGCCGCCCAACGCCTGGGCCTGAGCTTCCGCTCGATGCGCTACCGCCTGAAGAAACTGGGGATCGATTGAGGGCAGGCCGCGGTCCTTGCGCTCCCGTAGGGTGTCACTCGCCGCAGGCAGTGCACCATGGTTAATCGGCGCGGCACAAAAGCTGGCGGGTTGTCGCTGCGCTCCGAAGCCGCCCTACGGTTTGCCCAACAATCTTGGACAATCCCCAACCCGTAGGGTGTCACTCGCCGAAGGCAGTGCACCAATGGCCCACCGGCGCGGCATAAAAGCTGGCGGGCTGTCGCTTCGCTCCGAACGAAACGCAGTCCAGCTTGCTGTGGTCCTACCTCCTCAGCCCAAGCGTCCTTCGGGCGCATAGGGTGCCGGGTCGATGATCGGTGCTTGCCCGAGCAGCAGGTCGGTCAGCAACTGGCAGGAGGCCGGTGCCAGGACCAGGCCGTTGCGGAAATGGCCGCAGTTCAACCAGAGGCCGTCATGCCCCGGCACCGGGCCGATGAAGGGGATGCCATGCGGCGAGCCCGGGCGCAATCCGGCCCAATGGCCCACCGGCTCGGCATCGGCCAGCGCCGGCAACAGCCCGACCGCCGAGGCCTTGAGGCTGGCCAGGGCTTCCTCGGTCGGCGTCTTGTCGAACCCCACATGCTCGAGGGTGCTGCCGATCAGGATATGGCCATCGCGCCGCGGAATCGCGTAGCGGCCGTTGGCCAGCACGATGCTGCTGAGAAAATCCTCGGCGCACTTGTAGAGGATCATCTGCCCCTTCACCGGCTCGACCGGCAACTCGAGGCCCAGGCTGCGCAGCAACTCGCCACTCCAGGCGCCGGCGGCCACCACCACGCGATCGCCACGCATCTCGCCAGCGGAGGTGTGCACACCACAGATCCGCTCGCCTTCGCGGATAAAACCGGTGACCGCACACTGCTCGTGCAGGGTCACATTGGGCATCTGTGCCAGCGATGCGCGCAGGGCCTTGACCAGGCGCGGGTTGCGCACATTGGCCACATCCGACATGTGCAGAGCCTGCGAGAAGCCCCTGGCCAAC
>NZ_JBFIIG010000217.1:0-6563 GCF_041601375.1 Pseudomonas sp. | reverse complement strand
GATCAGGGCGGTCGCGGCCAGCAGGTTCAGCAGGCCCCAGCCGAGCCAGCGGCCCCAGGGCTTGCGCGCTGGCTGCCAGTCCAGTTGCAACGGCTCGTCGTCCAATTCGAACAGGTGCTCGTCGCGCAGGCCGGGTTCGCTGCGCGGCGCTTTCCTGCCGGGTCGGTGCGGCGTGTCCGAGTCTGGCTGTTGCTCGTCCTGGGTGTCGAGGTCGTCCGGGTCGCTGTCGAGGTCGTCGCGCCGGGCGCTCAGGCTGGGTTCGTGCCGCCCCGGCTGCCGATGATCGGTGTCCAGCGCGCCGAGCTTGAACGGCGCCAGGTCGTCACTCGGAGCCTGCGCCGCCGTGTCTGGCGGGGTTGTCCCGGGCGACTCGTGCGATGGGGTCAGTGCCGGGGGGGCATCGCCGGGAGTGACAGGGGTGGTGCTCAACGGCGCCCCGGGCGAGTCATCATGCAGGAGGGCCTCGGCCCAGTCTTCGTCATGGGCCTGAGTCTCGGTATCCGGCGCAGGGTGAAAGGGCGCGGGATGCTCGGGCGTCTGGTTCAGCGCGAGGAACTGCTGCGACAGTTGCTGTTCCTGTTCCTCCAGCTTGGCCAGTTCCTCGTCGAGATCGAGGCTGTCGAGGTCCAGGTCGTCATGAATCCACAGCGTATCGCTGTCGCTTTTGCCCTGCGGGACTGGCTGCCCGGGCTTGTTGTGGAGCGGTGTCGCGGCGGCCGGGGCGCTCGCCGCAGGTGTGGAGGGGCCGGGTGGGGGCGCGGTTTCGGGCAGCCGTTGATCCTGCTCGAGCAGTTGCTGCGCGGCATTGAAGACGTGCAGGCAGGCTCCGCAACGCACGGCGCCACGGGCGGCGCCGAGCTGGATGAGATTGACGCGAAAGCTGGTGCGGCAATGGGGGCACTGGGTGACGAAACTTTCGGTCATGCGACGATCCGGCGGCCTGCGATCAGGGGAAACAACGCGATTAGTCTAACGCAAGTGCCTGAACAAGCGGCAATGCCGGGGCCGTCTGTTGGCTATTAACGCCGGGTGCCGCTGATGCGTACCCAGCCATCCTTCTCCGCAGTTGGGTCGAGGGCGAAGGCGTCGGCGTAGGCCGCGCGCACTTCCTCGGCTTGCTCGGCGAGAATGCCCGACAGGGCCAGGCGTCCGCCGGGCTTGACCAGGCTGGTGATCTGCGCGGCCAGGGCCACCAAGGGGCCGGCGAGGATATTGGCCACCACCACGTCGGCCTGTTGCGGCGGCAGGTCGGCGGGCAGGTAGAGCGGGAAGCGTGCCGGGTCGATGCCGTTGCGTCCGGCATTGTCGCGCGAAGCGTCCAGGGCCTGCGGGTCGATATCGGTGCCGACCGCCCGGGGCGCGCCCAGCAGCAGGGCGGCGATGGCCAGGATGCCCGAGCCGCAGCCGAAATCCAGCACGTCGCAGTCGCGCAGGTCCTGGCCGTCGAGCCATTCCAGGCACAGGGCGGTGGTCGGGTGGGTGCCGGTACCGAACGCCAGGCCGGGGTCGAGCAGCAGGTTTACCGCGTCCGGTTCGGGCGCGGCGTGCCAGCTGGGCACTATCCACAGGCGCTGACCGAAGCGCATGGGGTGGAAGTTGTCCATCCAGCTGCGCTCCCAATCCTGGTCGGCAATCACCTCGACCTGGTGCTCGGGCAGTTCGGCGCCGGTGAGCAATTGCAGGTGGGCGAATACCGCCTCGGCCTGGGTGTCGGCCTCGAACAGGGCGAGCAGGTGGGTGTGCGACCACAGCGGGGTGGTGCCCAGGTCCGGCTCGAAAATCGGTTGGTCTTCGGCGTCCATAAAGGTCACCGAAACGGCACCCACTGCCAGCAGGGCGTCTTCGTAGGTTTCCGCCTGCTCCGGGGTGATGGCGAGACGGACTTGTAACCAGGGCATGGAAAACCTCGTGAGCGCTACGGCGTGATGGTGCAGTTGGCCGCGCAGCTTACTTGAAGCGATGGCCCGGCTGCCACCGTCGCGCCGCGCAGAAACGACAAGGGCCGCCCAATGGCAGCCCTTGTCGAGAGCCTATTTATGATCTGCTGCGCGTCGGTCCTGCTGCGTTAAAAACAGGCTCGGAATGCTCATTTACACCAGTAAACTCCGCTTCCTCGCCTGTTTTTGCCTTGCATGACGCTAGCTCGCGAGATCCTAAACAGGCTCTGATCGCACTACGTAGATCAGTGCTTATCCATACCCAGCTTCTTCTCCAGGTAATGGATATTCACGCCACCTTTGCAGAAGCCCTTGTCGCGCACCAGGTCGCGGTGCAGCGGCACGTTGGTCTTGATCCCGTCGACGACGATTTCGTCCAGGGCATTGCGCATGCGCGCCAGGGCTTCGTCGCGGGTCGCGCCGTAGGTGATCAGCTTGCCGATCAGCGAGTCGTAGTGCGGCGGTACGGTGTAACCGCTGTACAGGTGCGAGTCGACCCGCACGCCATTGCCGCCCGGGGCATGGAAGTGCTTGACCTTGCCGGGGCAGGGCATGAAGTTGTCCGGGTCTTCGGCGTTGATCCGGCATTCCAGGGAATGGCCGCGGATCACTACGTCTTCCTGGGTGAACGACAGCTTGTTGCCGGCGGCGATGCTGAGCATCTCCTTGACGATGTCGATGCCGGTGACCATTTCCGAAACCGGATGCTCGACCTGGACGCGGGTGTTCATCTCGATGAAGTAGAAGTGGCCGTCTTCGTAGAGGAACTCGAAGGTGCCGGCACCGCGGTAGCCGATCTCGATGCAGGCATCGACGCAGCGCTTGAGCACTTCGGCGCGGGCCTGCTCGTTGATGAACGGCGCCGGCGCTTCTTCCAGCACCTTCTGGTGGCGGCGCTGCAGCGAGCAGTCGCGATCACCGAGGTGGATGGCCTGGCCCTGGCCGTCGGACAGCACCTGGACTTCCACGTGGCGTGGGTTGCCGAGGAACTTCTCCAGGTAGACCATCGGATTGCCGAACACCGAACCGGCTTCGCTGCGGGTCAGCTTGGCCGATTTGATCAGGTCTTCTTCCTTGTGCACCACGCGCATGCCGCGACCACCGCCGCCGCCAGCGGCCTTGATGATCACCGGGTAGCCGACGTCACGGGCAATCGCCAGGGCGACTTCCTCGTCTTCCGGCAGCGGGCCGTCGGAGCCGGGGACTACCGGCACGCCGGCGCGCTTCATGGCGTCCTTGGCCGAGACCTTGTCGCCCATCAGGCGAATGGTTTCGGCTTTCGGGCCGATAAAGGCGAAACCGGAGTTTTCCACCTGTTCGGCGAAATCGGCGTTTTCCGCGAGGAAGCCGTAGCCGGGGTGGATCGCCGTGGCGCCGGTGACTTCGGCGGCACTGATGATCGCCGGAATGTTCAGGTAGGACAGGGCGCCGGATGCCGGACCTATGCACACCGATTCATCGGCCAGGCCCAGGTGCATCAGATCGCGATCGGCGGTGGAGTGCACCGCGACGGTCTTGATGCCCAGCTCTTTGCACGCGCGCAAGACGCGCAGGGCGATCTCGCCGCGGTTGGCGATCAGAACTTTTTCCAACATCGGAGGCTCTCCGCGGTTCAAACGATGGTGAACAGGGGCTGATCGTATTCCACCGGCTGGCCGTTCTCGCCCAGGATGGATTCGATGGTGCCACTGCTCTCGGCCTCGATGTGGTTCATCATCTTCATCGCTTCGACGATGCAGAGGATGTCGCCTTTCTTCACGCTCGAACCCACTTCGACAAAGTTGGACGAGGTCGGCGAAGCGGCGCGGAAGAAGGTGCCGACCATCGGCGAGCGCACCACGGTGCCGTTCAGCTTGGCGGCAGCCGGGGCGGCCTCGGCGGCGGCAACGGGAGCGGCTGGCGCAGCCGGTGCTGCTTGTGCTGGCTGCGGGGCATACATGGGCTGCTGGGCATAGGTCGGTTGCTTGCCGTGGCGGCTGATGCGCACGGATTCTTCGCCTTCGCGAATTTCCAGCTCGTCGATGCCGGATTCTTCCAGCAGTTCGATCAGTTTCTTGACTTTACGTATATCCATAGTGGCTCAACTCCCAGTGAGGTCAGGGCTGTTCAAGTTGTTCGAGTGCGGCCTCCAGGGCCAGCCGGTAACCGCTGGCGCCAAGGCCGCAGATCACCCCTACGGCAACATCGGAAAAGTAGGAGTGATGGCGGAAAGCTTCGCGTTTGTACACGTTGGACAGGTGCACTTCGATGAATGGGATGCTCACCGCCAGCAATGCGTCACGTAATGCGACGCTGGTGTGGGTGAAAGCGGCGGGATTGATCAGGATAAAGTCGACACCTTCGCCTTTTGCGGCGTGAATGCGCTCGATCAGCTCGTACTCGGCATTGCTTTGCAGGTAGAGCAGGTGATGGCCCGCCTCGCGGGCGCGGCGCTCCAGGTCGAGGTTGATCTGATCCAGGGTGGTGGCGCCATAGACGCCCGGCTCGCGGGTGCCCAGCAGATTCAGGTTGGGGCCGTGCAGCACCAGTAGGGTGGCCATGATCCGGTGTTCCTTGTTGTTCGCACCGCCGGACTATGCCGGAGAGGGCGCAGGGCTGTCCAGTTGTCTGCAGTAGTCGACACGATAGCGGTAGTTTGTCTCATTCATATGACTGAGGGGCGGTGGAAAAACTCCCGCAGACTGCGACCGTCTCTGCGAACGCCTCCAAACGCCTTGCCGCGAACGCCTGGAGAGGGTCTCGCGACGGCGCTCGATAGGTCCACCACCTCCGAGGGCATCAGAACCGTGCGCTGGCCTGGTTCAGGCGAGCGGCGAAGTCCGCTGCGTCGATTTCGCCGACCACCCGCAGATCCTGCCATTCGTCGCCCTTGGCATCGAACAGCAGGATCGCCGGGGGGCCGAACAGCTGGTAGCGATCGAGCAGGGCACGCTGGGCCGGGTTGCTCTCGGTGATATCGAAGCGTACCAGGCGGTAGTCGCCCAACTGGCTGGCCACTGGCCCGGCGGTGAGCACTTCGCGCTCGATCACCTTGCAACTGATGCACCAGTCGGCGTACCAGTCGAGCAGCAGCGGTTTGCCGGCGCTTTGCGCGGCGGCGAAGGCCGCATCCAGTTCGGCGGGGCTGCTGACCGTCTGCCAGGCGTTCGCTTCGGCCTGGCTGCTCGCGGTATTGGCCAGGAGCTGGCGGCCGAGCGGGCGCAATGGATCGTTCTGGCCTTGCAGGGCGCCGGTCCAGGCGGCCAGGGCATAGACCAGAAGCGCCAGGCCGGCCAATTGGCCGAGTTTCTGCTTGTGGGTTTTCGGGCCGAACTCCAGGGCGCCAAGAAACAGCGCTACGCCAGCGGCGAGCAGGCCCCACAAGGCCAGCGCCAGCTGACCCGGCAACACCCGCTCGAGCAACCACAGGGCGACGGCTAGCAGCAGGACGCCGAAGGCGTTGCGCACGCCAATCATCCAGGTGCCCGACTTCGGCAGCAGGGCACCGCCGCCGGTGGCGAACAACACCAGCGGCGCGCCCATGCCCAGGCCCAGGGCGAACAGTTTCAAACCACCGCCCAGGGCATCGCCGCTGGCGCTGATATACAGCAGGGCGCCGACCAGGGGGGCCGACACGCAGGGCGACACCAGCAGGCTGGAGAGCACGCCGAGCAGGGCCGCATTGGCGTAGGAGCCGCCGCGGGTCTTGCTGGCCAGGCGGTCCAGCGGTTCGCTGAGCAGGCGCGGCAGGCGCAGTTCGTAGACGCCGAACATGGCCAGGGCGAACAAGGCGAAGAAAGCGGCGAAAGGCACCAGGATCCACGCCGATTGCAGGCGTGCCTGCAGGTTGAGGCCGGCGCCGAACACCCCCATCAGGGCACCAAGCACGGCGAAGCAGAGGGCCATCGGCAGCACATAGGCGAGCGACAGGCTGAAACTGCGCAGGCCGCCAACCTGGCCGCGCAGCACCACCCCGGAGAGGATCGGCAGCATCGGCAGCACGCAGGGGGTAAAGGTCAGGCCCAGCCCGGCGAGGAAGAACAGCGCCAGGTCGCTCCAGCTCCAGCTCCAGCTGTTGCCGGCGGAACCCGGTGCACCCGCTGTGCCCGCTGTGGCGCCGGCGCCGGACAGGCCGCCGGCAATCTTCAGCTGTTCGGTTTCCGGCGGGTAGCACAAGCCCTGGTCGGCGCAGCCCTGGTAGCTGACGTTGAGGTTGAACGGGCGCTTGTCCGGGTTTTCCAGCGGCAATTCGACATCCAGCACGCCGTAATACACCTCGACGTCGCCGAAGTACTCGTCGAACTTCGCCTCGCCGGCCGGCAGTCGCGCGGCGCCCAGACCGACATCGGCGGGCTCGCTGGTGAATTGGAAGCGGTGCTTGTAGAGGTAGTAGCCCTCGGCGGCGACGAAACGCAGGGTGATCGACTCGGTCGAGCTGTCGACCAGGCTCAGCTGGAACGCCTCGCGCACGGGGAGGAAGTCGGCACTGTTGTTCAGCGGCGCGCCCAGCGGCGCCGGGGCAGGGCGGCTGTCGAACAGGCCGGCGCCAGCGGGCAGGGCAACCAGCAGCAGGATCAGGCAGAGCAAACGGCGCATGGCGGTCTCGCGGGTCAGAAGTTCCTGCATCATAACCAAGCTTGTGTCCTG
>NZ_JBFIIG010000216.1:0-6584 GCF_041601375.1 Pseudomonas sp. | reverse complement strand
GTCGCCAAGGCCCGCGACAAGGGCCTGATCCTGCTGTCCTGCGGCACCTACGGCAACGTGCTGCGGGTGTTGGTGCCGCTGACCGCCGAAGACGCCCTGCTGGACAAGGGCCTGGGTATCATCGCCGAGTGCTTCGACGAATTGGCCTAAGAACCTGCTTACGATCTGCTGCGCGTCGGCCCTACTGCGTTAAAAACAGGCTCGGAATGCTCATTTACACCAGTAAACTCCGCTTCCTCGCCTGTTTTTGCCTTGTATGGCTCTAGCTCGCGAGATCGTAAACACGTTCTAAGCGCTGAGTCTTTTCCCTCTCCCTACCTCAGCGGGTAGGGGGCTTGCCGCCGACCATCGTCCCAGCGACGACTGAGAATGCGCTCGGGTACAATGCGCCCCTTTCGTGAATGCCACCGAGGTGCGCCATGCAACCCTTCGCCATCGCCCCGTCGATCCTCTCCGCCGATTTCGCCCGCCTGGGCGAGGAAGTGGACAAGGTGCTCGCCGCGGGTGCCGACATCGTCCACTTCGATGTGATGGACAACCACTATGTGCCCAACCTGACCATCGGCCCGATGGTCTGCGCGGCGCTGCGCAAGTACGGCATCACCGCACCGATCGACGCCCACCTGATGGTCAAGCCGGTGGATCGCATCATCGGCGATTTCATCGAGGCCGGTGCCAGCTACATCACCTTCCACCCGGAGGCCAGCGAGCATATCGACCGTTCCCTGCAGCTGATCAAGGCCGGTGGTTGCAAGGCCGGTCTGGTGTTCAACCCGGCCACCCCGCTGGAGGTGCTCAAGCATGTGCTGGACAAGGTCGACATGATCCTGTTGATGAGCGTCAACCCGGGGTTCGGCGGGCAGAAGTTCATCCCCCATACCCTGGAAAAACTCAAAGAGGCCCGCGCCCTGATCGATGCCAGTGGCCGCGAGATTCGCCTGGAGATCGACGGCGGGGTCAATGTGCAGAACATCCGCGAGATCGCCGCCGCCGGTGCCGACACCTTTGTCGCCGGCTCGGCGATCTTCGGCCAGCCGGACTACAAGGGCGTGATCGATGCCATGCGTGCCGAGCTGGCCCAGGTGCGCGGGTGACCGCACTGCATGAGCTGTTTCAGGGCGAGTTGCCGCGCCTGGTGATGTTCGACCTGGACGGCACCCTGGTTGACTCGGTGCCGGACCTGGCTGCCGCAGTGGACAAGAGCCTGCTCCAGCTCGGGCGGCCGGTGGCCGGCGTCCTGCAGGTGCGCGACTGGGTCGGCAATGGTGCGCGGGTGCTGGTGCGGCGCGCCCTGGCCGGCGGTCTGCAACATGAACATATCGACGATGCCTACGCCGAGCAGGCGCTCGAACTGTTCATGCAGGCCTATGCCGAGGGCCACGCCTTGACCCTGATTTACCCAGGCGTACGGGAAACCCTCGACTGGCTCCACGCGCAACGGGTCGAGATGGCCATCATCACCAACAAGCCGGAGCGCTTCGTCGCGCCGCTGCTGGATGACAAGGGCCTGGGCCGCTATTTCCGCTGGATCATCGGCGGCGACACCCTGCCCCAGCAGAAACCCGACCCGGCGGCGCTGCTGCATGTGCTACAGCTGGCCCGGGTAGAGGCGCGGCAGGCGCTGTTTATCGGCGATTCGCGCAATGACGTGCTGGCGGCCAAGGCGGCCGGTGTGCCTTGCGTGGCGCTGAGTTACGGCTACAACCACGGTCGGCCGATCGCCGAAGAGGGCCCGCTGCGGGTGCTGGATGATTTGCGCCAGCTGCTGGTTGCCGGCTAAGCCGCGCGGGCCGGGTTGCTTAGGTCAGGCGGCTGCGCTAGTGTTGCCAGTCTTTACTCCCGCCTAAGTGAGCTCCGTGGTGGTTACCTGCACGCGCTGGTCCGCAAGAACCGGTATGAAAATCATCAAGGCCCTGGCCCGTTGGCGCTGGCGCCTCTGACCTGATCTTGGCCGCTTAGGCGGCGCGTTTGCACACGACCGATTTATCCTCAAGCCACGAGGCTGATATGACCCGCGAAGAATTCCTGCGTTTAGCCGCTGCCGGCTACAACCGCATTCCGCTTGCCTATGAAACCCTGGTCGACTTCGACACCCCGTTGTCGATCTACCTGAAGCTGGCCGATGAGGCCAACACTTACCTGCTCGAATCCGTGCAGGGTGGCGAGAAATGGGGCCGTTACTCGATTATCGGCTTGCCGGCGCGCACCGTGCTGCGCGCCTATGAGCACGACGTAAGCGTCAGCGTCGATGGTGTCGAAGTCGAGCGTCACCATTGCGAAGACCCACTGGCCTTCGTCGAGGAGTTCCAGGCGCGCTACCGGGTGCCGACCCTGCCGGGCCTGCCGCGTTTCAACGGTGGTCTGGTCGGTTACTTCGGCTACGACAGCGTGCGCTACGTCGAAAAGCGCTTGGGTAAATGCCCCAATCCGGATCCGCTGGGTAACCCGGATATCCTCTTGATGGTCTCCGACGCCGTGGTGGTGTTTGATAATCTGGCTGGCAAGATGCACGCCATCGTCCTCGCCGATCCGGCCGAGGAGGGGGCGCTGGAACACGGCCAGGCTCGCCTGCAGGAGATCCTGCACAAGCTGCGCCAGCCCATCACCCCGCGCCTGGGTGTCGACCTCAATGCTCCGCCTGGGGCCGAACCGGCGTTCCGCTCCAGCTTCAGCCGCGCGGACTACGAGCGTTCGGTCGAGACCATCAAGGAATATATCCTGGCCGGCGACTGCATGCAGGTGGTGCCGTCGCAGCGCATGTCGATCGACTTCAAGGCCGCGCCCATTGATCTGTACCGGGCGCTGCGCTGCATCAACCCGACGCCTTACATGTACTTCTTCAATTTCGGCGACTTCCATGTGGTCGGCAGTTCCCCCGAGGTGCTGGTGCGTCTCGAGGATGGCCTGGTCACGGTGCGGCCCATCGCCGGCACCCGTCCGCGCGGCGCCAACGAGGAGGCCGATCTGGCCCTGGAGCAGGATCTGCTCGCCGATGCCAAGGAAGTCGCCGAACACCTGATGCTGATCGACCTGGGCCGCAACGACGTCGGTCGGGTCGCCAGCACCGGCTCGGTCAAACTCACCGAGAAGATGGTGATCGAGCGCTATTCCAACGTCATGCACATCGTTTCCAATGTCACCGGCCAGCTGAAGGAAGGCCTGACGGCCATGGACGCGCTGCGCGCCATCCTGCCGGCCGGCACCCTGTCCGGGGCGCCGAAGATCCGCGCCATGGAGATCATCGACGAACTGGAGCCGGTCAAGCGCGGCGTCTACGGTGGCGCCGTCGGCTACCTGGCCTGGAACGGCAACATGGACACTGCGATTGCCATCCGCACCGCGGTGATCAAGAACGGCGAACTGCACGTGCAGGCCGGGGGCGGCATCGTCGCCGACTCGGTACCGGCTCTGGAGTGGGAAGAAACCCTGAACAAGCGTCGCGCCATGTTCCGTGCCGTCGCGCTTGCCGAACAAACCGTCCCTGACCAGAACCCGCGCTGAGGAGTCCTGCCATGCTGCTGATGATCGACAATTACGACTCCTTTACCTACAACGTGGTGCAGTACCTCGGCGAGCTGGGGGCGGACGTCAAGGTGATCCGCAACGACGAGCTGAGCGTCGCCGAGATCGCCGCCCTGCAGCCCGAACGCATCGTGGTCTCGCCCGGGCCCTGTACGCCCAACGAGGCCGGTGTATCGCTGGCGGTAATCCAGCATTTCGCCGGCAAGCTGCCGATCCTCGGCGTGTGTCTGGGCCACCAGAGCATCGGCCAGGCCTTCGGCGGCGAGGTGGTGCGTGCGCGCCAAGTGATGCACGGCAAGACCAGCCCGGTGTTCCACGAAAATCGCGGGGTGTTCGCCGGGCTCAACAATCCACTGACGGTGACCCGCTATCACTCCCTGGTGGTCAAGCGCGAAACCCTGCCGGACTGCTTGGAAGTCACCGCCTGGACCCAATTCGAGGACGGCGCGCTCGACGAGATCATGGGCCTGCGCCACAAGACCCTGCATATCGAAGGCGTGCAGTTCCATCCGGAGTCTATTCTCACCGAGCAGGGCCACGAGCTCTTTGCCAACTTCCTCAAACAACATGGAGGCATGCGCGCATGAACATCAAGGAAGCCCTTAATCGGGTCGTCAGTCAGCTCGATCTGAGCACTGCAGAAATGCAGGATGTGATGCGCGAAATCATGACCGGCCAGTGCACGGACGCGCAGGTCGGCGCCTTCCTCATGGGCCTGCGCATGAAGAGCGAGACCATCGACGAGATCGTCGGTGCGGCGCAGATCATGCGCGAGTTGGCGGCGCCGGTGCAGATCGACGCCGAACACCTGGTCGACACCTGCGGCACCGGTGGCGACGGCATGAATATCTTCAACGTCTCCACCGCGGCGGCCTTGGTAGTCGCCGCGGCCGGTGGCCGGGTGGCCAAGCACGGCAACCGTGCGGTCTCGGGCAAGAGCGGCAGCGCCGATCTGCTGGAGGCCGCCGGGGTCAATCTGAATCTGACCCCCGAGCAGGTGGCGCGCTGTGTCGAGAGCGTGGGGGTCGGCTTCATGTTCGCCCCGGCCCACCATGGCGCGATGAAGTACGCCATCGGCCCGCGCCGCGAACTGGGCCTGCGCACCATCTTCAATATGCTCGGGCCGATGACCAATCCGGCCGGGGTCAGGCATCAGGTGCTGGGGGTGTTCAGCAAGGCGCTGTGCCGGCCCTTGGCCGAAGTGCTGCAGCGTCTGGGCAGTGAGCATGTGCTGGTGGTGCATGCCCAGGATGGTCTGGACGAGATCAGCCTGGCGGCGCCGACCTTCGTTGCCGAACTGAAAGACGGTGTGGTCAGCGAGTACAGCATCCAGCCGGAAGATTTCGGCATCAAGAGCCAGAGCCTGATCGGCTTGACCGTCGATGACGCCGCACAGTCGCTGGCGCTGATCCGTGATGCGCTGACCAAGCGCAAGGGCGAGCAGGGCCAGAAGGCGGCCGACATGATCGTGCTGAATGCCGGGGCGGCGCTGTATGCCGCCGATCTGGCCAGCAGCCTGAAAGAAGGTGTACAACTGGCCCATGATGCGCTGCATACCGGGCTGGCCTGGGAGAAACTGCAGGAACTGGTGTCCTTTACCGCGGTATTCAAACAGGAGAATCAAGGGTGAGCATTCCAACCATTCTCGAGAAGATCCTTGCCCGCAAGGCCGAAGAAGTAGCCGAGCGTCGCGCCGTCGTCGGCCTCGAGGAGGTGGAGCAGCAAGCCCGTGCCGCCGACAGCCCGCGAGGCTTTGCCCGAGCCTTGCAGGCACAGGCCAAGCGCAAGCAGCCGGCGGTCATCGCCGAGATCAAGAAGGCTTCGCCGAGCAAGGGGGTGCTGCGTGAGCTCTTCGTCCCGGCGGACATCGCCCGCAGTTATCAGGCCGGTGGCGCGACCTGCCTGTCGGTGCTGACCGACCAGGATTTCTTCCAGGGCGCCGACCTCTACCTGCAGGAAGCGCGCAGCGCCTGTTCGCTGCCGGTGATCCGCAAGGATTTCATGATCGACCCCTACCAGATCGTCGAGTCCCGTGCCCTGGGCGCCGATTGCGTGCTGTTGATCGTCGCGGCGCTGTCCGATGCGCAGATGGCCGAGCTGGCGGCGACCGCCAAGGCCTTCGACCTCGATGTGCTGGTCGAAGTGCACGATGGCGACGAGTTGGAGCGCGCGTTGAATACCCTGGACACACCGCTGGTGGGGATCAACAACCGTAACCTGCATACCTTCGAACTCGACCTGGAGACCACCCTGGATCTGCTGCCGCGAATTCCGCGCGACCGCCTGGTGGTGACCGAGAGCGGCATCCTCAACCGCGCCGATGTCGAACTGATGGAGATCAGCGAGGTGTACGCCTTCCTGGTCGGTGAAGCCTTCATGCGTGCGGAAAACCCGGGGCTCGAATTGGAGCGACTGTTTTTCCCCGAGCGCCGGCGGGTCATCAGTTCACCCGACGTGGGCTGAGTCAGCACGAACGAAAAAGCCGGCGCATGCGCCGGTTTTTTTATACCTGGTGGCTTCAGCGGGTGCCGAACACCACCATGGTTTTGCCTTTGACGTTGACCAGGCCTTGCTCTTCCAGGGCCTTGAGCACGCGACCGACCATCTCGCGCGAGCAGCCGACGATGCGGCCGATTTCCTGGCGGGTGATCTTGATCTGCATGCCGTCCGGGTGGGTCATGGCGTCCGGCTGTTTGCACAGGTCGAGCAGGGTGCGCGCGACGCGGCCGGTGACATCGAGAAAGGCCAGGTCGCCAACCTTGCGCGTGGTGTTGCGCAGGCGTTCGGCCATCTGGCTGCCGAGGGCGTAGAGGATGTCCGGGTCTTGCTGGGTCAGTTCGCGGAACTTGGCGTAGCTGAGTTCTGCCACTTCGCATTCGGTCTTGGCGCGCACCCAGGCGCTGCGTTCCTTTTCCGCACCGTCCTTGTCGAACAGGCCCATCTCGCCGAAGAAGTCCCCGGGGTTGAGGTAGGCGATGATCATTTCCCGGCCATCGTCGTCCTCGATGAGGATGGTGACCGAGCCTTTGACGATGAAGAACAGGGTTTCGCAGCGATCACCT
>NZ_JBFIIG010000215.1:0-6622 GCF_041601375.1 Pseudomonas sp. | reverse complement strand
TTCTACGACTACTACCGCAGCCGCGACGGCCGCTGGTTCGCGGTCGGCAGCCTGGAGCCGCAATTCATGCAGCAGTTCTGCGCCGCCATCGGCCGCCCCGAGCTGGCGTCGCGCGGGCTGTCGGCCGTACCGCAGGAGCAACAGGCATTGAAGCGGGAGATCGCCATCGAGTTCGAAAAACGCGACTTCGCCGACTGGTGCCAGGCGTTCGCCGAGCTGGATGCCTGCGTCGAACCGATGCTTACGCTTAGCGAGGCGGTTGAGCACCCGCAGCTCATCGCCCGCGAGCTGGTCTGCGAAGTACCGCGCGCCGATAACGCTGCGCAACGGCAGATCGCCTGCCCGATCAAATTCTCCACCGGCCTGCCCGCGCCCAGGCATATCGGCGCAGCCTTGGGCGCGCATACCGATGAGGTATTGGCGGAGCTGGGCTGCTCGGCCGAGCGAATCGCCGCACTCAAGGCGGCGAAAGTCGTGGCGTAAGCGGGTGATGGCCGGGTGACGTTCGGCTTAAGCCCGAACGCATACGCTTCGCACCGGCCACCAAATGCGGTGCGACTCAGAACACCTGGAGCAGACGGATATTCAGCCTGCTGTCCTCGCGAAAGCCGTGTTCCACTGCGATATCACGACCGACAGTCGCCGCCAGCTGGGTGCCGGGCAGGAAGAACCAGGCGAAGCCCGCCGACCACTTGCTGCTGCGCTGGCTGTCGTCCAGCCAGCTCTGTTCCATGCGGTTCTCGCCGCCGCTCTGGTGGGACAGGCCGACGCGCAGGTCGAGGTTGTCGCGTAGCGGATAGCGCAGAAAACCCTGGTACTGGTAGCTGGGTTTCTGTCGATGGGTCCACTTGTGTGCGCCGTAGCTGTGGTTGCGCCCGTAGAAGGTCACATCGGCCGCTAGATCCAATGCCAATTTATCGCCGAGTCCGGTGACATAGCCGGCCTGCAAATTGAACTTCCAGCGATTCTCGCCTAGGTTCAGCGCCCGGTCGTGGTCGTAGCTGCCGAGCGGGACAAACAGGTAGGGCGTGATGGCGAAGAAGCGGCGTTTCTCCGGCTGGTTGAGCAGCCAGATCGGCATCGCCAGGATCGGGTCGGCCATGCCGCTGCTGTCGCCCAGTGCGCCGCCATCGTGACGACCGTCGAGGCGGCCGAATGGCAGCAGGATCTGCGGTGCGATGCGATAGCCACCCAGGTCGGTGTAGCGCACCAGACGTAGGATGCCGATCTGCGAATCCAGCCCGGGTGCGCCGACCTGCTGGTCGCCGTCCCGATAGAGATGGTCGCGCTCCGCGTACTGCAGGTAGAGCAATCCTAGGGTGGTGTCGGCGGCGGCCGGGACATAGTCGCCGGCATCCAGGTCCAGGGCTTGAGCGGGCCGGCCCCAGGACAGCAGCGAGCCCAACAGCAGTAGACCCCACAGCGCTATCCAGATTTTCGCATCGGCTTGCCGGGCACTGGCGTGCAGCGGCATTGAAATGATTGGCAGCATCTTGCTTCCTCGTTTTCTTGTTTGATTTGAGTGGTGCAGGTCTCGCCAGCAGTTGCGCTGACCGGGCTATTGCTGCGGGTGGCGTGGGTCCCACAACAGTCGATCCAGCCCCTGCTCGTACCGCATGCCGCGCGGAAAGCTCACCAGCTCCAGCTGCAAACCCCAGGGCGCCAGGAAGTACACCCAGGTCAGGCCGGCTGCTGGGCCTTCGCTGAAGGTGCTGGGCGTATCGAGCACCCGCACCTGCTTCGACTTCAGGTAGGCGATCGCCGCATCCATGTCGTCCACGTAGAACGCCAGGTGGTGGCCGCCGATGTCGCTGTTGCGCGGCAACCGGCGGTTCTGATCCGGCGCGCTGTACTCGAAGATTTCCAGGTTGGTGCCGTTGCCGCAGCGGACCATCTGGAAGTCCTTGATCGCGGCGCGTGGATGCACGTTCAGATGGCGCTCCATCCAGTCGTCGGCGAACTTGAACTCGCCGAAGGTGAAGTAGGCTTCGCAGCCGAGCACCTCGACGAAGAAATCCGTCGCCTGGCGCAGACTGGGTGCGGTGATGCCGATGTGCTGCAGGCCCTGCATGCCGGGAAGTCCGCCGGCCAGCGCCAATGGCGACAGCGCGGCAGCGGCGAGGGCGAGGAGGAAACGGCGCAACAGCTGGGTTGCTGCTTGGAAAGTCATGGCGATACTCCTGGTACAGGATGGGCAAACGGTCGCCCGCCGCAGGCTTGCGCGCCTGCAGTGTCGGTCGACTGAGGAGGGGGCGAAGCGGGCAGGGGTCAGCGGCCGAGTGGTCGTCGCGGCGTTTGCTGGCGCAGCGGCAAGCCGGGGCGGCAAAGCAATGGCCAGGGCTGGCGCTCGGCGCGGCGGCTGTCATGGATAAAAGGCATCGGGGTAATGGCGGGCATGCTGCATCCTCGTCTTGTTGTTATGGGGGCCCGTTGCCGGGCTCATCGACTGGATGGCAGGACCCATGCCAACCCCGTTGCGCTTCTTGGTTGTGGCTACAGGCGATTGATTTTCAATAACTTTTTTCGGATGTCGAATCGGCTTGTGACAACCTGCGCAAAGCCGCCGACTGTCACGCCGCTTACAGCTGTAATGCCCGTCGTTACAGGCATTACAGGCTTCGCAGGGTCGGCGGTGGGGAGTAGACTCTGGCCCATAGACGGATGCGCCCGGCTTGCCAGCGAGCGGGCGGGGCGCAACAAAAACAAGATCGTCAGCGCGTGCTGCCTGGTGCGTCGCGCGTCCGAGGAGGCTGCATGCGTATCATCCCGCCCAGCAGTGTGCATATCGACACTGTCCTGTCCCATGCCGCCGACCCTGCGCGGGCGCTTCCGGGGCAAGGCTTCGACCCGCTGATTGCGCGCTCCTGGCAACGCTGCATCCAGGACTACGGCCTGGATCCGGCCAAGCCGGCACCGCCACGTTTCGTCCCGCGCCAGGTGCTGCTCGATCACCAGGATCAGGCCGACGAACTGATCAACGTGGCCCGCGCCGGCGTTGAACAGCTGTACCGGCATATCGCCGAGCTGGGATACGTGGTGCTGCTCACCGACAACCGCGGGATCACCGTGCAGTTTCTCGGCGACCCGGACGACAAGGCCTCGCACCGCAAGACCGGCCTCTACCTTGGTGCCGACTGGAGCGAGGATCATGCCGGCACCTGCGCGGTGGGCACCTGCATCAAGGAGCTGCAGGCCCTGACCTGTCACCACCATGACCACTTCAGCGCCCACCATGTCAGCCTCACCTGCACCGCGGTGCCGATCTTCAACCCCCAGGGCCAACTGCTCGCCGTGCTGGATATCTCCGCCCTGCAGTCGCCGCCCTCGAAAGATTCGCAAACCTTTGCCCTGCAACTGGTCAAGCAGTACGCGCGGATGATCGAGGATGCCTACTTTCTCAGGCGCTACCGCGACATGCACATCCTCTGCCTGGACAGCTCGCGCGAGTTCGTCCTGATCAACCGTCATTACCTGCTGGCGATGGCCGAGGATGGCAGCCTGCTGGCGGCCAACACCGCCGGCCGGCAACTGCTCGCCGAGTGCGCCCTGGAGCTGCCGCTGCGGCCCTCGGCGCTGGCCCCCAGGGTCGGCGTGCAGCAGCTGTTCGATTGCGAGCTGGAGGATGTTTTCAATATTCCCTATGCCAGCGCCGATAATGTGCGCGCCTTCCGTACCCACCGGCAGAATGCGCTGTATTTCGCCGCCCTGATGGAGCCGCGCCGCGCACCTGCGCAAGCGCTGGCCAGCAGCCGCGAACTGCCACGTTGCGCCCTGGATGAACTGGCCGACGACGACCCCTTGATGCGCAAGATGCTGGCCCGCGCCAAGCGCCTGTGCAGCGAGCCCCTCAACGTCCTGCTCAATGGCGAGACCGGTACCGGCAAGGAACGCCTGGCCCGTGCCCTGCACGAGAGCGGCAATCGCAGCCAGGCCGCCTTCGTCGCGATCAATTGCGCGGCCATGCCCGAGTCGCTGATCGAGAGCGAGCTGTTCGGCTACCAAGCGGGCAGCTTTACCGGCGCGCGCGGCAAGGGCATGCGCGGGCTGATCCAGCAGGCCGATGGCGGCACCCTGTTTCTCGACGAGATCGGCGACATGCCGCTGCACCTGCAGACCCGTCTGCTGCGTGTGCTGGCCGAACAGGAAGTGATGCCGCTGGGCGCGGACAAGCCGATCAAGGTGGACATCCGGGTGATCGCCGCCAGCCACCGCGACATTCGCCAGATGATCGAGGCCGGACAGTTTCGCGAGGATCTCTACTACCGCCTCAACGGTGCCACCCTGAAGCTGCCGGCGCTGCGTGAGCGGGCCGACAAGGGTTACCTGATCGAGCGGCTGTTCATCGAGTTGAGCGAGCAACGGCAGCGTCCGCCGCGCCTGCGCGGCGATGCCATGAGTGCGCTGCTGGGTTATGCCTGGCCGGGCAATATCCGCGAACTGCGCAACGCGCTGCAATATGCCCTGGCCACCTGCGAAGGCGACGAAATCACCGTCGACGACCTGCCCGAGCAGTGCCTGCCCAGCCCGGGGCCGCGTCCGCCAGCGCCGGCAGAACAGGCCCGTACCCTGAGCGCCGATCCGGCTGCGCAGCTGGAGGCAACCCTGCGTCGGCATCGCTGGAATGTCAGCGCCGCGGCGCGCGAGCTGTCGCTGTCGCGGCCGACCATCTACCGCTGGATGAAGGTCTACAACATAGTGCCGCCGAAGGCATGGGAGTGAGCGAGCCTCACGGAGCGTCCTCAGCGGCGGGGTAGCGGGAGAGTTCTGCAGGGTGCGCACGGCCTAGGCGGCCCCGCGCACCCTATGTGGAGAGCACCAGGCCCGCGGTATGGAGCTGCTGCCGGTAGCAATCGAGTAGGCCATCGGTAGCCGGCCAGACATCCTCGAGCAACTCGTCCAGTGCCACATGGCTGGCGACCCGGCAACGGCTCGGCAGTTGGCAGCCGGCATAGAAGCTATTGACTACCTCGACCATCGACTGGCGCTGGTTCTCCAGCAGCACCGCGGCATGGGCCAGGCACACGTGACGGCCATCGCTCGGCCGGCGACGCCAGCGTTGCGCGGTGCCGGCCAGTTTGCGCTGCTCCAGGGTGACGTTGTAGCGGCCGTCGCAGAAGGCGCCGTCGACTTCGCCCAGACCGGGATCCAGGCCCAGACCGCGTAGCCAGGCGCGCAGCGGTTCGCACAGGCGCAGATAGGCGGTTTCGATGCGTTTCTGTTCGTCGTCGCGCGCCGGTACGGCATAGGCCAGGGCTACATTGAGCACCGCCGCCGATTGCGGCACCGGCTCGCCGCCGGTGTCGCGCAGGGCCAGCGGCCAGCCCTGCGCCGCGCAGGCCGCCTGGGCGGCCGCGAAGCCGTCCAGGCGGCCCAGCCGGCGCGGCATTACCAGCGCCGCATCCAGCGGGCGCCAGAACAGCAGGCCGCAGTCGAGGGCACCGGCATGCACCCGGTCCAGCAACTGCCGCTCCGCATCCAGGCCGGCTTCGACCGGCAGTCGCTGTATGCTTGTCATTTCACCTCGTGATGTTCCAGTCGCCGGCACAGGTCGTCAAGAAAGTCCGCCGCCGGTGCGCCGTTCACCGCGCGGTGATCGAAGGTCAGCGACAATCCCATGAAGTCCCGTTCCACCAGTGTGCCGTCGGCCTCGCGCTGCAAGCGCCGCTGGCTGCCGCCGATGCCGATGATGGCCACCTGCGGCACATTGAGGATAGGGGTAAAGAAGCGTACCCGCGACAGGCCCAGGTTGGATACCGTGATGGTCGCACCGGTCAGCTCCCTGACCGACAGCTTGCCGGCCTGGGCCTTGGCCACCAGGGCGCGGCGCGCCTCGGCCAACTGCTCGGCATCCAGGTGCCCGGCGTCGAACAGCGCCGGTGCCACCAGCAGGTCGCCGGGCAGCGGGATGGCCAGGCCCAGGTGCACGGCCTGATAGCGGGTGATCTGGTTGTCCTGCAGGGTGGCGTTGAGGCTCGGATGCGCGCCCAGGGTCTGGACGATTGCGTGCAGCAACAGATCCTGCAACGACACCGCACTGCCGGCGGCCTTCAAGCGCGCGCGCCGCGCCTGCAGCGCGGTCAGTTCGCACTCGGCGTGGTGGGTGAGCTGGGCGGCGCTGTGCAGGCTCTCGTGCATCTTCGCCGCGATCATCTTGCGCATGCCCTTGAGCGGCACTCTAGTCGTACCCGGCGGGCAATCCGCGGTTTGTGTCATGGCAGTCATGGGCTACTCCACCAGGCCGATGGTCGCGCCCTTGGCGATCACCGCGTCTTCTTCCTCGAGAATCTTCAGCACCCCGGCGCAGGGGGCCTCGATCTCGAACTGGGCCTTCTCGGACATGATCTCGGCGACCAGGTCGCCCTGGCCAACCTCGGCGCCGTCGCTGACCAGCCAAGAGGTGATCACCGCTTCGGCGTCGCCGTCCCAGAGGTCGTCTGCAATCAGGATGGGAGTACTCATCGGTTGTGTTCCTCGTGCATCTGTTGGTAAGCGGCCACAATCTTCTCGGCATTGGGCAGGGCCCATTGCTCCATGACCGGGGTGAAGGGAATCGGGATATCCGGGAAGGCCACCCGCTGCGGCCGCGCCTTGAGCATGCCGATGTCGTGCTCGACCACGCTGG
>NZ_JBFIIG010000214.1:0-6710 GCF_041601375.1 Pseudomonas sp. | reverse complement strand
TTCACCTTTCGAGCGTGTAGCTGAGCGAGTAGTCGCTAGGCACCTGCTGGAGTGGAGCCCCTGAGCGTACGGCTGTACGTGATGGGGGCCGCTCCGGCAGGTAACGACGCGAATGCCGCTCAGCTCCGCGCGCTGCCGAACACCTTATTGGCAGGCTTCGCAGTCTGGTTCATCAATGGCGCAGGCTTTGGGTACTGGTGCCGGGCCGGCGGACATCTCCACTTCCGGGGCTTTGGCCGGTGCTGCGCTTAGGCCGTCGTTGCCGCCGCTGGACACGGCGTTGAGCTTGCCGGTGTTGACGGTGGATTTCTCGGTGCTGGTGGCGGCCAGGGCGCGGAGGTAGTAGGTGGTTTTCAGGCCGCGGTACCAGGCCATGCGGTAGGTCACGTCGAGCTTCTTGCCCGAGGCGCCGGCGATGTACAGGTTCAGCGACTGGGCCTGGTCGATCCACTTCTGGCGGCGGCTGGCGGCGTCGACGATCCACTTGGTGTCGACTTCGAAGGCGGTGGCGTAGAGGTCTTTCAACTCCTGCGGGATGCGTTCGATCTGCTGCACGGAACCGTCGTAGTACTTGAGGTCGTTGATCATGACCGAGTCCCAGAGGCCGCGGGCCTTGAGGTCGTGGACCAGGTAGGGGTTGATCACGGTGAATTCGCCGGAGAGGTTCGATTTCACGTAGAGGTTCTGGTAGGTCGGTTCGATCGACTGCGACACGCCGGTGATGTTGGCGATGGTGGCGGTCGGGGCGATGGCCATGATGTTGGAGTTGCGGATGCCGTTCTGCACACGGGCACGTACCGGCGCCCAGTCCAGCGACTCGCTCAGGTCGACGTCGATGTACTTCTGCCCGCGCTGCTCGATGAGGATCTGCTGCGAGTCCAGCGGCAGGATGCCTTTGCTCCACAGCGAACCCTGGAAGGTCTCGTAGGCGCCGCGCTCGTCGGCCAGGTCGCAGGAGGCCTGGATGGCGTAGTAGCTGACCGCTTCCATGGATTTGTCGGCGAAGTCGACCGCCGCGTCCGAGCCGTAGGGGATGTGCTGCAGGTACAGGGCGTCCTGGAAGCCCATGATGCCGAGGCCGACCGGGCGGTGCTTGAAGTTGGAGTTGCGCGCCTGCGGCACCGAGTAGTAGTTGATGTCGATGACGTTATCGAGCATGCGCACGGCAGTCTTGATGGTCTTCTGCAGCTTGGCGCGGTCGAGCTTGCCGTCCTTGATGTGGTTCGGCAGGTTGACCGAGCCCAGGTTGCACACGGCGATTTCGTCGGCGTTGGTGTTGAGGGTGATCTCGGTGCACAGGTTCGAGCTGTGCACCACGCCCACGTGCTGCTGCGGGCTGCGCAGGTTGCACGGGTCCTTGAAGGTCAGCCACGGGTGGCCGGTCTCGAACAGCATCGAGAGCATCTTGCGCCACAGGTCCTTGGCCTGGATGGTCTTGAACAGCTTGATCTTGCCGTATTCGCACAGGGCTTCGTAGTACTCGTAGCGCTCCTCGAAGGCCTTGCCGGTCAGGTCGTGCAGGTCCGGCACTTCGCTCGGGCTGAACAGGGTCCAGGGGCCGTCGTCGAACACGCGCTTCATGAACAGGTCCGGGATCCAGTTGGCGGTGTTCATGTCGTGGGTGCGGCGGCGGTCGTCACCGGTGTTCTTGCGCAGCTCGATGAACTCTTCGATGTCCATGTGCCAGGTTTCCAGGTAGGCGCAGACCGCGCCCTTGCGCTTGCCGCCCTGGTTGACCGCCACGGCGGTGTCGTTGACCACCTTGAGGAAGGGCACGACGCCCTGGGATTTGCCGTTGGTGCCCTTGATGTAGGCGCCGAGGGCACGCACCGGGGTCCAGTCGTTGCCCAGGCCGCCGGCGAATTTGCTCAGCAGGGCGTTGTCGCGGATGGCATCGTAGATGCCGCCGAGGTCGTCCGGCACTGTGGTCAGGTAGCACGAGGACAGCTGCGGGCGCAGGGTGCCGGCGTTGAACAGGGTCGGCGTGGAGGCCATGTAGTCGAACGAGGACAGCAGGTTGTAGAACTCGATGGCGCGGTCTTCTTTCTGCTGCTCTTCGATGGCCAGGCCCATGGCCACGCGCATGAAGAAGATCTGCGGCAGTTCGAAGCGGGTGCCGTCCTTGTGGATGAAGTAACGGTCGTAGAGGGTCTGCAGGCCGAGGTAGGTGAACTGCTGGTCGCGCTCGTGGTTGATCGCTGCGCCGAGTTTTTCCAGGTCGAAGCTTTTCAGCACGGGGTTGAGCAGTTCCAGCTCGATGCCCTTGTCGATGTAGGCCGGCAGGGCCTTGGCGTAGAAGTCGACCATCTCGTGGTGGGTGGCGCTGGTGGCGACACCGAGGAAGCCCAGGCCTTCGGCGCGGATGTTGTCCATCAGCAGGCGAGCGGTGACGTAGCTGTAGTTCGGCTCGCGCTCGACCAGGGTGCGGGCGGTCATCACCAGGGCGGTGCTGACGTCGCTCTGGGCCACGCCGTCGTAGAGGTTCTTCAGGGTTTCTTTCTGGATCAGCGCGCCGTCGACTTCGGCCAGGCCTTCGCAGGCTTCGGTGACGATGATGTTGAGGCGGCCCATGTCCAGCGGCGCCACGCTGCCGTCGAGGTGGGTGACGCGCAGGCTCGGGTGCGGCTCGGCGACGTCGTTGCCGCCGCGCTTGCGCTCCTGGCTGCGCGACTCGCGGTAGATCACGTAGTCGCGGGCGACTTTCTGCTCGCCGGCGCGCATCAGGGCCAGTTCGACCTGGTCCTGGATTTCCTCGATGTGGATGGTGCCGCCGGACGGCATGCGCCGCTTGAAGGTGGCGCTGACCTGTTCGGTCAGGCGCTCGACGGTTTCATGGATACGCGACGAGGCGGCGGCGGTGCCGCCTTCTACTGCGAGAAACGCCTTGGTGATGGCGACGGTGATCTTGTCATCGGTGTAGGGCACGACGGTGCCGTTACGCTTGATCACACGCAACTGGCCCGGCGCGGTGGCGCTCAGTTCCAGGTTGCCATCGGTGGCCTGTGGTGCTTGGCCCTGCGGGTTCTCGCGAGAGGTGTCGGTATGCATGTAGGAGTGTCTCCGTGATCTGTAATTTGTCGGGTCGGCGCTTTCCGGTGGATCTACTGCCGCTCGTTACCATTTCAACAACACCTGCACGCAGCCAGAGGCTGGGGGCAGGGGACTTGCAAACTGGCTGGAAGGGTCTGCGAGGGTGTGAACGAAGGCTGGCCTGTTGTGACCGGCTCCAGGCGCCCGCTGCCGGCGTTGCGTCTGGCCGGAAATCGGGTCATTCAGTTCGCTGAACGCTCCCGCTTGCTTGCCTGACCCGCCTTGCCGCGAATGCCTGGAGTCGCTCTCGCGACGGCGTTCGATCTGTTCACAACCTCTGGCTGAAAAGCGCCTCCCTGGCTTGATGTCTTGTGTCGGCCATGGCCGGCACTACTAGATGTAGTGGTAGGGGCGCAAGGGCTGCCTACCGTTATTCTGGCTCCGGCAGGCAGGTCGCGCTGCTGGAGCAATGGCCGCAACGCGTGTGCGCAGGCCGCCATCGAGGTTCTTTCGCTCACCAATCGGGCGTAGGGACTGGACCTTTCAGGGGCAATTGTGCTTGTGCCGTTTTCGAGGTCAAAACCCAACATATAGGTGTTTAGTGCGTTGGAGATACAAGATAGTGCGGTGTTGGGGGTATGGCAAGTCCTCCGGCCTGTGGATAAAGCTGTGGGTTAACTTGGGGTAACTTGCGCAAACCCGCGTGTTTGCTGGGGTGAGCGGCCCTGTACCGTTCGTCGTCGTTATTGGTTTATTTTTGCCTTGGGGCGCGAGTTTTCGAGTCCGGCACAGAAACACAATATGTAGTTTTTTTTGTGGCGTTTTGGCCTGCTCTGTGCTGAGCGGCCGCGGTGCTTTTCACGGCTGTGCAGCCGACCTGCGCGCTGGCGTTCGGCATTGCTACAATCGGCGTCTTTTCCGCCGTCGTTGATTTGTTCCCCCGGAGGCAGCCGTGCAGCAGCAAGACACCTGGCACATCCTGATCGTCGAAGACGACCGACGTCTGGCCGAACTGACCCGTGACTACCTGCAGGGCAATGGCCTGACGGTGAGCATCGAGGGCGACGGCGCACGGGCGGCCGCGCGCATCCTCAAGGAGCAGCCGGATCTGGTGATACTCGACCTGATGCTGCCGGGCGAGGACGGCCTGTCGATCTGCCGCAAGGTGCGCGACCAGTACGACGGGCCGATCCTGATGCTGACCGCGCGCACCGACGACATGGACCAGGTGCTCGGTCTGGAAATGGGCGCCGACGACTATGTGTGCAAGCCGGTGCGCCCGCGGCTGCTGCTGGCGCGGGTCCGCGCGCTGCTGCGGCGGCGCGAGGGCGTCGCGGCGCCTGCCGGCGAAGGGCCGCGGCGCCTGGAGTTCGGCCCGCTGGTGATCGACAATGCGATGCGCGAGGCCTGGCTGGGCGAGCAGGGCATCGAGCTGACCAGCGCCGAGTTCGACCTGCTCTGGCTGCTGATGGCCAACGCCGGGCGGATTCTCTCGCGCGAGGAGATCTTCAATGCCTTGCGCGGGATCGAGTACGACGGCCAGGATCGCTCGATCGACGTGCGCATCTCGCGGATCCGGCCGAAGATCGGCGACGACCCTATGCATCCGCGCCTGATCAAGACCGTGCGCAGCAAGGGCTATCTATTCGTCGCCGAGGCTGCCGAAGCGCTGCTATGAATTCGATCTTTCTGCGCATCTATGCCGGCATGCTGGCGGTGCTGGTGCTGGTGGCGCTGCTCGGCGTCGGCACCCTGCACCTGGTCAACGAGGTGCGCTCGGAGCAATACCGCGAGCGCCTGGCGCGCGGCACCTTCCGCCTGATGGCCGACAACCTGGCGCCGATGAACGCGCTCGAGCGGCGTCGCTCGGTGGTGCTGTGGTCGCGCCTGCTGGGCATCCCCTTGACCCTGCAGCCGCTGGCCGAGGCCGAGCTCGACAGCGGCGCGCGCAATCGCCTCAAGCGTGGCCAGGTGCTGGTGCGGCAGACCGGCCCGCATGCGGCGACCGTCTACAGCCAGGTCAATCAACAGCAGCAGCTGCTGCTGACCGGCGAGGTGCAGCAGATCAGCGAACAGCTGGCGCGGGCGACGGTGTTCCTGCTGCTCGACGAGCTGATCCGCTTTCCGGCGGCCGAGCAGCCGCAGCGCCTGGCCGAGCTCAAGGCGGCCAAGCAGTTCGGCTTCGACCTGCGCCTGGTCCGCCTCGAGCAGGCGGCCCTGGATGACGACCAGCGTCGGCGGGTGGACGAGGGCGACACGGTGATGGCGCTGGGCAAGGGCGGCGACAGCATTCATGTGTTCTCCGGCGTGGTCGGTACGGACTGGGTGCTGGAGATCGGCCCGCTGTATCAGATGAACCCCTACCCGCCGCAATTGCTGGTGTTGATCGGGTTGCTGGGCCTGAGCCTGATCGGCTTGACCGTCTATCTGCTGGTGCGGCCCCTGGAGCAGCGCCTCGGCGACCTGGAGCGCGCCGCCACGCGGATCGCCAGCGGCCGCCTGGATGCACGGGTGCCGAGCCGCGGCACGGATTCGGTGGGGCGGCTGGCGGCGGCGTTCAATGCCATGGCCGAGCACCTGCAGCGCTCGCTGAGCATCCAGCGCGAGATGGTGCGGGCGGTGTCGCATGAACTGCGCACGCCGGTGGCGCGCCTGCGCTTCGGCCTGGAGATGATCGGCGATGCCGAGAACGAAACGGCGCGGCGCAAGTACATGGACGGCATGGACAGCGACATCCAGGACCTCGACAAGCTGGTCGACGAGATGCTGACCTACGCGCGCCTGGAGCAGGGCGCGCCGGCGCTGAACTTCCAGCAGGTCGACCTGGGCACGCTGATCGACCAGGTGATCGACGAGCTGGCGCCGCTGCGCCCGGAAATTCGGGTCGAACTCGGCCCGGCCCTGCCGGCTCTGGATGGCAGCGGGGCGCTGGTCGAGGCGGAGGTGCGCTACCTGCACCGCGCCTTGCAGAACCTGGTGAGCAACGCCATGCGCCATGCCGAATCGCGGGTACGGGTGAGTTACCAGATCGGCCTGCAGCGCTGCCGTGTGGACATCGAGGACGACGGCCCCGGGGTGCCGGAAGACGCCTGGGACCATATCTTCCAGCCCTTCCTGCGCCTGGACGACAGCCGCACCCGCGCCTCCGGCGGGCATGGCCTGGGCCTGTCGATCGTGCGCCGGATCATCTACTGGCACGGCGGCCGCGCGCAGATCAGCCGCAGCGAGCGCCTCGGCGGCGCACAGTTCAGCCTGGTCTGGCCGCGCAAGCAGGGTTGAGAGGCGGCGTTCCGACCAGCGCTGTCGCGGACGAGTTTGCGAAGCTGTTCCGGTATCGACGGTTCTCAGGCTCCGCGTGGTAACGATCACGACGGATCGAGGGAGTCGCCAGATCCGGGGTAGTCCACGATCTGTAGGGTGTCACTCGCCGCAGGCAGTGCACCATTGGTTCACCGGTGCGGCACAAAAGCTGGCGGGCTGTCGCTTCGCTCCGAGGCCGCCCTACGGTCGCCCAACAATCTTGAGCAATCTTGAGCAATCCGCAGCCTGTAGGGTGTCACTCGCCGCAGGCAGTGCACCATGGTTCACCGGCGCGACACAACAGCTGGCGGGCTGTCGCTGCGCTCCGAGGCCGCCCTACGGTCGCCCAACAATCTCGAGCAATCCGCAGCCTGTAGGGT
>NZ_JBFIIG010000213.1:0-6741 GCF_041601375.1 Pseudomonas sp. | reverse complement strand
GCCAGGCTGGCGGTGATCGCCACACAGAGGACTTTGGCCTTGAAGGGCCTGGTTATCGACTTTTCAACGTTCATAGATCTCTCTTCTTATTGGTGAGTAGTGCAGCAACGCCAGGCAGCCAACTGCCAGGCAATACGCGCGACGGCCGATGCAACCGACCTGATACCCACGGGGTTTCCCGTGGCGTCCAGACACCCCTGCCGATGACCCGGTAGGGCATATTTCAGGCAAACAGCCCCCCGGCGCGGATCAGGGTCCGCACCTTGAGCAAACAGCAGGAGGCTTGTTTTAGAAGTTGCGCTTTGCCAGTTTCAGCACCCAACCGACGATGCCGACCCGGAACAGCAGCACGCAGGTGACGAATATCGCCCCGAGGATCACGTGCACCCACTCGCCCAATGGGCCGTTGGACAGGTAGCTCTGCAGGGTGATCACCACGCTGGCGCCGACCACCGGCCCGAGCACGGTGCCGACGCCGCCGAGCAGGGTCATCAGAATCACCTCGCCGGACATGTGCCAGTGCGCGTCGGTCAGCGAGGCCAACTGGAACACCACGGTCTTGGTCGAGCCCGCCAGTCCGGTCAGGGTGGCGGAAATGACGAAGGCGAGCAGCTTGTGCGCGTCGACGTTGTAGCCCAGGGAAATGGCCCGCGGCTCGTTCTCGCGGATCGCCTTGAGCACCTGGCCATAGGGCGAGTGGATGGTGCGCTGGATGACGGCGAAGCCAACGATGAACACCGCGAGGACGAAGTAGTACAGGGTCAGGTTGTCGTTGAGGTCGAACAGCCCGAACAACTGCCCACGCGGCACGCCCTGCAGGCCGTTCTCGCCGCCGGTGAAGGGCGCCTGGACAAAGATGAAGAACACCAGTTGCGCCAGCGCCAGGGTGATCATGGCGAAGTAGATGCCCTGACGGCGAATCGCCAGCAGGCCGAACAGCAAGCCGAGCGCCGCGGACGCCAGGGTGCCGGCGAGTATTCCCAGCTCGGTGCCGAGGCCGCTGTACTCGCTGAGCAAGTAGCCGGTGATATAGCCGCCGGTGGCGAAAAAGGCGGCATGCCCGAAGGACAACAAGCCGGCATAACCGAGCAGCAGGTTGAAGGCGCAGGCGAACAAGGCGAAGCACAGCAGCTTCATCAGAAAGATCGGGTACACCGCCAGGGGCGCGACCAGCGCGACGCCGAACAGTGCCAGATAGAACCACAGCTTGCGCCGTTGCGCCGCCTGCTGGCGCTCACGTACCACTTGCGGCACCAGAGCCAGACTGTCCTGTTTGATGTGCAGATTGGTCATGCTTAAGTCTCCTTGCCGAACAGTCCCGCGGGACGAACCAGCAGCACCAGTACCATCACCAGGAACACGATGGTGTTGGCCGCTTCTGGATAGATCACCTTGGTCAGCCCCTCAATCACGCCCATGGCCAAACCCGTGACGATCGCGCCCATGATCGAACCCATCCCGCCGATCACCACCACGGCAAACACCACGATCAGCAGATTGGCGCCCATGGTCGGGGTGACCGAATAGATGGGCGCGGCCAGCACCCCGGCGAACGCCGCCAGCGCCGCCCCGTAGCCATAGGTCAGGGTGATCAGCAGTGGCACGTTGATACCGAAGGCCTGCATCAGCTTGGGGTTTTCGGTACCGGCACGCAGGTAGGAGCCCAGGCGGGTGCGCTCGATCATGTACCAGGTGAGCAGGCACACCACCACTGCAGCCACCACCACCCAGGCGCGGTAGGTGGGCAGGAACATGAAGCCCAGGTTGTAACCGCCCTTGAGCAGCTCGGGCATCGGGTAGGACGCGCCTGAGACGCCGAACAACTTGACGAAGCAGCCCTCGACGATCAGCGCCAGGCCGAAGGTCAACAGCAAGCCGTAGAGGTGATCCTCCCCGGCGATCCGGCGCAACAGGCCGCGCTCGATGAGCATGCCGAGGGCGCCGACCAGCAGCGGCGCCACAATCAGCGCCACCCAATAATTGATGCCCAGGTAGTTGAGGCCGAGCACCGCGGCGAAAGCCCCGAGCATGTACTGGGCGCCATGGGCGAAGTTGATGATCCGCAGCAGACCGAAGATGATCGCCAGGCCCAGGCTGAGCAAGGCATAGAAAGCGCCGTTGATCAGCCCGAGCAGCAGCTGGCCGAGCAGTACGCCCAGCGGTATGCCGAATACCATAGTCATGAGTTCTCACCCGCTGAAAGTCAGTGACACCCGGCTGCTGGCAGCCGGGTGATTAGCTGGGATTACCTGCCGATCAGTTCTGCGACAGCAGCTTGCATTGGCTCTCGGCCAGCGGGCGGAAGGCCTCGTCGCCCGGAATGGTGCGCACGATCTTGTACAGGTCCCAGTCGCCCTTCGACTCGGCCGGGGTCTTCACCTGGGCCAGGTACATGTCGTGAACCATGCGGCCATCGGCGCGGATCTTGCCGTTCTTGGCGAACATGTCGTTGACCGGGGTCGCCATCATCTGCGCGCGCACCGCCTGCGCCTCGTCACTGCCGGCGGCCTTGACTGCGTTCAGGTAATGCATGGTCGCCGAGTAGATACCCGCCGGCACCATGCCTGGCTTGCTGCCGAAGCGGTCTTCGTAGCGCTTGGACCAGGTGCGGGTTTCCTCGTTGAGGTCCCAGTACCAGCCGGTGGTCAGCATCAGACCCTGGGTCACGTCCAGGCCCATGGCGTGGATGTCGTTGAGGAAGACCACCATACCGGCCAGACTCTGCCCGGACTGGGTAACGCCGAACTGGCTGGCCGTCATCAGCGAATTGACCGTGTCGGCACCGGCGTTGGCCAGGGCGATCACATCGGCGCCGGAACCCTGGGCCTGGAGGATGTAGGAGGAAAAGTCACTGCTCGGGAATGGATGACGCACCGTGCCCAGCACAGAGCCGCCATCGGCCTGGACCACCTTGGTGATGTCGGCTTCCATGGCATGGCCGAAGGCATAGTCGGCGGTCAGGATGAACCAGCTTTTGCCGCCATTGGCCAATACCGCCTTGGCCGTACCGTTGGCCAGCGCGTAGGAATCGTAGGTCCAGTGGATATGGTTGGGCGAGCAGTATTCGTTGGTAATGCTGGAGGCCGCGGCGCCGGAAATCAGCGCCAGCTTGCCGGCTTGCTCCACCACCTGGCTTGCCGCCAGCACCACCGAGGAGGCGACCAGACCGGTGACCATGTCGACGTTGCGCTCATCGACCCACTGACGCACGGTACTGGCGCCGACATCCGGCTTGTTCAGGTCGTCGGCGCTGAAAATCACGATCTTCTTGCCATCGATCTGGCCACCGAAGTCCTCGACGGCCATCTTCAGCGCTTCCAGGCCACCTGGCCCGGAGAGATCGCGGTAGGTGCCGGACATATCGGCCAGGTAGCCGATGCGGATTTCGTCGTCGCTGAGCTGCGCCTGGGCGGCGCTGGCAATCAGGCTGGTGGCGAGGATGGTGCTTGCAGTCTTCTGGAACAGATTCATCTCGTTACCTTCCACAGTTATTGTTGTTGTACCGGGCAAAGCAACCCCGATCCGGCGGGCCTGGGCCACGCCGTACTGCATGTTTCGAGGGGTGAAACTGGGTTAGACGCCTAGACAGCGGTGCAGCAGTTCTTGTTTGGACGACAGCTCGGCCGCACTGATTTCCTCGACGATCTGGCCGTGATCCATCAGGTAATGCCGATCAGCCAACGGGGCGGCGAAGCGGAAGTTCTGCTCCACCAGCACGATGGTCAGTCCCTTGTTCTTGAGCTTGATCAGCACCTCGGCGAGTTTCTGCACGATCACCGGAGCCAGGCCCTCGGTGATCTCGTCGAGCAGCAGCAGGTTGGCACCGGTGCGCAGGATGCGCGCCATGGCCAGCATCTGCTGCTCGCCGCCAGAGAGCCGGGTGCCTTGGCTGAAACGCCGCTCGTAGAGGTTGGGGAACATCTCGTAGATTTCATCGAGGCTCATGCCGCCACTGCGCACCATCGGCGGCAGCAGCAGGTTCTCCTCGACGTTGAGGCTGGCGAAGATGCCGCGTTCTTCCGGGCAGAAGCCAACGCCCAGGCGCGGGATCAGGTGCGCGGCGAGGCCCAGGGTCTCGTTGCCGTTGATCACGATTGACCCAGTGCGCCGACCCACCATGTTCATGATCGCGCGCAGGGTGGTGGAGCGGCCCGAGCCGTTGCGCCCGAGCAGGGTCACCAGTTCGCCGCGCCGGACCAGCAGGTCGATGCCATGCAAAATGTGCGACTCGCCGTAGAAGGCATGCAGGTCGCTGACCCGCAGTTGCTCGTAATCCGGGGTATGCAGGTTGCTCATGCGCCGGCCTCCTCGCTGACGGCCGCTTCGCTGCCCAGGTAGGCCTCGCGCACCAGGGGGTTGGCTGACACGCTGGCGTAGTCGCCTTCGGCGAGGATCGCGCCACGGGCCAGCACGGTGATGCGGTCGCACAACTGACTGACCACGCTGAGGTTGTGCTCGACCATCAGCACCGTGCGCCCCACCGCGGCACGGCGTATCAGGCCGATGACCATTTCCACGTCCTCGCCGCCCATGCCCTGGGTCGGCTCGTCGAGCAATAGCACGGCCGGGTCCAGCGCCAGGGTGGTGGCCAGCTCCAGGGCGCGCTTGCGGCCATAGGGCAGTTCGATGGTCAGGGTGTCGGCGAAGTCGAGCAGGCCCACATCGTCGAGCATCTGCAGGGCGCGCTCATTGAGGGCCTCAAGGCTGCGCTCGGACTTCCAGAAGTGAAAGGAGTTGCCCAGCTTGCGCTGCAGGGCCACGCGGACGTTCTCCATCACACTCATGTGACCGAATACCGCGGAAATCTGGAAGGAGCGCACCAGACCGAGACGGGCGATCTGGTTCGGCTGCAGGCCGGTGATCGGCTTGCCCTGATAAATGATCTCGCCGCTAGTGGGCGCGAGGAACTTGCTGAGGAGGTTGAACACCGTGGTCTTGCCGGCCCCGTTGGGTCCGATCAAGGCATGGATATGCCCCTTCTGCACACGAAGATCGACCGAGTCCACCGCGGTGAACCCGCGAAATTCCTTGGTCAATCCGCGCGTTTCCAAAACGAATTCGGGTGACATGTGGAGCCCTCTAACCTTGCTTGTTTTTATTGGTTATGGCGCTGCTGACACTACTACCTTTACGTAAACGTAAACACTATACGAAAGTCTAATTTAGACTTACTGGTTCTTGTTCGACTGAAGCCGCGAGACTCGTCTGATGGATGTCAGTCCCGGCTTGCCTGCTGCTGCCTTGGGTCAATTCGCTGAAATCGAGTATAGGCAGGCGTTTATTAAATAATAATGAGCAAATTATCAGGTGCGTTATGCATAAATACCCCACCCTCTGCAGTCGTCACACCCGCCGCGCGCAGCCCTGCCCACCCCCCTGAGCGCGCCATGAAAAGACGGCTCCCCCGGCATGGCCAGGAGAACATGTGCTGTCGCTATAGCGGCAGTTTCAACTCGCTACCCTGGGCACGCGGCCCATCAGGTAGAACTCGGTGTTGGGTGGCGTGCCCGCCAGCGACACCAGCCGGTTGGACAGGCTGAAGAAGGCGGTGATCGCGCCAATGTCCCAGATGTCGTCGAGACTGAAACCGACTGCCTGCAGGCGTGCCTGCCAGTCGCCATCCAGGCCGCCGCGCTCGAGGCCGACGTGAAAGGCGAAATCCAGCATCAGGCGCTGGCGCTCGCCAATCGGCGCGGTGCGGTGGTTGACCGCCACCTGGTCGGCGAGCAGCGGATCCTTGCTGTAGATGCGCAATACCGCGCCATGCGCCACCACGCAGTACAGACAGCCATGGCGGGCACTGGTGGCGACCACGATCATCTCCTTTTCCGCCGGCGTCAGGCTGTCGGACTCGCGCTCCATCAAAGCGTCGTGGTAGGCGAAGAAGGCGCGAAACTCGTCCGGACGGTGGGCCAGCATGAGGAATACATGAGGCACGAAGCCGGCCTTCTCCTGCACCGCGAGTATCCGCTGGTGCAGGTCGTCCGGTAATTGTTCAAGATTGTCGGGCAGCGCAAAGCGACTGATCTGCTGGGACATCGGATACTCCATTATCAGAGGCGGCGCCCGACTGACGGACGCCGCAGGCGCCAAAGCCTAGGGCTTCGCGGTGAGTGCCAGCCGCTCGATGCTGAGCTCGCGCATGCGGAACTTCTGCACCTTGCCGGTCACGGTCATGGGGAACTCGTCGACCAGGAGAAAGTGGCGCGGGACCTTGAAATGGGCGATACGTCCCTTGCAGAACTCGCTCAGTTGCGCTGCAGCCACCTGGTGGCCGGGGTGGCACTTGACCCAGGCGACGATCTCCTCGCCGTACTTGTCGTCGGGAATGCCCACCACCTGCACATCGGCCACCGCCGGGTGGCCGAAGAGGAACTCCTCGATCTCCCGCGGATAGACGTTCTCGCCGCCGCGGATGATCATGTCCTTGTTGCGCCCGACGATACTCAGGTAGCCCTGCTCGTCCATCACCGCCAGGTCGCCGGTGTGCATCCAGCGCGCCGGGTCGAGGGCCTCGGCGGTGGCCTGCGGGTTGTTCCAGTAGCCAAGCATGACGCTGTAGCCACGGGTGCACAGCTCGCCGACCTGCCCGCGCGGGACGATGCGCCCCTGCTTGTCGATCACCTTGCTCTCCAGATGCGGCTGGGTTCGGCCAACACTGCTGACCCGACACTGCAGATCGTCATCGGCGGCCGTCTGGGTCGACACCGGGCTGGTCTCGGTCATGCCGTAGGCGATCTG
>NZ_JBFIIG010000212.1:0-6775 GCF_041601375.1 Pseudomonas sp. | reverse complement strand
GACGCTGCCAGCACCATCGGCGCCAAACGCCGAGCTGAAGGCACCGCTGAAGTCCGCCGTGGCATCGGTGGAGAGATCGGTTTCATCGACCACCAGGCTGGGCAGTTGGGTCTCGGCCAGGGAAATGCTCGGGCCGTCGTCGTTGATCTGAATGATCAGCGGAGCCACCGGCGAAACATCGCCATCGTTGTCTATGACCCGTATGGCAAAGGTCTCGGCAACCTGATCGGCCGTCCCCGTGGCGCCGGCGATAGCATGATCGAGGGTGTTGGTGGTGATGCGGTAGACCCAATTGCCCGCTGAGTCGAAGGTAAGGGTGCCGTATTGGCCTTCGACGACGCCACCATTGGTAATGTCGATCCACGCCCCCGCGATGCTCTGCACTTGCAACTGCACTTGCACGGAGGAAATTCCGTCGGGAGAGGTGATGAGCAATCGGCCGGAAGTCGTCTCGTTGGGGCTGTCAGGGTTACTGCCGCCCGGCAACGCGGCCTCGTCAACGCTGCCCACCCCGGCGTCGATACTGGGATCGTCGTAAACCACTTCGACGCCGGGGCTGGAATCCGGCTCCTCAACAGTCGCCACGACATCCGGGTCTGGAAACTCCGGAGCGAAACCCAGGCCCTCGGTAGGGAAGCCAATGACCGGGTCGAGCGCACCCGCAGTTTCGTCCAGCAAGACGAAGGAATGCCCGCCGCCGGCATTGCCAGCGGCACCGGCACCAGGCCCTGCGGCCGTGGCAGCCAAGCTGGCGGTCGGATCCTCACCCGCCTCGATGGCGGCCTGCAACTGCTCGACCTCGGCAAGGTCCTGGGCGCTGGGTGCGCTGTCCGCGCCTTGGGCCGCGGCAGCCGAACCCTCGCCACGCGCGCCTGCTAGCAGTTGCGTGTCGAGCATCAGGTTGCTGTCGCGGCCGAGGGTCAACTCGCCACCGCCGATCAGGGCAATGGCAACTGCACCGTTCGCGCCGGTCACCAACTGCTCACCGGCGAAAACCCGATCACCTTCGGCAAGGGCCCGACGCGCTCCATTGCCGGCTACCGCAAAAACCTCACCGATAACCTGGCTGACGACACCAATCAAAGTAGCCATGATTCCTTCCTCACTGCAGCTGCCGACCAGCATCGACAGGCCTGAAAAGAGTCAAGACGCCTTGGCGACTATGGGGCGTTGTTCAAGAGGCGACTGCGTGAAATGAACTGGCAGGAGCATTCAAAAAATCATTTACGACAAAAAAATGTCGCGTATCCCACCGCAATGCGACGCCTATCAGAAACATCTCTGCCCACGCGTTGTAAGTCGTGCTTGACCACCCATTCCTTTCACCATGCAACAGACCGTTAACCAATGAATACATGGCTCATGCAAGAAACAATGTGCTGCTTTTTCCTGACTGCATAAGATTTTTTCTTCATAAACCTTGTAATAAATTTTTCTTAGCATCTGCAGAAAGATGTTCTTAGCTCTACTGTTACAAGAGTGGAACAGTTTTACCCGGACTTTAGCCAAAATTTTGGCGGCAGAAATAGAACACTGATCAAGGAGATTCATCACATGCGCGTTCTAAATCCGCTGTGGAGCAGTATGTTGCTGGCCCTGACCTGCACCCAGACTCAAGCGATGACCCTTCCGGACGCGATCCAGAGCACCCTGGACAACCACCCGGAAATCCACGCGGGAATCAACAACCGCCTTTCGTCGGACGAGGAAGTGAAGATAGCCAGAGGTGGCTACCTGCCGACAGTCGACCTGCTTGTCGGTTACAGCCGGGAACATACCGACAGCCCCAGCACCCGGGCGCTGGGCAATCACAACACCGAAACGCTCAACGCCCGCAATGCCGAGCTGCGCCTGCGGCAGATGCTGTTCGATGGTTTCAACACCCCCAATGAAGTCGCACGAACCGAAGCGGTAGTGAACTCGCGGGCCTATCGCGTGCTCGGCACTTCGGAGAGTCTGGCGCTGCGTACCGTCGAGGTTTACCTGGATGTGCTGAAGCGCCGTGAACTGGTCGATCTGGCCAAGAACAATCTGCTCGCCCACCAACGCATTACCGATCAAATCGATCTGCGTAGTCGCCAAGGCGTCGGCAGCACTGCCGACTTCGACCAATCCAACGCGCGCCTGGCCCTGGCGGAAAACAACCTATATACCGAGCAGGTCAACCTGGCGGATGCCCAGGCGAACTTCATCAGCATGACCGGGCTCATGCCGGACGAACTGGTGGCCCCGGTCTCGGTTCGCAGTGCCTTGCCAGAAGACTTGCACGCTGCCCGGCAGGCGGTGATGCAAAACAATCCCTTCCTGAAATCGGCGCAAGCCGACGTGCAGGCTGCCGAGAAGCAGTATGAAGTTGCCAAGTCACCGTTCTACCCACGCTTCGATGTCGAACTGGCGACCAACGCCGACGACAATATCCAGGGCGATGAAGGTCACTACAACAGCTGGCGTGCCGCCGTGGTGATGAACTACAACCTGTTCAACGGCATGCGCGACAAGGCTCTCTTGCAATCCTCGGCCCACCAGATCAACGAAGCGATGGACATTCGCAACAATGCATTGCGCGTGCTCAATGAGAATCTTGCGCTGGCCTGGAACTCCATGGACAACGCCCGTCTGCAGACCCCCAAGGCGCGCGACTATGCCGACTACACTACACGGGTTCGTGAGGCCTACCAGCAGCAGTTCAGTCTGGGCCAACGCACCCTGCTCGATCTGCTCGATAGTGAGAATGAACTCTTCACCGCCAACCGTCGTTACACCGAAGTGCGTTACACCGAAGAGTTCGCCATGTACCGCGTGTTGGCTGCCATGGGTGATCTGCTGCGCCAGCAGCAGGTGATTATCCCCGCGGAGGCTGTAGCTCTGTCCAATGTGGAGAGCGAGGCGCGCCTGCCGACAATCAAGTAGTACCGGTCGAGGAGCGGTATCCGTGACGACAATGGAAAGGGCTGGCCCCTCCAGCAGTGATCCACGCTTGAGCCACGACGATCCGTTGCTGGACGGCTTGCTGATCCTCTGCAAGCTCCACGGCTGTACCGTCAGTCATGGCAGCCTGAGTGCTGGCTTGCCGATGCCCGCACAGCGCCTGAGCGCCGACCTGCTGCCCCGAGCGGCCGCGCGGGCAGGCTTGCAAGGCCGCTTGCTGCGCCGCGAACTGACGGCCATTTCCGCACTCAATCTACCGGTACTGCTATTGCTCAAGAACGGGCGTAGCGCCGTCCTGCGCAAGTGGCTGGGCAACGATCAGGCGCTGATTCTGCCGTGCGAAGCAGACGGGGGTGAACAGCGCGTTGCGCGTGAGCAACTGGCCGAGGGCTACAGCGGGCAGGCGTTCTTCGCCCGGCCACGACATGAGCTGGAGAACGCTCGCTCGCCACTGCTGCCACGCATCGATGCCTGGTTCCGCGATACGCTCAAGCTGTCCCGCGGGCTGTATACCGATGCCATGCTGGCCAGCCTGCTGGTCAACGTGCTGGGTCTGATGGTGCCGCTGTTCGTCATGCAGACCTACGACCGCGTGGTGCCCAACCAAGCCACCTCGACCCTCTGGGTGCTGGCCATCGGCCTGTTCATTGGCACCTCCTTCGAACTGCTGTTGCGCGTGCTGCGCGCCAATCTGCTCGACAGCGCCGGCAAGAAGACCGATGTGGTGCTCTCAGCCACCTTGTTCGAACGCATCACCGGCATGTCCATGAAGGCGCGTCCGGCCACTGTCGGCGGCTTCGCGCAGAACATCCACGACTTCCAGGGCCTGCGCGAATTCCTAACCGCGGTGACCCTGACCAGCCTGATCGACCTGCCCTTCGCCCTGTTGATGATCGTGGTGATCGGCTTGCTTGGCGGTTCGTTGGCCGCCATTCCGCTGCTGGCCTTTCCGCTCACGGCGATCTTCGCCCTGATCATTCAGGGCCGCCTGCGCGACACCGTGCAGCGCAGCCTGGCATTGGGTGCGGAGCGCCAGGCCCTGTTGATCGAAACCCTCGGCGGCCTGGAAACCCTCAAGGCCTGCGGCGCGGAAAGCGAACGCCAACACCAGTGGGAAACCACCCATGGCGCCCTGACCCGGCTGGATGCCCACGCCCGCTTCCTCTCATCGCTGGCCACCAACGGCACCCTGTTCCTGCAGCAATGCGCCGGCATGGCCATCATCATCGCCGGGGTCTACGCGATCATCGCCGGCGACATGAGCGTCGGCGCGCTGATCGCCTGCTACATGCTCAATAGCCGGGTGCTGGCCCCGCTCGGCCAGGTTGCCGGGCTGATCACCCGCTACCAGCAGGCGCGCCTGACCATGCAAAGTACCGACGCCCTGATGGGCTTGCCACAAGAACGCCAGACCCAGCAGCGACCGCTGGAGCGCACCCTGCTAAAGGGGGCCCTCGATGTGCGTCAGGTCAGCTTCAGCTACCCCGGGCAGAGCAGTCCGGCACTTGCCAAGGCCAGCCTGCGCCTGAATCCTGGCGAGCGGGTCGGCATCATCGGCCGTAGCGGCTCGGGCAAGAGCACCCTGGCACGCCTGCTGATGGGCTTCTACACCCCGGACGAAGGACAAATCCTGCTCGACGGCCTGGATCTGCGCCAGCTCGATGTGGCCGACCTGCGCCACCAGATCGGCTATGTTGCTCACGACCTGCCGTTGTTGGCCGGCAGCCTGCGCGACAACCTGACCCTAGGCGCACGCTATGTCAGCGACGCGCGCATGCTCGAAGTGGCCGAGCTGACCGGTGTCGGTGAACTGGCTCGGCAACACCCGCAAGGCTTCGATCGCCCGGTCGGCGAGCGTGGTCAGCAACTCTCTGGCGGCCAGCGCCAAGCCGTGCTGCTGGCCCGCGCGCTGTTGCTCGACCCACAGATCCTGCTGTTCGACGAGCCGACCAGCGCGATGGACAACACCAGCGAAGAAATCCTGCGCAGCCGCTTGCATACCTGGGTCCAGGGCAAAACCCTGCTGCTGATCACCCACCGCAGCTCGATGCTCAGTCTGGTCGATCGCCTGGTGGTGCTGGACAACGGCCATATCGTTGCCGATGGGCCGAAAGAGGTGGTGATCGAGGCCTTGCGCAAGGGCCGCGTCGGCCCGGCAGCGGAATAGGACGGGACTTATGCGACCGCATCGAGCCATCCTCGCCTACTTCGCCAGCCTGGGCAGGCGCAAGCAGGACACCGAGTTCATGCCGGAAGTCGAGGGTGCGATTCTCGAGGATTCGCCCTGGATGTCGCGCATCACCATCTGGGTGGTCTGTGCCTGTTTGATCGCCGCCGTGCTCTGGGCTCATTTTGCCGTGCTCGAAGAAGTCACCACCGGCGAGGGCAAAGCGATTCCCTCGAGCAAAATCCAGGTCATCCAGAACCTCGAAGGCGGCATCGTCAGTGAAATATTCGTGCGCGAAGGCCAGCTGGTGAACAAGGACGATGTACTGCTGCGTCTCGACGACACCCGTTTTCTCTCGAACAAGGGCGAGACCGAAGCAGATCGGCTGGCGCTGATCGCCCGTATCGAACGCCTGACCGCCGAAGCCGAAGGCCGCCCCATCGCCATGCCCGAAGAAATCACCCGCACGGCAGCGCAACTGGCCGAGGACGAACTGGCACTCTATGACTCGCGACAACAACGCCTGCACAGCGAACAACGAACACTGGGCGAACAGCTGCTGCAGAAAACCCAGGAACTCGCGGAATTCCGCTCCAAGGCTCGGCAATACCGCTCCAGCCTGGGCCTGATTCAGCAAGAGCTGAACATGTCGCAACCGCTGGTAGCCGCCGGGGCAATTTCCCAGGTGGAAATACTCCGCCTGCGCCGCAGTGCAGTCGAGGTGCGCGGTTCACTGGACGCCACGACCCTGGCCATCCCCAGGGCGGAAGCGGCGGTCAACGAGATCAAGAGCAAGATCGAGGAATCCGAGCTGGGCTTTCGCTCCGAGGCCTTCAATGAACTCAATGATGCCCGCACCGAACTGAAGAAAATCACCGCCACCAGCTCGGCCATTCAGGACAGGGTCAGCCGCACCACGGTGGTGTCTCCGGTCAACGGCATCATCAAACAGCTGAAGATCAACACCATCGGCGGCGTCGTCCAGCCGGGCAGTGACATGCTGGAAATAGTGCCGCTGGAAGACAACCTGCTGATCGAAGCGAAAGTACGCCCCCAGGACGTGGCCTTCCTCCATCCCGGGCAGAAGGCCATGGTCAAGTTCAGCGCCTACGACTACACCATCTATGGCGGACTCAGGGCCAACCTGGAGCTGATCAGCGCCGACACCATCACCGATGAAGAAGGCAAAAGCTTCTACCTGATCCAGCTGCGTACCGATAAAAGCCACCTGGGCAGCGATGAGCATCCCTTGCTGATCATTCCCGGCATGATCGCCACCGTGGACATCATCACCGGCGAGAAAAGCGTGCTGGACTACCTGCTCAAGCCCGTGCTAAAAGCCCGCGCCGAAGCGTTGCGCGAACGCTAGAAGGGGCTAGTGGAAGGCCGCCAGCAGCGCTTTTGCAGACTCTATATTCATGTGCAAGCCTTCCTTGCCGAGCGTAGGAGCGCTCCATGCCCGCGATGCTTTTGCGGGCGCGCTCTATCGCGGCCATGGGCCTGGGCGTCCCCGCCGCGCCTACGAAATGCCTAAGAACCGTAGCCCAATGAAATGGACTCCTCCCTCCTACGGCGTCAATGCGCCAGACTGAAGTTGTCAAGACAAGCAGTCACGAAGGGAGGAGTCATCATGAAACTTAACCGAATCGGTGTTGACCTGGCAAAGCAGGTTTTCCAAGT
>NZ_JBFIIG010000211.1:0-6787 GCF_041601375.1 Pseudomonas sp. | reverse complement strand
GGTCGAGAGCGACAAGATCGGCCGCAAGATTCCCAATCTGGAACTGCCCTGGAGCAGCGTCCATACCCTGATCACCGACGAGCGCCTCGATGCCGAGGTGCGTGAACAACTGAGGGCGCGCGGGGTCAACCTGATCTGCGCCGCCGTAGAGCATTAAAGGAGCAAGACTATGTGTGGCATCGTGGGCGCCGTCGCCGAACGCAACATCACCGCCGTGCTGGTGGAAGGCCTGAAACGCCTGGAATACCGCGGCTACGACAGCGCCGGTGTGGCGCTTTTGAATGAGCAGGGCCAGCTCGAGCGCCGCCGCCGGGTGGGCAAGGTCAGCGAACTGCAGGCCGCGCTGGTTGCCGAACCGCTGGCCGGTCGTCTGGGCATCGCCCACACCCGCTGGGCCACCCACGGCGCGCCGAGCGAACGCAATGCCCACCCGCATTTCTCCGGCATTGATCTGGCAGTGGTGCACAACGGCATCATCGAAAACCACGAGCAACTGCGTGCTCAGCTCATGGGCCTGGGCTATGTGTTCAGCTCGGACACCGACACCGAAGTCATCGTCCACCTGCTCGAGCACAAGCTGCAGAGCCTGGGCGACCTGACCGCCGCGCTCAAGGCCGCGGTCAAGGAACTGCACGGCGCCTATGGCCTGGCGGTGATCAGCGCGCAGCAGCCGGATCGCCTGCTCGCCGCGCGCAGTGGCAGCCCGCTGGTGATCGGCCTGGGCCTGGGCGAGAACTTCCTCGCCTCGGATCAACTGGCCCTGCGCCAGGTCACCGACCGCTTCATGTACCTGGAAGAGGGCGACATCGCCGAGATCCGCCGCGATGGCGTGCAGATCTGGGATGTCGACGGCAACCCGGTGCAGCGCGAGAACGTGCAGTACCACGAAGGCGCCGAGGCCGCCGACAAGGGCGAGTTCCGCCACTTCATGCTCAAGGAAATCCACGAACAGCCCAAGGTCGTGCAGCGCACCCTGGAAGGCCGCCTCGGCGGCAACCAGGTGCTGGTCCAGGCGTTCGGCCCACAGGCCGCCGAGCTGTTCGCCCGGGTCAAGAACGTGCAGATCGTCGCCTGTGGCACCAGCTATCACGCCGGCATGGTCGCCCGTTACTGGCTGGAAGAACTGGCCGGGATTCCCTGCCAGATCGAGGTGGCCAGCGAATTCCGCTACCGCAAGGTGGTGGTGCAACCCGACACCCTGTTCATCAGCATTTCCCAGTCCGGCGAAACCGCCGACACCCTGGCCGCGCTGCGCAACGCCAAGGCGCTGAGCCCCGAGCAGGGCGGTTACCTGGCCAGCCTGGCGATCTGCAACGTCGGCATCAGCTCGCTGGTGCGCGAGTCCGACCTGTGCCTGCTGACCCAGGCCGGCCCGGAAATCGGCGTGGCCTCGACCAAGGCCTTCACCACCCAGCTGGTGGCCCTGATGCTGCTCACCCTGTCCATCGGCCAGGTGCGCGGCAGCCTGGACCCGGCGCTGGAGGCCGAACTGGTCGACGAGCTGCGCCGCCTGCCGACCCGCCTCGGCGAAGCCCTGGCCATGGACACGGTGGTGGAGAAGATCGCCGAACTGTTCGCCGAGAAGCACCACGCGCTGTTCCTCGGCCGTGGCGCGCAGTACCCGGTGGCCATGGAAGGCGCGCTCAAGCTCAAGGAAATCTCCTATATCCACGCCGAAGCCTACCCGGCCGGCGAGCTCAAGCACGGCCCGCTGGCCCTGGTCGACAGCGACATGCCGGTGGTCACGGTGGCGCCGAACAACGAGCTGCTGGAAAAGCTCAAATCCAACCTGCAGGAAGTGCGCGCCCGCGGCGGCGAACTGATCGTGTTCGCCGACCAGCAGGCCGGCATGACCAACGGCGAGGGCACCCATGTGGTCAACATGCCGCATATCCACGATGCCCTGGCGCCGATCCTCTACACCATTCCGCTGCAGCTGCTGTCCTACTACGTCGCCGTGCTCAAGGGCACCGACGTCGACCAGCCGCGCAACCTGGCCAAGAGCGTGACGGTGGAGTAACGGGCGCATGAGTCCTGCCCTGGCGCTGTTATTCGATGGTTGCCGGGCCGTACTGTCGGGCGATCAGGTTGGTATCGCCCGGCTGCGCGCGGCCGGCTTTGTCTGCGCCACTGCCGCCTGGCAGTTTCGCCTGCCGGTTCTGCACGCCTACCTGATGACGCGTCTGCCGCCTGGCGAGCGCGTCGACTACCCAGGTTTTCTCCGCGAGTTGTACGCCAGCGACCTGAACGCGCGCCTGCGCGAGCTGGGCGCCGAGATAGCCATTGTGGATAACCTCGGCAAGGTGGATTTGAGTCTGTACGGCCTCAGGGCTTGTGAATAAACCGCGCGCCCTCGTACCCAGGTGCACTGCCTGCGTTGAGTGACACCCTGGGGATAGTGGATCGCTAGAGCGAATTGCTCGGCGCCTGTCGCGTCACTTGCGGCAGGTGCGCTTTTTGCGTAAGCGCTCAGGCGTCTGACGACCTGAATAGATGCCGATGTTCGGCGTTATACAGCGCCGAATCGGCGAACTGTTCGGCGTTCAGTACCCGTCCCACCAGGATCAGCGCGGTACGGCGGAAGCCCTTGGCGTGCACCCGTTCTTCGATATCGGCCAGGGTGCCGCTGACCCAGTCCTGATCCGGCCAGCTGGCGCGATGGACCACGGCGATCGGGCAGTCGGCGCCGTAATGCGGCAGCAGTTCGGCGACTATCTTGCCCAGGTGCACCACGCCCAGGTGAATGGCCATGGTCGCGCCGTGGCGGGCCAGGTCGTGCAGCTGCTCGCCGGCGGGCATCGTCGACTTGCTCGCGTAGCGGGTAAGGATCAGCGTCTGCGACACCTCGGGCAGGGTCAGTTCGCATTCCAGCAGGGCGGCACAGGCGGCGGTGGCGGTGACCCCGGGGATGATCTGGAAGGGAATGGCCAGCGCGCGCAGCTGGCGGATCTGCTCGCCGACGGCGCCATACAGCGAGGGGTCGCCGGAATGCACGCGGGCCACGTCCTGGCCCTTGGCGTGGGCCTGGCGGATCAGCCCGACAATCTCCTGCAGGTGCAGTTCGGCGGTGTTGACCACCAGTTCGGCACTATTGCCCGCAAGTACTGCCTCAGGCACCAGCGAGCCGGCGTACAGGATCACCGGGCAGGCGCGCAGCAGGCGCTGGCCCTTGACGGTGATCAGCTCCGGGTCGCCAGGGCCGGCGCCGATAAAGTAGACGGTCATAGAGTCTCCAGAAGCTGCGCCCTGGCCAGGGCACAGGTGGCGTTGGCCGAGCGCAGTTTTTTCCCCAGCAGTTCGGCGCGTTGTCCGCTCAGCACCTCGGCCTGGGCCAGGGCGCTGGCTTCGGCCACCCCGGCGCTGCCGGTGATCTGCAGGCTCAGCGCCGAGGTCTGCCCGAGTCGCTGGTGGTAGTGGCTCAGCTGGCTGGCCGGCAGCCAGGCGATAGGCAGGTGCAGCTGTTCAGCCAGTTGGCGCAAGCCGGGTTCGTCCTGCTTATGGCTGCTGCTGGCCAGGGCGCTGAGTTCGGCCGGCTGCAAGCCGTGCGGCTGCAGCGCTTGTTGCAGCAGGTCGAACAACTGCGCGCGGGAACAGCCGCGCCGACAGCCCAGCCCGGCGACATAGATCAACCCGCGCGTGGCAGGCGCGCCCCCGCTGACCATGGCAGCGGCTCAGGCGCTCTGCTGGGGACGGCTGTAGAACCAGGCGGCCGCCAGGCCCAGTACCGCCCAGAACAGCGCATTGGTCAGCAGCGAGGCGCGGATGAACTCCTGCTCCAGGGCTGCTGGGGCCAGGCTCGAATGCAGCTCGGGCTGCGGCGCGCCGATCAGCTGCGGAATCGCCAGCAGCAGCAGGCCGAGGATGCGCAGCGGCCAGTGGCGGCCGAATGCCAACAGGCCCAGGCCGGCAGCGGTGGCCACGGCGGTACCGAGCCACCAGTACTGGCGCAGCAGCAGGTCGGCGGCGGCGGTGCCCGGCAGCTCCGGCGGCAAGCCCACGGATGGCGCCAGGGAGAAGGTGGCGAAACCGCCGAGGCCCCAGAGCAGGCCCTGCCAGGTCCGACCCGGCGCACGCAGGGTGAACAGGCCGGCGAGCATCAGGGCGAAGCCGACGGCCACCACCAGGTTGCTCAGGCCGGTGGCCAGGGTGCGTTGCCAGCCGTCTTCGGGAGCCCAGGCTTCGCCGTCATGGCTATGGCCATCGTCGTGCTCGTGGGGCGCTGCGGCGGCGGCGAGGCTGTGGCCGCTGGCCACTTCGGCAGCCGGCTCGCTGCCTTCGAAGGTTTCCGCCTGGAGAATCAACGGGGTGAGCCACAGGCTTTGCAGCAGGGTCAGCACAATGGCGGCGAACAGGCCGGAGAAGCCTGCCGTCTGGGCGATACGCTTAAGCATGGGAGTAGTCTCAGTGGCAGGGGAAGGCGGCGCTGTGGCGGGTATCGTGGGCCGCGTTGTGCATGGCCTCGATAGGCGAGAAGCCGGCGACGAAAATCAGCGCGGCGCCAAGCAGGCAGCTGGCGAGGGCCAGCAGCAGGCGTTGTGACAGAGGGAGGGTGACGCTGGATGAAGCGGCTAGAGTGCTGTGGGACATATGCTGACCTTCTGCTGTTGAGGCGATGCAGAAGGAACGCAGCAAGAACCCGACCCTGAACAGGCGGGATACCGGCGCGTACCTGCCCACCGCAGGTTGCCAAAGAAAACGCTTCAGGCCGGTCTCCGGGCTTGCGCAGACTGTCTACTGGACAGTGGGAGGGGCAGCCTTCCCAAGCCGTGTGGCCCAGTGACTAAATCGACCCTGACATGCGCTTACCGTTGCGGGGGCAGCGCCGGAATTGCCACAGAGGGCGCACCGGCTTCCCGTTTCACCTCGCGCAGCGACGCGCGAGACACCTGAAACAGCTTTTTAGAACATCACGAAGCGGGCCTGCCCGTCAACTGCGGCGATTGACCTGTCTGCGGGCACTGCGTAGCCTTCACCCCCGTCGAGGTTCTTCGGTTTTGCCACCGAAGCTAAGAGGGAACAGGGTTATGCCCTGGCTGCCCCCGCAACTGTAAACGACTCGTACCCTTGTGTTGGTCTGCCGCCTGAGAGCGACGGCCCGACCGCCACTGCGTCCGCGCGGGAAGGCGAAGGGAATGGCCGGCGAGTATTCGCCAGCCCGGTCGTGAGCCAGGAGACCTGCCTCGCCACGCTTTCGACAACCGGGCGGGGTGCTCCGGTGGTGCATGGCTGGCGCGTTCTATCGCCACGCCTGTCGCCCCTGCCCGCTGGTATTTCTTTCGCAGCCACGCAGGGTCGCCCATGAAAACGCTCGCCAAACTTCCCGTCACCATAGTCACCGGCTTTCTCGGCGCCGGCAAAACCACCCTGCTGCGGCACATGCTCAGCCACGCCGATGGCCGGCGGATTGCGGTGATCGTCAACGAGTTCGGCGAGCTGGGCATCGACGGCGAAATCCTCAAGCAGTGCTCGATCGGTTGCAGCGCAGAAGAAGCCAACGGCCGGGTCTACGAACTGGCCAACGGCTGCCTGTGCTGCACCGTGCAGGAGGAGTTCTTCCCGGTGATGCGCGAGCTGGTGGCACGCCGTGGCGACCTCGACCATATCCTCATCGAAACCTCCGGCCTGGCCCTGCCCAAGCCGCTGGTGCAGGCTTTCAACTGGCCGGAAATCCGCAACGCCTGCACGGTGGACGCGGTGATCACCGTGGTCGACAGCCCGGCGGTGGCCGCCGGCACCTTCGCCGCCTTCCCCGAGCAGGTCGATGCCCAGCGCCAGCTCGACCCCAATCTCGACCACGAATCGCCGCTGCACGAACTGTTCGCCGACCAGCTGGCCAGCGCCGACCTGGTCATCCTCAACAAGGCCGATCTGCTCGACGCCGAGACCCTGGCCGCGGTGCGCGCCGAAGTGGCCGAGGAGTTGCCGCCGGCGGTCAAGGTCGTCGAAGCCCATGGCGGCGAACTGCCGCTGGACGTGCTGCTCGGTCTCAACTGCGAGACCGAGCTGCATATCGACGGGCGCAAGACCCACCACGATCTGGAAGGTCATGAAGAACACGATCACGACGAATTCGATTCGTTCCACGTGGAACTACCGGAGGCCGAGGAGGCGCGTCTGCTGCAGGCGCTGAAAGCCGCCGTGAGTGCTCACGGCATCCTGCGCATCAAGGGGTTTGCGGCGATTCCGGGCAAACCCATGCGCCTGCTGCTGCAAGGCGTCGGCCAGCGCTTCGACAAGCACTTCGACCGCGCCTGGCAGGCCGACGAGGCGCGCATCACCCGCCTGATCGTGATCGGCCAGCAGCTCGACCGCGCCGCCATCGAAGCCGAGCTGCAGGCGGCATTGCGCTGATGCAGGGCTCGCGTGTAGGGCGTACTCGTGCAGCAGTACGCCGTAATAATGGCCACGATGGCGGACTGATCGCTGCGCTCCTGAGTCCGCCCTACCCGACAATCGGGGGCTAAGCCATGCACCTGCTGCGCACCCAGCCCGGCGCGCAAGTGCCGGCCGACAGCATCGCCGACCTCGGCCAGACCCCGGCCGAGCTGGTGATCCTCTGTACCGGCGATTCGCACCTGTCCTTGCTGGCCGAGGTGGCGCGGCAGCTGCCGGCGGATTACCCCAGCCTGCGCCTGGCCAGCCCGGCGCAGCTGAGCAATCACGCCTCCATCGACCTCTATGTCGAGCAGGTGCTGCAGCACGCCAAGGTCGTCCTGATTTCCGTGCACGGCGGGGTCAGCTACTGGCGCTACGGCATCGAGCGCCTGGTCGAACTGGCCGAGGCGGG
>NZ_JBFIIG010000210.1:0-6867 GCF_041601375.1 Pseudomonas sp. | reverse complement strand
TTACTTCAACAGCCACTCATTGAACTTCTCGCCGAGGGACTCGCCGTAGTCGGCCCAGAAATCCGAGCTGGCCTGGATACCTTTATCCAGGTGGGCGGTGGGCAGGTGCGGTGCGGCGGTCGGGTCGGCCAGCGGCATGGAGGACTTGCGGGTCGGGCCGTAGGCGACGTCCGGCATGCCGGCCAACGGCTTGGAACCGGTTGCGTAGGAGATGAACTTGAGTGCCAGGTCCTTCTTCTGCGTGCCCTTGACGATGGCCCAGGCGTCGAGGTCGTAGACGTGACCGTCCCAGACGATGACGAAGGGCTTGTTCTCCTGGCGGATGGCGTCGTAGAAGCGCCCGTTTGCCGACTGCACCAGCACTGCGCCGCCGTCATTGAGCAGTTGCGGAGCCTGCGACCAGGAGTCGAACCAGACGATGTCGTCCTTGATGGTGGCCAGTTTGTCGAAGGCGCGTTGCTGGCCTTCCGGGGTGGACAGCACGTCATAGACTTCCTTGGGCGCTACGCCGTCGGCCAGCAGGGCCCACTCCATGTTGACCTGTGGGCGTTTGCGCATGGCGCGCTTGCCGGGGACCTTGGCCGTGTCGAAGAAGTCCTCGATGCTCGCCGCCTTGGTGTCGCCAATGGTCTTCTCGTTGTAGGCGAAGACCACCGACCAGACGATGTTGCCGACCGCGCATTCGCTGGCCAGGGCTTCGGGGATGAAGTCTTCTGCCGCCGGAGTGCCGTCCACGCCTGCCGGCAGGGTCTCATGCGGAATGACTTCGAGCAGGCCTTCGGAGCAGGCGCGCTCGAGGTCGATCACCTCGAAGTCGACCACGTCCCACTGGATATTGCCGGACTCGACCTGGGCCTTGATCTCGGCCACGCCGCCGGAATAGTCCTCGAACAGCACCTTGACGTCGGTGTCTTTCTGGAACGGGTCGATGACGTGTTTCTGTTGCGCCGCGCCATAGGCACCACCCCAGGACACCACGGTCAGGCTCTCCGCGGCGCTGGCGGCGAAGCCGGCCGTGCCTAACGCTGCAGCCAAAGCGAATGCGGAAAAGCGGGTAGTCAGTGATCTAGCCATTGCTGTGCTCCATTTGCTTTTAGTTGTGGGGTTATAGCGTAGTCGCGGCGACGGGGCGGTCCAGCGCCTGGCTGTCCTCGGCCAGCCAGGCCAGGGCGACCTCGTCGCTGTTGCTGAACTGCGGGGCCGAACTGTCGTTCATGTTCTTCACCACCAATTCGGTGCCGTCGGCGGTCTCGAAATGGTAGCGGATGTATTCGCCGACATAGTGGCGGGTCACGAAACGCGCCTTGATCCGGTTGCCGGCATTGCCGAGGCGGTCGGTGAAGGTGAGTTTTTCCGGGCGTATGGACACGGTGGTCGGCAGGCCGACCTCGCAACAGTTGGCCTTCAGGCTACTGACCAGGCCGCCGTCTTCCAGGCGCACGTCGACGGTGTCGTCGCCGATCGACTCGATGGTGCCCTTGAGCTTGTTGCTCTCGCCGATGAAGTCGGCGACGAACAGGTTGGCCGGGCGCTCGTAGAGCACGTTGGGCGCGGCACATTGCTGGACGATGCCGTTGTTGAACACGGCGATGCGGTCGCTCATGGTCAGGGCTTCGGTCTGATCGTGGGTGACGTAGATCACGGTGAAACCGAGCTGCTCGTGCAGGCGCTTGATCTCGAACTGCATCTGCTCGCGCAGCTTCTTGTCGAGGGCGCCGAGCGGCTCGTCCATCAAGATGATGTCCGGGGCGAAGATCAGGGCGCGGGCCAGGGCCACGCGTTGGCGCTGACCGCCGGAGAGCTGCCCGGGAAAGCGGTTGCCGAAATGCAGAAGCTCGACCAGGGTCAGGTACTCGTCGACCTTGGCGTTGATTTCGTCTTTGGGTCGCTTGCGGATTTTCAGCGGGTAGGCGAGGTTTTCGCGCAGGGTCATGTGCGGAAACAGGGCGTACTGCTGGAACACCATGCCGATGTTGCGCGCGTAGGGTGCGATGCTGGTGACCGAGCGGCCGTTGATCAGGATCTCGCCGCTGGTCACGTCCTCGAAGCCGGCGAGCATCATCAGGCAGGTGGTCTTGCCGGAACCGGAGGGGCCGAGCAGGGTGATGAATTCGCCCTTGGCCACATCCAGGTTGAAATCCTTGACCACCAGTGTCTTGTGGTCGTAGGTCTTCTTCACGTTGGTGAATTGTAGGAACGGTTTGTCCCCCGCCTGCTCAGCCATATACCTCCCCAGCTCCCATCAAAACAGGTGCCCAACTCGTGGCGTTCACCTGACTCGCTTCAGTCAACTGTCTCGTTCTCTGTGGAGACGAGCAGTCGTTATGGCCATAACCAAAAGCAATAAGTACGCCAGCCAACGATAACCAAGCCCCGCTTGGCTGTGTGTGCTTCTTAGCCTAGTTCAGCTTGGGTTTTGTGCTAGGCGGGTGGGGGAAGTGGTAACAACAGGCGGGGAAGGGGCTACCTGCCGAAACGCACCAGGCTGGTGAAATAGGCTCGACTATTGGGCATCAATCAGCCGCGTGCTCAATCTGGTTGCAGGAATCAATTGTCCAGGCGGCTTCAGCTGCCGGCACTCGCCAGGCGCCGCAAATGGGTCAGTTCGCCCGCGGGCAGGCGGATACCGTTGAGCGTGGCCTCGGCCCGCTGCCGATAACGACGGTCGCCCGGTTGGCGCTGCTGACCTGTTGCCTGCATGCGGGCAATCAACTGCTCGGTACGGGCCGCGAAGTTGCTGCCTGCGCCATGGCTAGGGTCGATGACGATCAACAGCTGTCCGGTCCAGGGTGTCTGGGCACCGGGATGGCCAGACCAGTCGAACTCGAAGGAGAAGTGGCCTCCGGTTAGTGCGGCCGCCAACAGTTCGACCATCATCGACAGGGCGGATCCTTTGTAGCCGCCGAAGGGCAGCAAGGCGCCACCGTCGAGAATGGCCTTTGGATCGCACGTGGGCTGGCCGTCCCGATCGACGCCATAGCCCGGCGGCAACTGCTTGCCTTCGCGTGCGGCAATTTGCACGTCGCCGTTGGCGATGGCGCTGGTGGCCAGGTCGAACACCAGCGGCTCGCCTTGTTCGCGCGGTGCGGCGAAGGCAATGGGGTTGGTGCCGAACAATGCGCTGTGGCCGCCGTGGGGCACGACGCAGGCGAAACTGTTGACGAAGGACAGGGCGACCAGGCCGTTGCGGGCAAAGGGTTCCACGTCCGGCCAGAGTGCGGCGAAGTGGTGTGAGTTGCGGATGGCCAGCAGGGCGATACCTGCGCTTCTGGCCTTTTGCTCCAGCAGGGGCCGGGCGGCGGCAAGTGCCGGCTGGGCGAAGCCGCCACCTGCGTCCACGCTGACGAAGGCCGGCGCCAGGTCTTCCACCACGGGCTCGGCCTTGCCGTCCACCCAGCCGCTGGCCAGGCTCGACAGGTAGCCGGGGATGCGGAACACGCCGTGGCTGTCGGCGCCGTCGCGCTGGGCGCTGGCGCAGTTATGCGCCAGGCAGCGGGCGACCTCGGCCGAGGTGCCATGGGCCTGGAAGATGGCGGCGAGCAGGTCGCTCAGCTCGCTGAAGCTGATGGTTTCCTGTGGGGTGGCGGCGCTCATGCGGGGTTTCTCCTGGCGGTTGTCTGGGGGCTGTTCACTATCCGGTCTGTGGCAGTTAGCTGTCAATTATTGACGCTGTGACAGAAAACGTGCATTTTGATCCTGAACGGGGAGTCACAGATGAATCAATCGATCAAGCAGCGTCTCGAGAACAGCCTGGAGCATTCGGCCGCTTCCGGGCGGGCGATTGCCAATTACATGTTGGCCAACCTGAACGAGCTGCCGTTCCAGACCTCGGCCGCCATCGCCGACAAGCTGGGCGTCAGCGAATCCACGGTCGGGCGCTTCTGCCGGTCGCTAGGCTATGCGCACTTCAAGGCGCTGAAGAATGATCTGAAGGATGACCTGGGCGACAGCCCCTGGCTGATCGGTGATCGCCTCAAGGAGTTCCAGCGCCACGTCAGCGAGGAGGGCCGGGACCGCTCGCGCAGCCTGGAGCTGGAGATCGCCGGCCTGGTGCAGGTCTACGAGCACAGCCGCAGCCCACAGTGGCAGGCGGTGGCCAAGCGCCTGGCGAAGACCCCGCGGGTGTTCGTCGCCGGCTTCCAGACCGAGCGCGGTATCGCCGTCTCGGCGGTGCACCTGCTGCAGTACCTGCGCGACGGCGTGCAACTGGTCGATGGGGCCTCGGGTCACTTCGGCGAGGTGCTGCTCAGCCAGCCGGATCAGGCTGCGCTGCTGGTGTTCGAGGCGCGGCGCTATTCGCGCCACGCCCAGCTGCTGTGCCGCAAGGCGCGCGAGGCCGGCATCAAGGTGACCCTGGTCACCGACCCCTATTGCGACTGGGCCGACAGCCACGCCGACGAAGTGCTGCGGGTGCCCACCGATATCAATCTGTTCTGGGAGTCCACGGCGGCGATGCTGTCGCTGGTCCACCTGCTGATCAACGAGGTGTTCCGTCACCTGGGACCCGAAGTCGAGGCGCGCCTGGACGCCACGGCCGCGCTGCATAACGAGTTTGTCGGCTACACCACGTCGCCGGGATTCAGCAAAAAACCATAACAACAAGTAGAGGTGCATGATGAATCGAGTGAAGAGCTTGGCCACGGCCTGCGTCCTGTTGATCGGCGGCCTAGGCGCCGCTCAGGCGCAGCCGCTGCGGATCGCCACCGAGGGGGCCTACCCGCCCTTCAACTACGTGGATTCGAACAATGAGCTGCACGGTTTCGACGTCGACATCGCCAAGGCGCTGTGCGCCAGGATGCAGGTCGAGTGCACCCTGGTCGCCCAGGACTGGGATGGCATCATTCCGGCCCTGATGGCCAAGAAGTTCGACGCCGTGGTGGCCTCCATGGTGGTCACCGAAGAACGCCAGAAGAAGATCAGCTTCACCGATCGCTACTACCGCACCCGCCTGGCCGTGGCGGTACCGCACGACTCCACCCTGGCCGATACCCTGCCGGCGACGCTGGATGGCAAGGTGATCGGCGCCCAATCGTCCTCGACCCAGAGCATCTACGCCGAGGACGTCTATGGCGCGGCCGGGGCCGACATCAAGCTCTACCCGACCCAGGACGACGCCAACAGCGACCTGGCCAACGGCCGCCTGGATGCGGTGGTCAACGACAAGTTCCCGCTGCTCGACTGGCTGGCCAAGACCGGCAAGGATTGCTGCAAGCTGCTCGGCGACATCCAGGGCAGCGACGATGATGTGGCCATCGCCGTGCGCCAGGACGACCAGGCACTACGCGAGCGCCTGAACCAGGCGCTGGTCGATATCCGCGCCGACGGTACCTACCAGCAGATCGTCAGCCGCTACTTCGCCTTCGACATCTACTGATCGAGCCGGCCGCCCAGCTCCCGCGGTCGCCGCGGAGGCTGGGCGCAGCCCGCGCGTCATCCTGTCTGAACCGCCAATCGCGGAGTTGCGACCATGCTGGAACCTTTCTCTCTCCTGCTGTTCGGCGACGGTGGCTGGGGCCTGGCCCTGCTCGCCGGCGCCCTGGTGACCATCAGCCTGGCCCTGTGCTGCCTGCCGCTGGGGTTGCCGCTGGGCCTGCTGGTGGCGGTCGCGGCGCGCTCGAACAAGCGCCTGCCGCGGGCCCTGTCGACGCTGTTCGCCACCGTGTTCCGCGGCCTGCCGGAGCTGCTCACCCTGCTGATCGTCTACTACGGTTGCCAGATCGGCCTGCAGAAGCTGCTGGCCTACTGGGGCTACAGCAGCGAAGTCAGCATCAATGCCTTCGCGGCCGCGGTCATCGCCTTCGGCCTGGTGTTCGCCGCCTTCTCCAGCCAGGTCTGGCTGGCGGCCTTCAAGACCATCGGCAAGGGCCAGTACGAGGCGGCCAGCGTGCTCGGCCTGTCGCGCTGGCAGGCGTTTCGCAAGGTGATACTGCCGCAGCTGGTGCGGATCTCCCTGCCGGGGCTGTCGAATAACTGGCTGACCCTGCTCAAGGATACCTCGCTGGTCTCGACCATCTCCCTGGTGGACCTGATGCGCCAGACCAACCTGGCGGTGAGCGCGACCAAGGAACCCATGCTGTTCTATTTCGCCGCCTGCCTGCTCTATCTGTTCTTCTCGGCCATTTCCGGGCGGCTGTTCAGCTTTGCGGAAAAACACTACAGCTACGGCCAGCGGAGTGCCCAGCCATGACTGCCCCTGAATGGCTCAACCTGTTCTTCGATCCGGAGCTGTTCGAGCGCTACGGCCTGCGCATGTTCGACGGCCTGCTGGTGACCGCCAAACTGGTGGCGATCTCCTTCAGCCTGGGCCTGCTGCTCGGCCTGCTGCTGGCGCTTGGGCGGCTGTCGCGCAGCCGCCTGCTGCGTTCGGCGACCTCGGGCTACATCTACTTCTTCCGTGGCTCGCCGCTGTTGGCGCAGCTGTTCATGCTCTATTACGGCCTGGGCTCGTTCCGCGAGCTGTGGCAGGACCTGGGGCTGTGGTGGTTCTTCCGCGACGCCTGGTACTGCGCGCTGCTGGCCTTCACCCTGAATACCGCGGCCTATCAGGCCGAGATCCTGCGTGGCGGCATCCAGGCGGTGGCCCGCGGCCAGCGCGAGGCTGCCGCGGCCCTGGGCCTGAGTCGGCGCACCACCTTCTTCAAGGTGATCCTGCCGCAGTCGCTGCTGATCGCCGTCGGTCCCCTGGGCAACGAGCTGATCCTGATGATCAAGGCCAGTGCGATCGCGTCCCTGGTGACCATCTACGATCTGATGGGGGTGACCAAGCTGGGATTCTCGCGCACCTTCGACTTCCAGCTGTACCTGTGGGCGGCGGTCTTGTACCTGATGATCGTCGAAGTCATCCGGCGTCTGTTGCAGCGTATCGAG
>NZ_JBFIIG010000209.1:0-6893 GCF_041601375.1 Pseudomonas sp. | reverse complement strand
GCCTGTACCGCTAATGCGGGTTTGCGCATTGGCGTTACCCTGCAGTTGCAGGCTGGCTGGCATCCACGGTGAGAAAAGTGCCAGCGGCAACTGGGTCAGCTGTGCTTCGCCCTGCCATTGTGCGGCCAGGCCCTGTCCCTGGCTCTGACCTTTCAGACACAGCCGGGAACCACCCTGCCTCAGGCAGGTTTGTGCAAGGCTGATATGTTCGGCGTGAATCTGCAGCTGAGCCGGGGCCTGCAGTTCCCAGCGACTGGTGGCGGCGGGTTTCAGGCCCAGTATCTGCAGTTGTCCCAACCATGGGGACTTGCCGCCGGCCCAACCACCCTTGGCTTCCACATTGCCGGATAGCTGCCTGGAGTGCAGGCTGGCAACGAGTCGATGATCCGAGCGCCGGCCCTTGATGGACAGCTGCAGGTTCGTTGGCTCGATATCGGGAACGCGCAAGCCCGCGATGGCGAGTTGCATACTGCCCTGGCTGTCCTGTTCAAGATCCAGGTTGGCCTGCAGGTCAAGCCGGTCAAGCCCGATGGCGGCCAGCTGCACCTTGCTGCCTTTGAGATCGACGTTGATGCGAGGTGCCAGCCAGTCACCGCTGACTGCGCCCTGGCCCTTGAGGTGGCCACGGGCCTCCGGCCACAGCTCGGCGAGGCTGGGGCTGTCGACAGTCCAGTGAAACCCCGCCCGTGGCCAGATGCTGCCCTGCCCGGTCAGGCGGCTACGGCCCACTGCCAGTTCACCCCGCTCAAGCTGCACCGTATCGCCCTGCCAGCGACCCACTAGCTGAACCCGTCCCGGTTGCTGGGTTTCTACCGCGTAGGCGGCATCGACCATGACCTCGCCCTCGTCGATGCCGCCCTGGATACGGGTGTTGCCTTCAACGCTGGTCAGGGCCGGCGCCCAGGGGGGCAAATGCAGATTTTGCCAGCTTGCCGTGCTGGTCCAGGCCAGCTTGCCGCTATGCCAGCTTAACTGGCCGCTGGCGTTGATGCGTGTGTCGCTATGGCCTAGCTGTAATTGACTGGCTTCAAAGCCATGTGTGGTCAACAGGCCCTGTGCCTGCACGTCTACCGGCCCCGTTGCCAGCGCCTCGGGGGGCAGTTGGCCCAGTGCCACCAGTAGCGGTGCGGGCTCGACCGGCCCCGTCAGGTGGATGGCGTAGCCCTGCTCGCCCTGTTTCCAGGTCATCGACAGGTCGCTGCTGTAAGGGGGTTCGGTAGCGAGCTGCAGCTTGAATGCCTCCAGGTCACCAGTGGCCCGGATTTGGGAACGCAATGTTTCACCGCTGGGCAGCGTCTGATTGAACGCGGCATCCAGTGCCAGGGGGAAACGGCCATGCCAGCCAATAAAGCCCTGGGCCTGCCCCGCTATTCCATAGGCCTGGGTGGTGAGCTGTTCAACGACCACGCGATCTTCCAGTACTTTCACATGGGCGTTGGCTTCGCTGAATTGCCAGACATCGCTGTCAGGGTCGAGTTGAAAGCGCACACTGTGGACGACAGCCTTCTGGACGTGCACGGTCACGGGAAGCGGATCGGGGTCACCCGACGCCTCGTCTTCGCCAGTGGCAGGCTGCAGCTGCACCCGCACTTCATGCGCGGCAAGCTCGTCGATGTACACCCGGGCACGCAATAGCTGTCGTGGCTGCCAGTGAATCTCGCCCTGGTCGACCTCAACCAGGACCCAGGGGTCGCGATAGCTGAATCCGGTTACCGTAACCGGCCCCAGCAGGCGGCCGCCGATGCGCTCGGCCTGCATGTCGATGTCGGCCAGCGAATGAAGCAGGGGTACGGCGATGCGCCACGCGACATGCAGACCGGTTTCGGTCGTAAAAAGGCCCACGACAGCGATGCCCAGCAGCAGGGGTATGCCCAGTCCCAGCACTAAAAAAAACGTTCTGATCACAATTCAACGCCGATCCCGAAATGAATCCGGTAATTCGAGCGATCGCCATCGGGTGGCTCATCCAGCGGTGTCGCCAGGTCCAGGCGTATCAGCCCTACCGGCGAGCGCCATCGCAGGCCGAGTCCCGCGCCTTTCAGGAGTTCGGCACGGCTGTCGTTCGAAGCGTTACCGGCATCAATAAACGCGGCCACGCCCCAGTCATTCCAGACCAGCCGGTCTACCTCGATACTGCCCACCAGCAGGTACTGACCGCCAATCACCTCGCCCAGTTCATTGGTATCGCCCAGCGACTGGTACTTGTAGCCACGCACACTTTGATCGCCGCCGGCGAAGAAACGCTGTGACAGCGGTAGTTCGGTGGCTTCATCCAGGCCGGTTACACCCAGCTCGCCGCGCAGGATCAGGCGCGTCTTGTCATCCAGCAGCGGGCGTATGTAACGTGTCAGAAGGCGGCCCTGCAGGAAGGTGGCATCGGAGAACCAGTTCTGGTGCGCCCCGTGTACGTCCAGTGACAAGCCGATGGAATTGCGAGGATAGATGGGATTGTCACTGCGCGTGCGGGTCAGGGTGATGCCCGGAATCACCAGGTCGAAGCGCTGCCGGTCGGCTTCAAATGTGGAGATATTCTGGCCGAGGGTCAGGTACAGGCTGCGGCGCCAGCCCCGCCAGCTGGTGGTGTGGGTGATGCCCAGCTCCCTTTCCTCGTTGATACCGTCGCCGGCATCTTCGCTGAGCACATTGGCACCGAAACTGAGCGTGTCCTTGCGCACATCCGCGATCGGAATCTGGTACTGGGCCGAAAGGCTTTCCCTGACGCCGGACAGGGTGAGATTGGCACCGGCCCGGTGACCTTTGGCATTAACCCGTCGCCAGTCAAAGCCGAGGTTGAGGCGCGGGCCGGTATCCGTGCCATAGCCCAGGCCGGCGGAATACAGTTGCGGTTTGCGTGGGGTGGTGGTCACCCCGATTGGCAAAACATGATCCTCGGCCTGCTCCTTGAGCAGCTCTACCTCAACATCGCTGAAATAGTTGCTGTCGATGAGTCCGTTTTCCAGTTCGACCAGCTGCAGTCGGTCGTAGGGTTCGCCCGGTGCGAATGGCACATAGCGCTGAATGAAAGCCGGCTCCAGGATGTCCTGCTCAATGCTCACCTGGCCCAGCCGGTAGCGTGGTCCCGTGTCGTAATGCAGTACCACATCGGCCCATAGTGCAGGGGCGTTGACGCGTAATTCACTGGTGCTGAAGCGGGCATCCAGGTAGCCATAACGCAGTGCCACCTGCTGCAACAGGGCCTTGGTTTCTTCATATTGGCTATGCCGCAGCGTCTGGCCTGACTTCAGCGGCATCTTGTCCAGGGCTGCGCTGAATAGAGGGCTAAGCTGGCCTTCACCGGATACCCGGACATCGAGTTGACGAAGCAATACCGGCTTGCCGGCATCAATGCGATAACGAACGCGCCAGCCGCCCTCCTGCATGGTCAGCGCGCTATCGATTTGCGGGGCGTAATAACCGTAGGGTTGCAGGGCCTGCTGAATCTGTTTGGTCGCGCGCGCATGATGGCGGCGCACCCAGTTGTCCAGCGGCAGGTCTTCGGGCGGCTGGCCCCGAATAGTCAGCAGCGCTTCGACGTTTTGCAGCAGCTCTGCCTGCAGTCCTTCAATCACGACCTCAACCTTGCGGTTGTCACGCGCGTAGGCGGTCGACAGGCAAAGTGACAGGCCCAGGACAAGCAGAACGGCAGCGTGGCGTAGTTTCATGACTAGATTCGGCAGGTCAATTCGTACTCTGAATCTCCTGCGGCCTCGCCCTCGCTGTTGAAGCGTCGTTCGGTGAAACGGGTGTGGCCGTTGCTGTCCACGGTAATCACGGTACTGCAACGCGTGCCGTAGGTTGGCAGGTGAATAAAAATGGAAGAAAGCTGTTTCTCCAGGCTGGGGTCGACCCCGGTATCGGGCAGGTCGTCGTCGTTGGCAAGCGTTCGGCAGGTGAGAATGCCGAGCAGGTCGTCGCTGCGGATAATAGGCTCTAATAGCAGTTGTTCAAAACGTGTACCCAGGTTGCGCATTTTCGGCCAGGCATCGTCGAGATGACCATTACTGAGCGCATAACTGCCCGGCGGGAGTTCGCGTGCTTCCGGGGTCGGGTGATTGGTCAGGTAGTGCAGGCTCTGGCTATCGCACACAAACAGGTTGCAGCCGGCATACTCGGCTATCTCTTGTAGCCGTGTCTCGGCATAGGCCCGCGCCGATAGCTGGCTGGTCAGGAAGTCGCTGACCAGTGCGCCACGCGAAGGGGCGCCGGGAACCGAGGAGGCACCGCGCGCATTGGTCAATGCCGCAAAGCGACCATCCACATGCAGCCCTAGCCAGCTGCCGCCCTGTTCCTCATCGCGGCCGGCCAATACGCCCGGCGCATTCGGCCAGAAATCGGCAGCCCGGCTGGGGCGCCGATAAAATTCATCACGATTGGCGGCGACCACCAGCGAGTACTGCGCATGGTTGTGCCAGGAAAGGGCAAGTAAACACATGACTACAGGCTATCATGCAGAACCATGGAGGCGGCATGATGCAACAGACAGAATTTAAAGCGGGGCAGGCGCCCGATTATGCAGCGCAGATTGAGCAATGGCTGGTGCAGCCCCCCAGCCTGGTGGCAAGCGGCTTTGGTCGCCGCATCGCACCGGCCCTGAATCCGGTGTTACGCGTGACCCAGGCCGTGATTCCGGAGAGCCTGTTCGAACAGGCCCTGGTGACTGCCAGTCGTGCCAGCACGCGGGTCGCGCTGCGGCAACGGGTGATGCAGCAGGCTGGCGTGACCAATATCGAGTCATTACGCAGCCGACCGATTCCCGATTGCGATCAGCAGTGGCGAAGCTTGCGACGTAGCGCCATGGGGCTGGCCGGGGGCACCGGGGCAGCGAGCGGCGTGGCGGGTGCTGCCGGGCTGACGCTGGATATTCCGGCCCTGATACTGCAGTCCTACGTGGGCATCCATCGTACCGGCATGTGTTATGGCTACGACTGCAGCGAAGCCAACGCGCCTGGTTTTGCCTTGGCAATATTTGCACTGGCGAATGCCAATACCCTGGAGGAGAAACAGGCGGCCTGGCAGGCGCTGGTCGGTCTGCATGACCTGCAGAATGAGGCTCTGCGCGATGGACTGGAGGCGGCGATCGCGCGGCAGCTTGGCAAGGGTTCGGTGGCCACCGGTATGCAACGACTGGCGACACAACTCGGCATGAACCTCGGGCGGCGCAAGGCGGCAGCGGTGGTGCCCATACTCGGCGCCTTAATCGGTGGCTCGATTAACGCCTGGGTCATGGCAGACCTGATGCAGGTTGCGCGTTATGCCTTTATTGCGCGGCGGCTGGGCTTGTTGCCTGAGCCACCCACATGTCCTGAAACGGTCTAGACATATATAATGCGCCGCCCTTCGGCAGCGAGACACTGATTTCATGGCTAGCGATCGTCCCCATCATATTGTCATCGTCGGCGGCGGCTTCGGTGGCCTGTTCGCAGCCAGGGCGCTAGGCAAGTCACGCAACAAGGCGATTGGTGAAGAAATTCGCGTCACACTGCTGGATAAGCGGAATTTTCACCTGTTTCAGCCACTGCTGTACCAGGTCGCTACCGGTAGCCTGGTGGTGGGCGATATTGCCACGCCGCACCGCGTGGTACTGCGCCGCTACAAGAATGTGCAGGCCCTGATGGGCACAGCCTACGACCTGGATACGGAGCGCCGCTGTGTACTGCACGAATATGGCGAGATCGAATACGACACCTTGATTGTCGCGACCGGCGTCAAGCATTCCTATTTTGGCCATGACGAATGGCGCGCCCATGCGCCCGGCCTGAAAACCGTCGAGCACGCGCTGGAAATGCGCCGCAAGATATTCACGGCCTTTGAACGCGCGGAGCAGGAGCCTGACCCGGTCAAGCGTCGCGCCCTGATGACCTTTGTCGTGGTGGGCGGCGGGCCGACCGGTGTGGAGCTGGCAGGCGCGCTGGGCGAACTGGCCCATCACACCATGGCCAATGATTTTCGCAGCATTGATCCGCGAGAGGCACGCATCATGCTGGTCGAGGGGGCCAAGGATGTATTGCCGGCCTACGACCAGGATTTGCGTGATTCCGCCCGCCAGATGCTTGAAGAGCTGGGTGTGAAGGTGATTCCCGAAACCATGGTCGAGAACATCGAGGAAGGCCAGGTAACCATGCGCAGTGGTCAGCTGGTTCGTACCGTACCGGCAGAAACCGTGCTGTGGGCTGCTGGCGTCAAGGCCTCGGTTTTTGGGCAGGTGCTGGCGGAGAGAGCCGGCGTTGGACTGGATAAGCAGGGCAAGGTCAAGGTGCAGTCGGATATGAGCCTGCCGGGTCATCCCGAAATCTTTGTGATTGGTGATCTGGCGCGTTACGAACCCAAGCCAGACCAGCCACTACCGGGACTGGCGCCGGTGGCGCTACAGCAGGGCCGCTACGTGGCGCGACTACTGAAGCGTCGTCTGCGCGGCAAGGAAACTCGCCCCTTCAAATACAAGGATCGGGGCAGTATGGCGGTGATCGGCCGTAATCGCGCTGTCGGCGACCTGCGCTGGGCCCATGTACGCGGTTTTCCAGCCTGGCTGCTGTGGATTGGCATCCATATTTGGTCCTTAATGAGCTTTGAACAGCGCCTGCGTGTCATGCTGGAATGGAGCTGGAAATACATCACTCGAAAAAGCGGTTCGCGCCTTGCCACAGGCGAACCGACCAGTACGATTGAATTAAGGCAGCAAAGGGGCATGGAAGCCGAAAAATGAGCATTTATCTGAAAATGCTTACAAAAAAAACCGACACCGGATTATGTTGCAAGCGCTTATTGTCTGCGTAATACTTGCCGCTATCTGAGAGTCAGCCGCAAGGATTTGCGGCCGAAACGTACGAAACAGAGGATGTCCCCATGCGCACGTCATTCATTACCGGTTTCATCACACGCCTGTTAATAGTATT
>NZ_JBFIIG010000208.1:0-6983 GCF_041601375.1 Pseudomonas sp. | reverse complement strand
ATCACTGAGGATGCGTATGAACGGATTTATACGGGTGCGTCAGCTGGGGCTGTGCGCCGGGTTACTGCTGCTGGCCGGTTGCGCCAGTTTTTCCCGGGATGGCGGTTTTGCCGTGGTCGAACAGGCCGCCGAGCAGCAGCTGGACAAGCAATTGAGCTGGAGCAAGACCCCCGAAGAGCGGACGCTCGTGGCCAAGCGGGTCACCGAATTGCTGGCCCAGCCGCTGTCGGCGGACGCTGCGGTGCAGGTTGCCCTGCTCAACAACCGGGGGTTGCAGGCGAGCTTCGATCAGTTGGGTATCAGCGAGGCCGAGCGGGTCCAGGCCGGACGCATCCCCAATCCGGGGTTCTCCTTCGGCCGCCTGGAAAAGGGCAGCGAGGTGGAGTACGAGCGCGGCCTGCACGTCAATCTGGCGCGGCTGATCGCCATGCCGATGACCTCCGGCATCGAGGCCAAGCGCTTCGAGCAGGTGCAGCGGCAGACCAGCCTGGCGGTGTTCGAACTGGCCAGCCAGACGCGCAAGGCCTGGTACCGCGCGGTGGCGGCCGAGGAGAGCCTGGGCTTCATGCGCCAGGTGATGGACTCGGCCGAAATCGGCGCCGAGCTGGCCCGACGGCTGGCGGCGGTGGGCAACTACAGCAAGCTGCAACAGGCCCAGGAGCAGAGCTTCTATGCCGAGACCGGCTTGGCCCTGATCCGCGCCGAGCAGGCGCGGGTGCAGAGCCGCGAGCAGTTGACCCGGCTGTTGGGCCTGTGGGGCGAGCAGATCGCCTACCGCCTGCCCGAGCGCCTGCCCGAGTTGCCCGCCGAGGTCGAGCAACTGCCGGATGTCGAGCGCCAGGCCATGGCCCAGCGCCTGGATATCCAGGCCATGCGCCTGGATGCCGAGCGTCTGGCGCGCAACCTGGGGCTGAGCAAGACCACGCGCTTTATCAACGTGCTCGAGCTGGGGGCGGTCAGCAACAAGTCCAATGAGGAGCCGACCCAGCGCGGCTATGAGATCAGCGTCGAGTTGCCGTTGTTCGACTGGAGCGGCGCGCGGGTGGCCAAGGCCGAGGCGCAATACCGGCAGATGCTCAACCGTGCGGCCGAGACCGCGATCAATGCCCGCTCGCAGGTGCGCGAGGCCTATCTGGGCTATCGGTCGGGCTACGACATCGCCCGCCATTACCGCGACGAGGTGTTGCCGCTGCGGCAGCGCATCGCCGAGGAGAACATCCTGCGCTACAACGGCATGTTCATCAGCACCTTCGAGCTGCTGGCCGATGCGCGCAAACAGATTCTCGCGGTCGACGGTTACCTGCAGGCCCAGCGCGACTTCTGGATCGCCAGGGCCGACCTGGACATGAGCATGCTCGGTGCAGCGAACCTCTCCACCAGCGCGGGCGCCGCCATGAGCGCCGCCGATGAGCCCGCCGGGCACTGATCAAGGATTACTGAAAATGGTTTCTCGACGTGATTTTTTCCTCGGCGCCGGCGCGATCACCGCGGCGGTCGCCACCTCGGCGGTCAGCCGGGTGTCCCTGGCCGGGCTGCCGGAAGCGGTGCTGCAGGACAGTGCCGACACGATGCCGCCGCTGCAGCCGCAGAACGGCCGGCCCTACAACCCGGTGGTCACCCTCAACGGCTGGACCCTGCCGTGGCGCATGAACAACGGCGTCAAGGAATTCCACCTGATCGCCGAACCGGTGGTGCGCGAGCTGGCGCCGGGCTACAAGGCCCACCTGTGGGGCTACAACGGCCAGTCGCCGGGGCCGACCATCGAGGTGGTGGAGGGCGACCGGGTGCGCATCTTCGTCACCAACAAGCTGCCCGAGCACACCAGCATCCACTGGCACGGTCAGCGCCTGCCCAATGGCATGGACGGCGTCTCCGGGCTGACCCAGCCGGCCATTCCGATGGGCAAGACCTTCGTCTACGAATTCGTCGCGCGGCGTCCCGGCACCTTCATGTACCACCCGCATGCCGACGAGATGACCCAGATGGCCATGGGCATGATGGGCTTCTGGGTCACCCACCCCAAGGCCAGTCATCCGTTGATCAGCGAGGTGGACCGCGATTACTGCTTCCTGCTCAACGCCTACGACATCGAGCCCGGGGCGGCCACGCCGAAGATCATGACCATGCTCGACTTCAACCTGTGGACCTTCAACAGCCGCATCTTCCCCGGCATCGACCCGCTGGTGGTGCGCAAGAACGACAAGGTGCGCATCCGCGTCGGCAACCTGACCATGACCAACCACCCGATTCACCTGCACGGCCATGAGTTCGAAGTCACCGGCACCGACGGCGGGCCGACGGCCAAGGGCTCGCGTTGGCCGGAGGTGACCACCGATGTGGCGGTGGGGCAGATGCGCCAGGTCGAGTTTCTCGCCGACGAGGAGGGCGACTGGGCCTTCCACTGCCACAAGAGCCACCACACCATGAACGCCATGGGCCACGACGTGCCGACCCTGGTCGGTGTCGATCATCGCGACATGACGCGCAAGATCGCCAAGCTGATCCCCGATTACATGGTCATGGGCGAACGCGGCATGGCCGACATGGCGGAAATGCAGATGCCGTTGCCGGACAACACCGCGCCGATGATGACCGGCGACGGCCCCTTCGGCTCGGTGGAGATGGGCGGCATGTTCACCATGCTCAAGGTACGCAAGGAACAGCCGCCCGGCGACTACCGCGATCCGGGCTGGTTCAAGCACCCGGCCGGCAGCGTGGCTTACGAATGGCGCGGCGAGCTGGCCACGCCGACCCGCTCGGCGGACGCCGGCGGCCAATCCATGCCGCTGCAACAACCGCCTCGCGAGACGGTCGAAGTCCAGGTGCGCAAACCCAGCGGCCATACCGGGCATTGATTTGCAGAAATCCGTAGGAGCCAGCAAGGACTGGGCGTCCCCCTGGCTCCTAGAAAAAAACAGCCGCTGTTTTCATTGAGACCGAGGAGATACAAATGGATCGACAGATAAAACCTGCCGCCCTGGTGTTGGGCTTGTGCGCCCTGTTCGCCGGCAATTCGGTGCTGGCCCATGGCGGCATGGTCGCAGACGCGCATGGCGCCGCTGCGCAAGTGGTCAAGGAACAAAAGGAGTGGGGCATCGCCGGCGACCGCGATCAGGTCGACCGCACCATCGAGATCCGCATGACCGACGAGATGCGCTTCACCCCGGACAAGCTGCAGGTAAAGGTCGGCGAGACCATTCGCTTCGTCCATCACAACGACGGCCAGATGCTGCATGAATTCGTGCTCGGTACCAAGCCCGAGCTGGACAAGCATGCCGCGCTGATGGCCAAGTTTCCCGGCATGGAGCATGACGAACCCTATATGGCCCACGTCGCGCCGAGCAAAAACGGCGAGATCATCTGGACCTTCAACCAGGCCGGCGAATTCGACTTCGCCTGCCTGATTGTCGGTCATTACCAGGCCGGCATGGTCGGCGAGATCAGCGTAGTGGGCGAGGCGGATGCCATGCCGATTGTGGCGAGAGAGCCGTCCGCCAGCCCGACAGATGCTTCGACCCGCGTAGCGCCGGTCCAACCACGTGAAGGAGATACCCTATGAAAACCCTGCTTATCGCCACCTTGCTCGGCAGCGCCTTGGCCTTCCCCGTATATGCCGCCCAGGCCGCCGCCCCGGCCGAAGCCAGTGCGGAGGTCGCCGCCCCCCTGAGTCAGGGCGAAGTGCGCAAGATCGACCTGGCCGGGCAAAGGATCACCCTGCGCCACGGCCCGATCCAGAGCGTCGGCATGCCGCCGATGACCATGGTCTTCGGCGTGCGCGATGCGGCTCTGCTGGAAGGCATCAAGACCGGCGACAAGGTGCGCTTCCAGGTCGAACAGCAAGGCAGCCGCTATGTCGTGACCGAACTGCAGGCGGCCGAGTAACGGCGGCAGGAGCCAGCGTGCTGGCTCCTGCAAGCCTGGCCGAGAATATGGGCGGTCAGTCCACAACTAGCGGCCGTGGGTTTTACCTATGTACCGCGATCCCTCTAGGGTGGCTTAGGCGCACGCTGCCGATAGCGATGAATCCGCAAGATCCGTTGCGCCGTAACCCACCATCGGCGCAACACAGGGATGTCGCCTGGTGGGTTACGCGGCGCACCACGATGGCGCTGCCTGATCTGGCGCCGCTAACCTGCGCCGCCTACCTAGGCGGCCGCACCTACGCGGCCCGCCCCGCCTTACAGTGACCCTACATTTCAACGTTGTTGTGACACCAGGGTGCAGACCCTGCCAGCCGGGCATGATCGTGTCGGGCTGTTAATCTATGCCTGAATTTGTGCCCGTTCAGGAGAACCCCATGAATATCGTCAATGCCCGGCTGCGTGGCCGCAGCGGCCTGTTTCGCATCGAGTTGGCGCAGGCGCGTATCGCCGGCATAGTCGCGCAGGCGCAGGAGTTGACCGCCACGGCAGACCAGCTGGATGCCGCCGGCAATCTGGTGGTGCCGCCCTTCGTCGAGCCGCATATCCACCTGGATGCGGCCCTCACCGCCGGCGAGCCGCGTTGGAACCTCAGTGGCACCCTGTTCGAGGGCATCGAATGCTGGGCCGAGCGCAAGGCGCTGATCACCCACGAAGACAGCAAGGCTCGTGCGCGCAAGGCCATCGACATGCTGGTCGAGCACGGCATCCAGCATGTGCGCAGCCATGTCGACGTCACCGACCCGAGTCTGGGCGCGCTCAAGGCGCTGCTCGAGGTGCGCGAGGAAACCCGCCACCTGATCGACCTGCAGCTCGTCGCCTTCCCCCAGGAGGGCATCGAGTCCTACGCCAATGGCCGCGCGCTGATGGAACAGGCGGTGGCGCTGGGCGTCGATGTGGTCGGCGGCATTCCGCATTTCGAGAACACCCGCGAGCAGGGCGTCAGCTCGATCCGCTTCCTCATGGACCTGGCCGAGCGCAGCGGTTGCCTGGTGGATGTGCATTGCGACGAGACCGACGACCCGCACTCGCGCTTTCTCGAGGTGCTCGCCGAAGAGGCGCGCGTGCGCGGCATGGGCGCGCGGGTCACGGCCAGCCACACCACCGCCATGGGCTCCTACGACAACGCCTACTGCTCCAAGCTGTTCCGCCTGCTCAAGCAGGCGCAGATCAACTTCGTCTCCTGTCCGACCGAGAGCATCCATTTGCAGGGCCGTTTCGATGCCTACCCCAAGCGCCGCGGGCTGACCCGTGTGGCCGAGCTCGACCGCGCCGGGCTGAATGTCTGCTTCGGCCAGGACTCCATCGTCGACCCCTGGTACCCGCTGGGCAACGGCAACATCCTGCGCATCCTCGAGGCCGGGCTGCACATCTGCCACATGCTCGGATTCGAGGATCTGCAGCGCTCGCTCGACCTGGTCACCGACAACAGCGCGAAAGCCCTCAACCTGGGCGAGGGCTATGGCCTCGAAGTGGGGCGTCCGGCCAACCTGCTGATCCTCTCCGCCGCCAGCGACTACGAGATGCTGCGCAGCCAGGGCCACGCACTGGTCTCGATCCGCGCCGGCCAGGTGCTGATGCGCCGCACACCGGCCCGGGTGGTGCGCGCCCCGTAGGATGGCGCGGGCGGCGATCCGTCGGGCCGCGTAGGATGAGCGAAGCGATACCCATCGCAGCGATCTGCGGTAAACCAACAGCCTCGGCGGCTGGGCAACCGGTCGATGGGGATCGCTATGCTTCAGGCCGCAGAGAAGCGCTCGTTGAGATAGGCGATGATCGCCTTGGACTCATACAGCCAGGTGCTCTGGCCGTTGTCCTCGATGCGCAGGCACGGCACCTTGATCTTGCCGCCTTGCTCCAGCAGGGCCTGGCGATGCTGATCGTCGTGCTTGGCGTCGCGCAGGGTGACCGGCACGTTGAGCTTGTGCAAAGTGCGGCGGGTCTTCACGCAGAATGGGCAGGCATGAAACTGGTACAACGCCAGGCCGCTGGCGGCTTGTGCGACCGCGGCCTGAGCCTCGGGCGCGCGCTTGAGCTTGCGCGGGCGGGTAATGAAGTCGAGAAACACGATCAACTGGCCGAGACCGATTCTGAGTGCCTTGATAAGCATTGCGTGACAATCCTGGGTAGAAAATGGCGGGCACAAAGCTTACCCGAGTTTGCCGGCGTCGGCCTGCGCGTTGGTCGCATGGCAGGTGCTTTTGCGCCAACCAGGACTGGCGTTAGGCATAATTGCGCGTATGACCCGCATGGCCGAGCCATGTCGCCCATGCTCACCCATGACCAAGAGCGCCCAATGAAACCCGAAGACCTGCAACTGCTGGTGACCCGCGAGATGCCATTCGGCAAATACAAGGGCCGCTTGATCGCCGACCTGCCGGGGCGCTACCTCAACTGGTTCGCCCGCGAAGGCTTTCCCACGGGCGAGATCGGCCGTCTGCTGGAGCTGATGCAGGAAATCGATCACAACGGCCTGTCGTCGTTGCTGGATCCCTTGCGCCAGACGCCGCGCAGGTAACGGAAGCGGGCGACCCGGTTGCCATGGGGTCAAGGCAATCCTGTTTGCGTCGAGCCTGCCCGCCTGTCCAGAGCTGTTGGCACCGGGTAGCAGAGGCAATGGCCAGTAAGGGCTGGCCATTGCCGTCGACTTCAGCGACGGATTTTGGATATCTTGGTTCCTACGATAGTGACACCCGCCATCAACCCTTGCTGATTGAAGGTAAATGCATAGGCGTCGTCCTGTAGCGTGGATGTCGACAGATTCTTCGCGACCCCTTCGTCGACCACGACGACGGTTGGTCCGACACCGATTTCCCCGTCCCATGCATCCTTCAGCAGCTGAATCACCACGCCGAACCTCCGGTCAGTTGAGCCTTGTACGGGTTCCCTGAACTCTGTCGATAGGCTCCTAAGCAACTATTCAATGATCTGCGTCAGCCCCCATTCCAGAGCCTTTGAGTAGCCTTGCTGCAGCGCCCGCATTGCAGCCGGGCGGCACGCTAGGGGCTGAGGGGAAATGAGTTATCTGGTTTGGCAGGACGATCTGAACACCGGCATTCAAGT
>NZ_JBFIIG010000207.1:0-6990 GCF_041601375.1 Pseudomonas sp. | reverse complement strand
GGTCGAACAACTGCGGCTCGAATGAACGACCGTTGAGCAGCTCGGCGGTTTGCCGCGCCAACTCGGACACGCCCTCACGCCCGCGACTGGAAACGGCCAAACACGCCGTGACCGCCACCCGCTGCACCTTGATCTGCTCGCGCAGCGCGGCCAGCACCAGCGCCAGCGCAACCGCCGAGGGACTCGGGCTGGTCAATTGATAGGGCGCAGTAAGCGTTTTCAAGACCTCGGGATTTACCTCGGGCACCATCCGGGGCGCCTGCTCGGCCGGCAAAGCGGCGGCCAGATCGATCAGCGTGCAACCGGCCGCATGCACCTTGGGCGCATAGCTGCGGGTGACCGCCTCGCTGGCGGCAAAGAAAACCAGGGCGACACTGGAAAAATCGAAAGACTCCAGGCTACGCACCCGCAGATTCTTGCCTTTGAACGACAGAGAACGCCCGGCCGACTCGCCGCTGGCCAGCAGGTGCAGGTTCGCCACGGGGAAGTCGCGCTCTTCGAGCAGTTGCACGAGGGTTTCGCCAACGCTGCCGGTGGCGCCGATCACGGCAATATCAAAGGTACGGGTCATGGACAGGCTTCTGACTGAATAGGCAGCGCACTGTATAGCGCAGTCCCACAAATGCAAAGGAGCCAGCCATGCCGATGATCGCTCAACCTCTCGACCATCGACACCACTCGCTCCTATTCATTTCATTCCTGCTGGGCACGCTCAGGCCAAACTCACTGCGCCAGCTATCAACGCTCCAGCAGAATCCGCAGCATCCGGCGCAACGGTTCGGCGGCGCCCCACAGCAGCTGGTCGCCGACAGTGAAGGCGCCCAGGTATTGCGAACCCATGTTCAGCTTGCGCAGTCGCCCGACCGGCACACTGAGGGTGCCGGTAACGGCAGTTGGCCCCAGCTCACGGATACTGGCTTCACGCTGATTGGGCACCAACTTGACCCAGGGATTGTGCTGGCTGATCAGCCCTTCGATGTCGGACAGCGGCACGTCCTTGTTCAGCTTGATGGTCAACGCCTGGCTGTGGCAGCGCATGGCGCCGATGCGCACGCAGAGGCCGTCCACCGGAATCGGGTTCTTGAAGCGACCGAGGATCTTGTTGGTCTCGGCCTGAGCCTTCCACTCTTCGCGGCTCTGGCCGTTGGGCAGTTCCTTGTCGATGTAGGGAATCAGGCTGCCGGCCAGGGGCACGCCGAAGTTGTCCACTGGGAAGGACTCGCCGCGCATGGCCTCGGCCACCTTGCGGTCGATATCCAGAATGGCGCTGGCCGGGTCGGCCAGCTCGTCGGCGACTGAGGCGTTGATCGCGCCCATCTGCTTGATCAGCTCACGCATGTTCTGCGCGCCGGCGCCGCTCGCGGCCTGATAGGTCATGGCGCTCATCCACTCGACCAGACCGGCTTCATAGAGGCCGCCCAGGGCCATCAGCATCAGGCTGACGGTGCAGTTGCCGCCGATGTAGTTCTTGCTGCCGGCATCCAGCTGCTGGTCGATCACCTTGCGGTTGACCGGATCGAGCACAATCACCGCATCGTCGGCCATGCGCAACGAGGACGCGGCATCGATCCAGTAGCCCTTCCAGCCGGCCTCGCGCAGTTTGGGGAAGACCTCGCTGGTGTAGTCGCCACCCTGACAGGTGAGAATCACGTCCAGGCCCTTGAGCTCGTCGATGCTGTAGGCATCTTTCAGCGGGGCGATGTCCTTGCCGATGGCCGGACCCTGACCGCCGACATTGGAGGTGGTGAAGAACACCGGCTCGATCAAGTCGAAATCCTGCTCTTCCAGCATGCGCTGCATCAGCACGGAACCCACCATGCCACGCCAACCGATCAGACCTACACGTTTCATAACACTACACCTATATGAACAGACCGCCGGAAACTCTCCGGAGAACCTGGAAGATTACAGACTACGCAACGCCTCGACTACCGCATCGCCCATGGCGGCGGTGCCGACTTTGGTCGTACCGACGGAATGGATGTCGCCGGTGCGCAGGCCCTGATCCAGCACCTTGCTGACCGCCTGCTCGATGGCAGCGGCGGCCTGGCTCTGGCTGAAGCTGTAACGCAGCATCATCGAGACCGAGAGGATGGTCGCCAGCGGATTGGCGATGCCCTGCCCGGCGATGTCCGGCGCCGAACCATGGCACGGCTCGTACATGCCCTTGTTGTTGGCATCCAGCGAAGCAGACGGCAGCATGCCAATGGAGCCGGTGAGCATGGAAGCCTCATCCGACAGAATGTCGCCGAACATGTTGTCGGTGACCATCACATCGAACTGCTTGGGCGCGCGCACCAGCTGCATGGCCGCGTTATCGACGTACATGTGGCTGAGTTCGACATCCGGGTAATCCTGGGCCACTTCCTCGACCACGGTGCGCCACAACTGGCTGGAAGCCAGCACGTTGGCCTTGTCCACCGAGCACAGCTTGCTGCCGCGCACCCGCGCCATGTCGAAACCGACCCGGGCGATACGGCGGATCTCGCTTTCGCTGTACGGCAGGGTGTCGAACGCCATGCGCTCGCCATTCTCCAGCACGCGCGATTCACGCGGGCTGCCGAAATAGATGCCGCCGGTCAGTTCGCGCACGATCAGGATATCCAGACCGGCGACCACTTCGGGCTTGAGCGACGAGGCATCGGCCAGCTGCGGGTAGAGGATCGCCGGGCGCAGGTTGGCGAACAGGCCCAGCTGCGAACGGATCTTCAGCAGGCCGCGCTCGGGGCGCAGGGCCGGGTCGATGGCATCCCACTGGGGGCCACCCACCGCACCGAGCAGAATCGCATCGGCGGCGCGAGCGCGCGCCAGGGTCTCGTCGGCCAGCGGCACGCCGTATTGCTCATAGGCGGCGCCGCCCAGCTGGTCGAACGACAGCTCGAGCCCCAGGTCGAACTTCTCGTTGGCCAGCTGCAGCACCTTGACCGCCTCAGCCATGATTTCCGGGCCGATGCCGTCGCCGGGCAGAATCAGAATCTGTTTGCTCATCTTGTCCTCAATACACCATAGGGTGCGCCGTGCGCACCCTCAACTCGGTTAACGGGTGCACGCGGCCTAGGCGGCCCCGCGCACTCTATTTATTTAATTGCGCCGAACAACCAGGGGCTGCGCTGCTGGTAATCGACTTCGAAGGCCTTGATCGCCTCGGCATCCTGCAGAGTCAGGCCGATGTCGTCCAGACCGTTGAGCAGGCAGTGCTTGCGGAAGGCATCCACCTCGAAGCCATATTGCTTGCCGTCCGGGCGGGTCACGGTCTGCGCCGCCAGGTCGACGGTCAGCTGGTAGCCTTCGCTGGCTTCGCTCTGCTGGAACAGCTCATCGACATCGTTTTCGTCGAGGACGATCGGCAACAGGCCGTTCTTGAAGCTGTTGTTATAGAAGATGTCGGCAAAGCTCGGCGCGATGATCGCGCGGAAGCCGTACTCTTCCAGCGCCCAGGGCGCGTGTTCGCGGCTCGAGCCGCAACCGAAGTTCTCCCGTGCCAGCAGCACACTGGCGCCCTGATAGCGCGGCGCGTTCAACACGAAATCGTGATTGAGCGGACGCTTGGAGCTGTCCTGGTTGGGCTGACCGATATCCAGGTAGCGCCATTCGTCGAACAGATTGGGGCCGAAGCCGCTGCGTTTGATCGACTTGAGGAACTGCTTGGGAATGATCTGATCGGTGTCGACGTTGGCGCGATCGAGCGGCGCGACCAGGCCGGTGTGTTGAGTAAAAGCTCTCATATTCGGACTCCTCAGGCCTGGGTCAATTCACGCACATCGATAAAGTGGCCGGTCACCGCTGCCGCCGCCGCCATGGCCGGACTGACCAGGTGGGTACGGCCACCGGCGCCCTGACGCCCTTCGAAGTTGCGGTTGGAGGTGGAGGCGCAATGCTCGCCACTGCCGAGCTTGTCCGGGTTCATCGCCAGGCACATGGAGCAGCCCGGCTCACGCCATTCGAAGCCGGCTTCGACAAAAATCTTGTCCAACCCTTCCGCCTCGGCCTGGGCTTTAACCAAGCCGGAGCCCGGCACCACCATGGCCTGCTTGATGGTCGCGGCAACCTTGCGGCCCTTGGCAACCTCGGCAGCGGCGCGCAAATCTTCGATGCGCGAGTTGGTGCAGGAACCGATGAATACCCGGTCGAGCTGGATGTCGGTGATCGCCTGATTGGCGCTCAGACCCATGTATTTCAACGCGCGGACGATGGAATCGCGCTTGATCGGATCGGCCTCGACCGCCGGATCCGGCACGCGCTGATCAACGGCCAGGACCATTTCCGGCGAAGTGCCCCAGCTGACTTGTGGCTTGATGTCCTCGGCACGCAACTCGACGACTTTATCGAACTGCGCATCGGCGTCGGAGACCAGGTCTTGCCACTGGGCGACCGCCTTGTCCCAATCCGCGCCCTTGGGCGCGAACGGGCGACCTTCGACGTAGGCGATGGTCTTGTCATCCACCGCCACCAGACCGACCCGGGCACCGGCCTCGATCGACATGTTGCAGATGGTCATGCGCCCTTCCAGCGACAGCTCGCGGATCGCGCTGCCGGCAAACTCCAGGGCACGGCCATTGCCGCCGGCGGTGCCGATCCTGCCGATCACCGCGAGCACGATGTCCTTGGCAGTCACGCCGAAGGGCAACCGGCCCTCCACGCGCACCTGCATGTTCTTCATCTTCTTCGCCACCAGGCACTGGGTGGCGAGCACATGCTCGACCTCGGAGGTGCCGATGCCGTGGGCCAGCGCGCCGAAGGCGCCGTGGGTCGAGGTGTGCGAGTCGCCGCAGACCACGGTCATGCCCGGCAAGGTCGCGCCCTGCTCCGGGCCGACCACATGGACGATGCCCTGGCGCAGGTCGTTCATCTTGAATTCGAGGATGCCGAAATCGTCGCAGTTCTCGTCGAGGGTCTGCACCTGAATGCGCGAGACCTCATCGGCGATGGACTCCAGACCGCCCTGACGCTCGGCCTTGGTGGTCGGCACGTTGTGATCCGGGGTGGCGATGTTGGCGTCGATACGCCACGGCTTGCGCCCCGCCAGACGCAGCCCTTCGAAGGCCTGCGGCGAGGTCACTTCGTGGAGGATATGGCGATCGATGTAGATCAGCGACGAACCATCGTCACGGCGCTTCACCTCATGCATTTCCCAGAGCTTGTCGTAGAGCGTTTTGCCGGCCATCAGCGGTTCCCTCATCAGCGTGCTTCTATCAAAGGGCGAATAGCCCTTTATTTATAGGGTGATCCTAAGAGCCTGGATCGAATTACTCAAATTCATATTTTTTATCCAAAGGATTCCTAACAGGAATAGAAGTAAGCTGTAAGTCTCGAGCTGCAAGCAAGGGCTGGCGGCTTTCCTCTTGCAGCTTACCGCTTACCGCTCGGAGCCAGTGCGTCATGGATCTCGCCACCCTCAATGCCTTTATCGCCATCGCCGAGCTGGGCAGCTTCTCCGATGCCGCCGAACGCCTGCACCTGACCCAGCCGGCCGTGAGCAAACGCATCGCCAGCCTGGAACAGCAACTCAATGTACGCCTGTTCGATCGCCTGGGTCGCGAGGTGAGCCTGACCGAGGCCGGTCGCGCCCTGTTGCCGCGCGCCTACCAGATTCTCAATGTACTGGACGATACCCGCCGCGCCCTGAACAACCTCAGCGGCGAGGTCGGCGGCCGGCTGACCTTGGCCACCAGCCACCACATCGGCCTGCATCGTTTGCCGCCCTTGCTGCGCGCCTTCACCCGCGCCTACCCGCAGGTGGCGCTGGACATCCAGTTTCTCGACTCCGAAGTGGCCTACGAAGAAGTCCTGCATGGCCGCGCCGAGCTGGCGGTGATCACCCTGGCTCCGGAAACCCGCGAACCGGTGCATGCGGTCGCGGTGTGGGACGACCCGCTGGATTTCGTCGCGGCGCCCGAACACCCGCTGGCACGCAGTGGCGTGATCGGTCTGGCCGATGTCGCCCGTCACCCGGCGGTATTTCCCGGCGGCAATACCTTTACCCACCACATCGTGCGGCGCCTGTTCGAGGCCCAGGCGCTGACGCCGAATATCGCCATGAGCACCAACTACCTGGAAACCATCAAGATGATGGTGTCGATCGGTCTGGCCTGGAGCGTATTGCCGCGCACCATGCTCGACGAGCAGGTCACCCGCCTGCCGCTGCCCGGTATCCAGCTGTCGCGACAGCTCGGCTATATTTCGCACACCGAGCGCACCCTGTCGAATGCCGCACGGGCCTTCATGCAACTGCTCGATGCGCAGCGCGACAGCCTTGCGCTGGCGCCTGCGCAAAGGCTAACGTGAGACGCATAACGATAACAAAGGGCCCGCTACATGCCCCGGCACCGCTCGCCCCAGCACAGCCCACCTCATGACCAAAAGGCCGCCAATGGCCAACACCAGTGACAAGCGACCGCCACTGCCGCACATTCCGGCCCTGGATCCTGCCGTTTTCGAGAAAACCTGGAACGACGCCCCGCGCCTGCTGGCGGCACTCAACGGCGCGCAACTGGGCGCCTGGTACTGGGATGTGCCAAGCGGCCAGATCAGTTGGTCGCGTGGCGCCCAGGCATTGTTCGGCCTGGACCCAACCCGCCCCCTGCGCACCCGGGTCGACTACATCGAACTGATCCCGGAAGAAGACCGCCACGACGTACTGCAGATGTTCCAGGCCGTGCTCGACGGCGTGCCGAGCAGCCACGCCCTGCAGCATCGCATTCGCTGGCCGGACGGCAGCCTGCACTGGCTGGAAATCAGCGGCAGCCTGCAGGTCGACGACGGTGGCCGGCAGAAGATGTTCGGCGTCATCCGCGATATCACCACCCAACAGCAGCGCGCCCAGGCGCTGCGCAACTCCGAACAACGCTTCGCCAATCTGTTCCACCTCAGCCCGGACGCGATCCTGCTGGTACGTTTCGCCGACAGCGTGATCACCGAGGCCAACCAGAATTTCGCCAGCACCTTCGGCTGGCCGGCCGACGAGGTCATCGGCCGCTCGACCCTCGACCT
>NZ_JBFIIG010000206.1:0-6998 GCF_041601375.1 Pseudomonas sp. | reverse complement strand
TCGCAACATCAGGCAGCTCGTAGTCCAGGTTCACCCCGGTCATACGATAGTCACCCAAATGATCGTCGGTGCGCAGGCTGAAGGCCTGCACCGACAGGGCGTCGCGTCCCCAGCCGAGCACGGCGGAGTCACGAAACGCGGAACGCGGGGCCAGCCAGAAGGCGCCATCGTCAAGGAAGTCGAGGTTGCCGTCCTGGACGATAAAGCCATTGCCGATCATGTAATTCTGGCGGCCAGCAGTGAAGCGCCATTCGCCAGCGCGAAAGCCCGCATAAGCCTCTTCCACCGATACCCGGTCGTCGGAACTGCGAGTGAAGCCGCCGGCATCGCCGTCGCCGAAGGTGTGCGCGGCTACCACCGAGCCACCGCCGAGCAAGTCGAAGTCCGGGTTCAGCGCATAGTTGAACGTGACCTCGGGCTTGACATAGGCCTCCTGCCAGTCGGCGCGGGTGCCGGTGTTCTCGCCGCTGCGAATGTCGACCCGGCCAACGCCGAAGTTGACGTTGCGCGTGGAGATGGAAGCACCACCAGCCGTGAGGTTAACTTCGCCGGTGAGCTCGCCTTCCTGGAAGGCGTAGCCAGCCAGGGCATGCGGACTGCCCAAGGCTAACGCTATGAGCAATGAGGGGGTAAAACGTGCTCGGATCATGGGTTGCTCCTGGATGATTGTTGTTGTGTTACAGGGCAGTTGTAGGGCGACAACCGTCGCCGCCGTAGGGCTGGCAGGCACTCGACCTGCCAGCGGTTTTTCTTGTTGTGTCGGCTCGGCTACTCAGCCAGCGAAATGGCGGGCGAGTGCACGCAGGGCGCGTACGTTATCGGGGTCGAAGAGGCTGATGGCTTCCGGCAGCGAAGACTGCTTGACGATCACCAGATCGGCCTCGCGATCGACGAACAAGTACTGACCGTTGATGCCGCATGCCATAAGGGCCGGGCTGTGATCGTTGAACACGTACCACTGGCTGCGGTACGACGCGCCAGGGGTCCAGGCGCTGAACTCCTCGTTGGCGGCATAGATCGCCGGATCGCTGCCCTGGGCGATGGCATCGATCGCACGCGGATCGAGCACTGTGCGTCCCTCATGCACACCGCGGTTGGCCAGCAGCAGGCCAAAGCGCGCGATATCACGTGCGGTAGCGTTGAAGCCTGCACCGGCAACACCACGCCCCCAGGGATCGGCCATAAAGTAACCGTCACGCTGACAGCCGATCTGCCCCCATACGCGGGCAAGCAACTCGGGGCAGGCCACCCCGCTGGCACGCTCCATCACCCAGGCCAGGGCCTCGGTGGTGGCGGTCACGTAGTGGAAGAAACCGCCGTGTTCGCCGCGTTTACGCAACGATGGCAGGTACTGGTAGAGCGAGGCGTACTGGCTGTAAGCCGGGGGTGCCGGCTGGAAGCCGCAGGCGTAACCGAACTGCGAACTCTCCGAGGCCGGATCGTCGTAGCGCTCGGTGTATTCGATGCTCACGGCCATATCCAGCAGTTGGCGCACGGTCGCATCGGCAAAGGCACTACCAGCGAACTCGGGCACGTAGTGGCTGGCCGCCAGCTCGGGATTCAGCACGCCGTCGCAAATCAGCTGCTCGGCCAGCACACCGATCAGCGACTTGGTCACCGAGAACATGGTGTGGCGGTCATTCTGCGTCTGGCCGTTGAAGTAACGCTCGTATTTCACCTTGCCGCGATGCAGCACGATAAAGGCATCGGTGTGGCTGGCCAGCAGATGCTCGTCGAGGCGCACGGACAGCCCGCACACGCTCTCGAAGCTGAAACCACCGAGGTCTTCCACGGCCTCGGGCAAGGCGCTCGCCGCATCGTTACCGGCAGCGACGGAGATACTCGGGCGCAGTCGTGCAAGGTGACGGAAACCCCACTTATTGAACGGCGGGCTCATCCAGTTGTGCCAGGTCACGCGCAGTGCTTCGGGCGGCGGAAAGCCGGCCATGAAGGTGTCATGGCGCGAGTCGGCGAGCAGCGCTTCATGGGCATCGGCGTAGTGTCGGCCCAACTGAAGGGCGGCGGGGGAATTTGGGCTGAGTGACATAAAGCTTCAATCCTGACAGGAGCTCTGCACGCGGCAGATGTAACTAAATAATTAACCAACTTAATTTGTTAAGTCAATAAAATATTTTCATTACAAAGCGCCAGCCGTTATGCTCCACGCACAACGGCGGCAACCAACAGGGATAAACAGTGAGCGGTCTTCGGGAACGGCAGAAAGCGATGCGTCGGCAGGCCATCAGCACGGCGGGAGTGGCGCTGTTCGAGCGCCAGGGCTTCCAGAACACCACCATCGAGCAGATAGCCCAGGAAGCCGGCGTGTCCGCGCCAACGGTGTTCAAGTATTTCGGTTCGAAACAGGAAATCCTGCTGGAGATGCTGCAGAAAGGCGACGAACGCGCCTTGAGAGAGGCACGCGAGCACATTGCCGAGATGGATGACCCGCTCGATGCCCTGTGCTACCTGGAAAAGGTCCTGGTGGACCAGGCCCTGGCCATGCTGCCTGCACCAATCTGGCGTGAGCTGCTGCTGCACGTGCTTGGCGGCGGGCACAACGGCCTGCCCGACGGCTATCGGCGCATGAATGACGCCCTCCGCGGGGAGATTGCCGGACTGCTGCGCGATCTGCAGGCCGCGGGCAAGCTGCGCGCCGACCTGGATGTCGACCTCGCCGCGTTCCTGCTCAACGATTACTCGCATCTGCAGATGCTGCGCCTGACCAGCAGCGATCCGCTCGATCTCGAGACTCACCGCAAGCTGGTGCGCCAGACCTCCGGGCTGATCCTTTACGGCATGGCAGCGCACAAGGCGTAGCGAGGGACACTGGCAACCGCCCTGCCCCGGCGTACCCTTTCGTGGTCAAGGCCGCCGAGCGTTGCGCCTCAACGCCACTATCGCGGCTGCCACCGCGATAGTGGCCGGTCAATCGCCCTAGGCGCGAAACCGCGCCAGCAACTGCCCCTGAACCATCACCAGCTCCCCCACTGCCCGCGTATCGTCCGCCGAGGCACGGGCATGCTCGGTGAGCTCGTCGCTGACCAGCCGGATGCGCTCCACCGCGGTATTGATCTCCTCGGCCACCGCGCTTTGCTCCTCTGCGGCGCTGGCGATCTGGCCGTTCATCCGGGCAATTTCAATCACCCCGCTGCCCACCCCGTACAGCGACTCGACCAGCTCGGCGAACAGCCGTCCGGTCTCGCTGACCTGGTGCTGGTTGACCGCCATCGACTGCACCACCGATTGGGTATCGCCCTGCAGCGCCTCAATGATGCTGCGAATTTCCTGGATCGAATCCTGGGTACGCTGGGCCAGGCTGCGCACCTCATCGGCCACCACGGCAAAACCGCGCCCCTGCTCACCTGCACGTGCCGCTTCAATGGCCGCATTCAGCGCCAGCAGGTTGGTCTGCTCGGCGATGTCGCGGATCAAGCTGAGCACCACGCCTATGCGATCGCTCTTGAGCGACAGGGTGCCGACCTGCTGATTGGTGGCCGCCAGGTCCTCACCCTGCCGCGCGACGATCGCCGTGGTACGCTCAATCAGCTCGGTGCCGTCTTCGATAGTTCTGAGAATGGTATCGGTGGCCAGGGACGCGGACACCGTGTCGCGCGCGATCTCGTGGGCGGACAGGCTCATCTGGTGTATCGCAGTGGCAACCTGATCAATGCCCCCACGTTGGCGTTCCATGGCATTGAGATTGGCCCGTGCACCGGCAGCGGACCGAACCGCCGCCGTGCTGAGCGTCTCCATCGAAGCCTTGACGCTGGCGATGATCGGCTGCAATACGTCGAGGAAGCGGTTCATCCCCCGGGTCACGGCGCCCAGCTCATCACACCGCGTGTAGGCAATGCGGCGTGACAGGTCACCTTCGCCCTCGACCAGTTCATTGACCATGACGGCCATGCCCTGCAGCGGGCGCACCACTGCGCGCGAGGCAAACCCCACCAGCAGCAGGCCGAGCAGGCTGACTACCCCGCCCAGTATCAGCTCCAGCCGGATGGCGTGGTGCAGCTGATCACGCAGAGCGTTCTGCAGTGCGCTGATCGGTGCAAAGGCCTGCGCGGCCGGTACCTGCACCCTCACCCGCCAGGGCTCGGCGGTAGGAATGGGGCGAAAGGTCTGCTCGGCCTCGACATCTGCCCGGCCATCGACCTGCTCCAGGGCTACGGGTGGCTGCCAGCGCTGCCCGAGGGTGCTGGCATCGGTGGTCGCGGCAGCGACCAGATCCACGGCGCTGAGGATCCATACCGCCCCTCCAGGCAGGGCCTCCTGGGTGCGCTGGGCCAAGGCCTGCAGCTGCTCCAGCTGGATATCAATCCCGAGTACCGCCACCACCTGCCCCTCGATACGTACCGGCAGGGTCAGACTGGTCAACAGCAAGGGCTTTCCCGAGGTGCTGTCCAGGTAGGGGCTGAGCAGACACGCTGCCCCGGTGCGCTGGGGACAGTCAAACCAGGAGCGCGCCGGCTTGCCATCGGCCATGGGGGCATCGTCGATCAGCGTCTCCTCCGCCGCAGCGACCTGCTCAAGGGCCTGCGGTCCCTGGCGAAACCACACAGGCGCAAAGCGCCCACGCTCGTTGCTGCCGCTAGCCGTGCGGCCGATGAACGCCGCATCGCTTCCATCCAGGGCATCGGGTAGAAACACCACATAACTGCTAAGCAGCGCCGGATTATCATCCAGGATCGACCTGATCTGGGCTGTCAGGTGCTCGCGCAGCGGTGCAGCCCCGATCGGCACACGGTGGGCCAAGGCCACCACCCGCTCAATTTCCGCCGCTGCCTGCTCACCGGCCCGCAGGGCATCGACAAAGAATGCCTGCACACTGGCCGCCTGAAACCGCACCGACTCGTTCACCCGCGCGTCGATGGAGACGCCCAGACTGGCTGACGCCTGCTGCTCGGCCTGGCGGCTGAGCACGCGCATCTCACTGACAGAGCTACCGATCACCACCAGCGCCAGCAGTCCAAGGCACACCCCGACCAGCAGGATGACTTTCGCACGTAACGTCATCAGCACCGCTCCCGCTCAGCGTCGTTAAAAGGGCAACCTTAGTGTTGCCAACCAAGGAACAGCTGCACCGTGCCCTTGAGCTGTGGCCCAGTGAAATGACCACCGATGATCGGGTAGTTGACGCGGTAGCCCTCGACGCAATGACCCAGCGTTTCACCGTCGGCAAGCAACGCGTTGATGCTCATGACCGGCTGCAGACCGGGGATTGGTGGATAAGATCCCTGACACTCGTTCATGGCGTGCATTCCTGGTCAGCGGCCGCGCAGGAACGTTCCGCATCACGGCTCTTGAGGGTTCGCCAAATGCGCGCCCGCACTCGTTCCATGGGCGCGCTGGCCGGCTCCAGGGTAAACAAGGTCTGCCGTGCCGCCGGCGGGACATACATGACGGGGTTGCCCCGGATGGCCGCGTCGACCAGCGCGGTGGCGTCCTTGTTCGGGTTGGGGTAGCCGATGCGGTTGCTGATCCGCGCAATCACATCCGGGCGCAGGATATAGTTGATGAAGGCATGGGCTTCTTCACGGTTGGGCGCCTTGCGAGCGATTGCCATGACGTCCGTCCACATGGGGGCACCCTCGCGGGGCAGCGCCATTTCGATGCGCACGCCCTGCCCTGCGGCCTCGGCCAGTTGCTGCGCAAGGATGAAGCCGCCGGACCAGCCGACTGCCACGCATATATCGCCATTGGCCAGATCCACGCCGTAGCGCGTCGAATCGAAATAGCCAATCGAGGGTCGGATGCGTGCCATCGCCTGGTGCGCCGCCTTGTAGTCGAGACGATTTTGGCTGTTGGGATCCAACCCCAGGTAATACAGGGCGATGGGGAGGATCTCGCCGGGCGCATCGAGAACGCCCACCCCACAGCTGGCCAGTTTGGCGAGATGTTCAGGGGTGAAAATCAGGTCCCAGGTGTCGAGATCCACGCCATCGCCCAGTGCGGCCCGTACTTTGTCGACGTTGTAGCCGATCAGCGTGGTACCCCACAGATAGGGCACGGCGTAGCGATTGCCCGGATCACCGGCGACCTCCAAACCGCTCATGAAGGACGTATCCAGGTGGTGCCAGTGAGGCAGCTTGTCACGTTCGAGCGGCTCGAATGCTTCGGCCACCACCAACTTACCGAGGCTGGAGGTCCCGGGAAACACCACGTCATAGCCGGAATTACCAGTCAGCAACTTGGCTTCCATGGCCTCAACGGTGTCGAACTGGGTGTACTCTGGATGAATGCCCGTCTCACGCTCGAAACTGGTCAGCACCTCGAGCGGCAAGTATTCGATCCAGTTGTAGATGCGTACCGTACGCGGTTGCGCGAAGACCGGCGTCATCACCAGCGAGGACGCCAGCAGCATCAGCCAGGCCAGCCATCCGAGACGAACCCGCCGGCCTTGCCGGCCGAAGACAGTGGTCAAGGTTGCACAACAGCCCCGCCATGCACACCGCCGGGTTGCATGCTGGGGCCGCGATGATAGTCCAGCAACTACAGGTTCGTCATACCCGCGCCTGTCATTTACCCCCATCGGAAACCTCCTGCATTTTTGTTCTTGTATGTCAGGCGTGGCTAGCGATGTCGGCGCAGGCATGGTTGATCCATCCTGCGCAGCCTAGAGAGACGGATCCACCTAAAACCGCTAGGCGTCTACCGCGCAATATAATTAATCGGCATAACTTCTTTAGTCAATAAATATTTTCCGCGCGTGATACACGAGACGCAGAGGGGCTCGCCCAAGGAGGCTGGTGGACGCTATGCAACGAGATGACGAGCAGGGCCGAGCAGGCTTGCAGACATGGCCCTTGATGACAACCGCAGAGGTCTGCGAGGGAGTGCAGACGCACCTTGACGGTTCAATACCATTCAAGAGCAAGGACCATCTGGAGCGGTTTTGACAAAGGCTCCAGATCAGACCGGAAGGTGTGGCAGCAATCGTCCACACCCTGAGTTTCATGGCCCGCTGCCGGAGATCGACAGCCGGGCAGGATCAACCC
>NZ_JBFIIG010000205.1:0-7098 GCF_041601375.1 Pseudomonas sp. | reverse complement strand
CTAGCATCGGGCTTTCTTCGATGCAGTCTGCCAATGCCCCTCGACCCAGTCGCCCGTTTCTCCCGAGCGCAGTGCCCGCCGCTGGATACCCGCTATCGGGTGGAAACCCCGGAGGGCATCGACCTGCTCCTGCGCCCGGCGGGCCTGGTGCCGCGCGCCCTGGCCTTCACCATCGACCTGCTGATTCGCGGCCTGCTGTTGCTGGCGATCTATGTCGTTCTCGGCCTGCTCGGCAAGTTCGGCATGGGCCTGGCAACCATCCTGCTGTTCCTGGTGACCTGGTGGTACATGGTGCTGTTCGAGGTATTCAACCAGGGCCGCTCGCCGGGCAAGCAGCTCCTCGGCCTGCGCGTGGTGCACGATGACGGCACCCCGGTCGGCTGGGCCGCTTCGCTGACCCGCAACCTGCTGCGCTTCGTCGATATCCTGCCGTTCGGCTACACCCTGGGCATTCTCAGCTGCCTCAATCACCCGGCGTTCAAGCGCCTCGGCGATATCGCCGCCGGCACCCTGGTGGTCTACCGCGACACCGCGCCTGCGCGGCCGAGCCTGCCACAGGCCGAACCGCTGCATGCGCCCTTCGCCCTCGATCTGCTCGAACAACGCGCCCTGCTCGGCTTTGCCGAGCGTGGCGCCAGCCTGTCCGGTGAACGCCGCGCCGAGCTGGCGGCTATTCTGGCCGAGCCGCTGCAAGTACCGGCCGAGCAGGCGGAACAACGGATCAACGGCATCGCCCGCGGCCTGCTGGGGCCGGCATGAAACAGAGCCTGTTCGAAAACCGCCACCAGGCCGACTGGCAAGCCTTCGCCGGACAACTCGACACGCTCGAGCGCGGCAAGGCCGACAGCCAGCAATGCAAGGGCTTCGCCGCCGCTTACCGGCGCCTGTGCCAGCAACTGGCCCTGGCCCAGGCCCGCGGTTACAGCAACCACCTGATCGAGCAGTTGCAGCAACTGGCACTGCGCGGCCACCAGCAGTTCTATCGCCATCGCAGCCCCCTGGGCGCGCAGCTGCTCGGTTTCCTGCTGGCCGGTTTCCCCCGCCTGGTCCGCGCCGAATGGCGCTGCGTACTGGTAGCCAGCCTGGTGTTCTTCGGCAGCCTGCTGGTCATGGGCACGCTGGTCTACCTGTTCCCCGCGCTGATCTACAGCCTGGTCGATGCTGACCAGGTGGCGAGCATGGAGCAGATGTACGACCCCGATGCCCGGCGCCTCGGGCGCTTCGGCGAGCGCCACTCGGGCGACGACTGGCTGATGTTCGGCTTCTACATCATGAACAACATCGGCATCGCCTTTCAGACCTTCGCCAGCGGCCTGCTAATGGGCCTGGGCAGCCTGTTCTTCCTGCTGTTCAACGGCCTGATGATCGGCGCGGTGGCCGGCCACCTGAGCCAGATCGGCTACGGCGAAACCTTCTGGTCGTTCGTCATCGGCCACGGCGCCTTCGAATTGACCGCCATCGCCCTGGCCGGTGGCGCCGGCCTCAAGCTCGGCTGGGCCCTGCTCGCGCCTGGTCGCCGGTCACGCGGCGAAGCCTTGCGCCTGGCCGCCGGGCGCAGCGTGCGCCTGATCGGCGGGGTGATTGTGCTGCTGGTGCTGGCGGCATTCGTCGAGGCCTACTGGTCATCGATGACCTTTGCCGAGCCGAGCGTCAAATATGCGGTTGGCGCCGCCCTCTGGCTGCTGGTACTGGGCTACCTGCTGCTGGCCGGCCGAGGTGCCCATGCGCCTGACTGATGCCAGCGTGGCGATCCGCCCGCGCAGCCCCTGGGAAGCCCTGGACCTCGGCGTGCTGCTGGCGCGCCGGCATGCCGGCCTGCTGATGGCCAGCTGGGCCCTGGTCAGCCTGCCGCTGTTCGCCCTGCTCTGCCTGTTGCTCTGGGACTACCCGGGCTGGGCGATATTCGTCTTCTGGTGGTTGAAGCCGGCCTACGAGCGCCTGCCGCTGCATATCCTCGCCCGCGCCCTGTTCGGCGACACGCCCAGCCTCAGGCAAGCGCTCAAGGCCCTGCCCGGCCTGCTCAGGCCGCAACTGCTGGCCAGCCTGACCTGGCGCCGCTTCAGTGCGACGCGCAGCTTCGACTTGCCGGTGTTGCAACTGGAAGGCTTGTCCGGCCAGGCGCGCAGCCAGCGCCTGGTGGTCCTGGGCCAGCGCGATGCGGGCGCCGCGACCTGGCTGACGATGGTTGGCATGCACCTGGAGATGGCGCTGTGGCTGGGCCTGGTCAGCCTGTTCTACCTGCTGTTGCCGGCGCAGATCGAGCTGGATTGGAGCTGGCAAAGCCTGGCCAATGCGGCAGCCGGCGAATGGCTGTGGCTGGAACACCTGTCCAACCTGCTCTATGTGCTGGTGCTGATCGTCTGGGAGCCGGTCTACGTCGCCTGCGGTTTTACCCTCTACCTGAATCGACGTACCGCCCTGGAGGGCTGGGATATCGAACTGGTATTCCGCCAACTGCGCCAGCGCCTGACCGGCCTGGCCTACGCCCTGCTGCTCGGTTGCGGCCTGGTGCTGCTGCAGGCGCCAACGTCGGCCATGGCCGCCGAGCGCGGCAGTAGCCCACTGCAGGTGGAAGACTCCATAGGTCCCGAGGCCGCGCGCCTGCTCAAGCAACCGCTGAGCAGCCGGGCGGCCCAGCGCAGCATCGAGCAACTGCTCGAGCAACCGCCCTTCGAACACCGTGAAACCGTCACCCGCTGGCGCTTCGGCGAGCAAGAACAGGCCGACCAGCCGAGCGAAGAACAACTCAGCGGCTTGCTGGAACTGCTGGAGAAGTTCTTCAAGCTGGCCGAGTTCTGGAACCGCATCGACGCCGTCGCGCTGTTTTTCGAGGCCCTGCTCTGGGTGGCCCTGCTCGGCCTGGCGGCCCTGCTGGTCTGGCGCTACCGACAATGGCTCAGCGCCTTCGCCGGGCGTCTGGGCCTGCCGCAGCGCGCCGCAACGCCGCCCAGCCGCCAACTGTTCGGCCTGGAAGTGGCCGCCGAAAGCTTGCCCGCGGATGTCGCCGGCACGGTCGAACGGCTCTGGGCCGAACAACCGCGCGCGGCCCTCGGCCTGCTCTATCGCGCCTTGCTCAGCCGCCTGCTGGACGATTATCGCCTGCCCCTGCACAGCGCCCACACCGAGAGCGAGGTGCTGCGCCTGGTCCAGGGCCTGGAGCACAGCGAACTGAGCAGCTTCAGCCAGGCCCTGACCCAGCACTGGCAGAACCTCGCCTACGGCCATCGCCTGCCGCCGGACGAGCTGCGCCAGGCGCTGTGCCAAGACTGGCGACACCTGTTCGACAGCGGGGTACGAACATGAGCAGGTGCCGCCAGTGGCTGCTCGGCAGCGCGCTCATGCTTGGCCTGGCCCTGCTCGGCCTCTACCTGCTGAGCCACCTCCAGCCCTATGAAGAAACCCTCGAGCACGGCCCGGCACCCGAGGCGCAGGCCAACCCGTACCTGGCCGCCGAGCACTTTCTCCGCCAGCAGGGCCTGCAGGTGCAGCGCAGCGAGGACCTGCGGCTGCTAGCGAGCCTGCCCAGTGCCGGGCAGACCCTGTTGCTGCTTGCCGATCGCCAGCGCATGAGCCCGCGCCAGGTCGAACGCCTGTTGGCATGGACGGCCAAGGGCGGGCATCTGGTGTTCGTCGCCGAACGCCTGTGGGATGAGGATGAGGGTCAGAGCGGCGACCTGCTGCTCGACAGCCTCGGCCTGCAGCAGTACCAGAGCGACGACCTCGACCAGCCAGACGGCGAGGCCGAAGAGCCTGCCCTGGATGCCGACGAGACCGCAGCAGGCGCCTACCCGGAACTGACCCAGCTCTACCTGGAAAACGAGGAAGCGCCGGCCTACTTCGGTTTCGATACCGGCTTTCACCTCTACGATGCCGACAACCGCGCCCATGCCTGGGCCAACAGCGCCGCGGCGACCCACCTGGTCCAGCTCTACCACGGCGATGGCCTGGTCAGCGTGCTGAGCGACGCCTGGATCTGGCAGAACGACAGCATCGCCGCTTACGACAATGCCTGGCTGCTCTGGTACCTGAGTCAGGACAGCGCCGTGACCCTGCTCTACCACGCCGAGCGCGACGACCTGTTCGGCCTGCTGCTGCGCCATTTCCCCCAGGCCCTGCTGGCCCTCGCCCTGCTGCTCGGCCTCGGCCTGTGGCGCGTCGGCATGCGCCAGGGGCCGCTGCAAGCACCGGCCAGCCCGAGTCGCCGGCAATTGCAGGAGCACCTGCGCGGCAGCGCCGATTTCCTCCTCAGGCGCAGCGGCCAGCACAGCCTGCTGCAGGGTTTGCAAGCGGATATCCAGCGCCGTGCGCGCCGCCGTTACCCCGGTTTCGAACGCCTCGGCGTGACCGAACAATGGCAGCTGCTGGCACGCCTGACCCGCCTGCCCAGCCGCGCCATCAGCCAAGCCATGCGACCGCTGCCCAGCCAGCGCCTGTCCGCCGTCGACTTCACCCGCCAGGTCGCCCACCTGCAAACACTCAGGAATGCCCTATGAGCGAATACACGCCCGAACAACTGAGCCCCGCCGCCGTCCCGGAACAAGCGCCAAGCGGCTCGACGTCGCAACGCCAGCGCGCCAGCCAATTGGCCCAGGCCCTGCGCCAGGAACTGCACAAGGCGCTGATCGGCCAGAACGCGGTGGTCGACGATGTGCTCACCGCCCTGATCGCCGGCGGCCACGTGCTGATCGAGGGCGTTCCCGGCCTCGGCAAGACCCTGCTGGTACGCGCACTGGCGCGCTGCTTCGGTGGCGAGTTCGCGCGCATCCAGTTCACCCCGGACCTGATGCCCAGCGACGTCACCGGCCACGCCGTGTACGACCTGCAGAGCGAGCAGTTCAAACTGCGCAAGGGCCCGGTGTTCACCAACCTGCTGCTGGCCGACGAGATCAACCGCGCCCCGGCCAAGACCCAGGCGGCGCTGTTGGAGGTCATGCAGGAGCGCCAGGTCACCCTCGAAGGCCGCGCCCTGGCGGTGCCGCTGCCGTTCATGGTGCTGGCCACGCAGAACCCGATCGAGCAGGAAGGCACCTACCCCTTGCCCGAAGCCGAACTCGACCGTTTCATGCTCAAGCTGCGCATGGACTACCCCGAGCAGGCCGAGGAGCTGAGCATGGTGCGCCAGGTCACCCGCTCGACCCGCGCCGACATGCTCGACGTCACTCCGCTGCGCGCCCTGCTGCAAGCCAAGGATCTGCTGGCCCTGCAGAAGATCGCCAGCGACCTGCCGCTCGACGAGCAGGTGCTCGACTATGCCGTGCGCCTGGCGCGCGCCACCCGCACCTGGCCGGGGCTGATTCTCGGCGCCGGGCCTCGCGCCTCGATCGCCCTGGTCCGCGGCGGCCGCGCCCGCGCCCTGCTGCGCGGCGGCGACTTCGTCCTGCCGGACGACATCAAGGGCTGCGCCCTGGCCGTGCTGCGCCACCGCGTGCGCCTGGCGCCGGAGCTGGATATCGAAGGCCTGTCGGTCGACCAAGTGCTCCAGCAATTGCTCGATCAGGTTGCGGCGCCGCGCCTATGAACCTGTCGCTCCTGGATGCTGGCGCATGAAGCCCGCACGCGCGCTGCTGATCCTGCTCGGCGTCCTGCTCGGCCTGGCCATTGCCCTCGGCGCCTTGCAGGCCCTGGCGATAAAGGTGCCGCAGAGCCTGCACGCGCTCTGGTGGGCCCTGCTGCTGATGCTGACCGGCGCGGCGCTGGTCGATGCCCTGCGCGTGCGCAAATTGCCCTCGCCACGCCTCGAACGGCTGTTGCCGGGCAACCTGCCGCTGGGGCGCTGGAGCGAGGTGCGCCTGAGCCTGCACCATGCCTATGCCCAGCCCCTGGCGCTGGAGGTGTTCGACCACGTGGCCGACGGCATGGCGTTCGAGCATCTGCCGCAGCGCATCGAACTGCGCCCGGGCGAGCAGGCGCAGCTCGCCTACCGCGTGCGGCCGCTGCTGCGCGGGCACTTCAGTTTTACCCAGTGCGAGGTCGCCCTGCCCAGCCCACTAGGCCTGTGGTGCGCGCGCCGCTACCTGGCCCTGCCCGGGGAAACCCGGGTCTACCCGGACTTCGCCCGCCTGTATGGCGCGCAACTGATGGCAGTCGACGACTGGCTCAGCCAGCTTGGTGTGCGCCAGCGGCCACGCCGCGGTCTGGGCCTGGAATTTCACCAGCTGCGCGAATTCCGCGACGGCGACAGCCTGCGCCAGATCGACTGGAAGGCCACCGCACGCAAACGCACGCCGATCGCCCGCGAATACCAGGACGAGCGCGACCAGCAGATCATCTTCCTGCTCGACTGCGGCCGGCGCATGCGCAGCCAGGACGGCGAACTGGCGCACTTCGATCACGCCCTCAATGCCTGCCTGCTGCTCAGCTATGTGGCCCTGCGCCAGGGTGACGCGGTGGGCCTGGCGACCTTCGCCGGGGAGCAGCAGCGCTTCCTCGCGCCGGTCAAAGGCCAGGCGCAACTCAATGTGCTGCTGAACGCCGTATACGACCTGCGCAGCACCCTGCAGCCGGCCGACTTCGCCGCCGCGGCCGACAGCCTGCTCGCCCGCCAGCGGCGCCGCGCCCTGGTGGTGCTGGTGAGCAACCTGCGCGACGAAGATGACGAGGAATTATTGCGCGCGGTCAAACGCATCGGCCGCCAGCACCGCGTGCTGATCGCCAGCCTGCGCGAAGAAGTGCTCGACAGCCTGCGCCACACGCCGGTCGAGGATTTTGCCACGGCCCTGAGCTACTGCGGCACGGTCGACTACCTCAACGACCGTGCCGGCCTGCACGAGCGCCTGGCCGCGCACAAGGTGCCGGTGCTCGACGCCCGCCCCAGTGAACTGGGTCCGCAACTGGTCAGCCGCTACCTGGCCTGGAAGAAGGCCGGGGTGTTGTAGGGTGGCTTAGGCGCACGCAGGGACGTCGCTCATGCCACAGAACCCCGCGCGCCGTAACTCACCATTGCGGTGTCAAACCTGGCGCCACTCCGGGTTACGCGGCGGTCGAAGGCGGCGTCCGCAGCTCAGTGGCAGGCGCCGCTAACCCGGCCTACGGAACGGCGTGATTCGATCAGCCGCGGGCGGCCTTGATCACTTCGATATAGGGTTCGGCAAAACGCTG
>NZ_JBFIIG010000204.1:0-7105 GCF_041601375.1 Pseudomonas sp. | reverse complement strand
GCCCCCTTGGAGAATATGAAACGCGATGAGATCGTTCCTACCCGCCCGCACTAATCCGCTCGGCCAGGCCATACGCGGCGCCCTGCTCGGCCTGGCGTTGACTGGCACCAGCCCGGCCGCCCTGGCGCAACTCCCGGAAGATGCCGGCAGCAGCCAACAACAGCACTGGAACATCCCCGCCGGGCCACTCGCCGACGCGCTCGACCAGTTCGCCCGCCAGGCGGGGTTGAACCTGTCCTATCCTGCAACCAGCGTCGCGGGCAAGGCCAGCCAAGGCGTCAGCGCTGCCTTGACCAGCCAGCAGGCCCTTGCCACCTTGCTGCAAGGCAGTGGTTTGCAGGCCCAGCAGCTGTCCGCCAATGCCTATCGACTGATTCCAGCGAGCGCGCCGCAGAGCGCGGTCGAGTTGGATTCGATGACCATCACCGGTCAAGGGCAAACAGGCTCGCACCAGGCCCCGCACGTCGTTACGGTAGGCTCGAAGACTCCGCTCGCCTTGCGCGAAGTGCCACAGACGATAAATGTGCTGGGCCAGGAACGGATCGAGGAACAGAACCTCTACACCCTGGAACAAGCCATGAAGCAGGTCGGTGGGGTCACCGTGCAGCGTATCGACGCCAATCGTACGGTGTTCGTCTCCCGCGGCTTCGAGATCAACTCGCTGCAGCTGGATGGCACGCCGACGACAATGGACGGGCGCATCTTTCTCTCGCCGGACCTGGCGATGTACGAGCGGGTGGAAGTGCTCAAGGGCCCGGCCGGGATTCTCAACGGGGCCGGAGGCACCGGCGGCAGCATCAACCTGGTGCGCAAGCGCCCTCAGGCCGAAGCAGCGGTTTCCGGCGAGCTGAGCGCCGGCTCCTGGGACGACTACCGCGGCATGCTCGACGTCACCGGTCCGCTGACCGACAGCGGCAACATCCGCGGGCGTGCGGTGGCCAGTAAGCGCGATCGGCGGTTCCACTACGACGGCGGCGATGAGCAAAGCAACCTCTTCTACGGCGTGCTGGAAGCCGACCTGACCCCGGATACGCTGTTAACCCTGGGAGTCAGCCATCAGGAAGTGGATGCGCGTGGGGCGCAACGCTCGCTGCCGTCCTACCTGTCGAGGACCCCGGACGGCGATTTCAAGCTGTCATTGGTCGATGTCTCGCGCTCCAATTTCTACGGCGCCGACTGGAACCGTGACTATTTCTGGAGCGACAGCGTTTTCGCCGAGCTGGAGCAGCAACTGGCTGGTGGCTGGAAGGCCAAGCTCTCCCTGCGTCATGCGCAGAACAACTTCGACCTGATCCAGGTCTATGCACGCAACGGCATGGGCATCGACCCCGAGCTCAATGTGTTGGACATCAACGCCATCCGCTTCGACTACCGCGAAGAGCAGAACGAGGTGGATGCCTATGTCGATGGGCCGTTCAAGCTATTCGGCCGTGAGCATAAGCTGCTGGTCGGTGCCAATTACAGCCGTTCCGAATTCTTTAATAAAGGCAACTACAACTCCGAATTCCTTGAGGAGGTGGCCCTGTTCGATCCGCAGGTCAGCTCAGCCCAACCGGGCTTCGATCCTCAACAGAATGTCCTCGCCGATACCCGCCAGCGCGGCCTCTACAGCAATCTGCGCCTGAGTCTGGCCGAGCCGTTGACCCTGGTGCTGGGCGGTCGTCTCTCCTGGTGGGACTTCGACAACAGCACCTACACACCGGCGGGAGCTCGCACCGGCAAGAGCAACGACAATCTAGACGCCGAATTCACGCCCTTCGTTGGCCTGGTCTACGACCTCAACCCGACCTATTCCTTCTACGCCAGCTACGCCGAGGTGTTCCAGCCGCATGATGCGCGCACCCGCGATAGCAACGGCGACATGCTCGAGCCGTTGCAGGGCAAGCAGTGGGAAACTGGGATCAAGGGCGAGTACCTGGACGGCGCACTGGCAGCCTCCTTCGCCCTGTTCCAGGTCGAGGAACAGAACCGCGCCATCGACGACCTGGATGAGGACTCGGTGGCCGGTGGCAAGGCCCGCAGCCGCGGCTTCGAGACCGAACTCAACGGTCAGCTGAGCGCCGACTGGAGCTTGAATGCCAACTACACCTACACCCACAAGGAATACCTGAACAGCACCGACACCGTGAAAGTCTTCACGCCCAAGCACATCTTGCGCGTGTGGACCCGCTACCAACTGCCGGGCGAATTGCAGCGCTGGAACCTGCAGGCGGCCATGAACGCGGTCAGCAAGACCTACAACAGCATCACCCCGCTGGGAGATGCCAAGCTGCAACAGAGCGGTTACACCCTGTTCGATGCCGGTTTTGGCTACCAGATCACCCCGCAGTTGTCGGCGGATCTGCTGGTCACCAACCTGACCGACAAGAAGTACTACCAGCGCATCAATACCATGCAGGACGGCAATATCTGGGGCAATCCAAGGGCCGCCACCATGACCCTGCGTGCCACGTTCTAAGGCGCGAAAAAGCGTGCCAAGCCCGGCTCTGGTTGAGAGCCGGGCTTTTGTCGTGTTGCCGTCCGTAGGGCGGGTTAGCTGCGCAAAAACGCTCCAACAAACGACACAGGGCTCGCCGCGCGGCGTAACCCGCCAAGACGGAGCCCGGATTGCGCGCGGAGGCAGACAGGTTTTCGTAACCCGGATAAGCGCTAGCGCAATCCGGGTAGTAGCGGGTCGGCCGATCCAGGAGATAAGTGTGCACACCCTCAGCAAAGCGTCCGGAAAAAATCTCGCCCTGACCCGTGGCGCTTATCTGCTGTTGGTGTTGATCGCCAGCTATGGCGTTATCTGGGCGCTCACCGGCTGCGCTGGCGGCGCATTGTTCCGCCTGGGCCTGGCGCGTAGCGAGGCGGTGATTTTCAGCAGCTTGCTGGGTTTTTTGCTCTATCCGGTGATCGCTATAACCGCGCTTGCGGTGCGGCGGCCGCTGCGTTTCTGGGTCGTGCTGGCGCTGGTGAGCGCGCTGCTGGCAATGCTCGGTCGCAGCTGGGGAGCACGCTGATGTTTGCCAGCCTGCGCCAGGCCATGCTCTGGCTGCACAGCGTGCTCGGCCTGGGTTTCGCCGGGTTGCTGTTCGTGGCGTTCTTTATGGGCAGCCTGGCGCTGTACGACAGCGAGCTGGATCGCTGGATGCTGCCGCAGACGCGCCTGCCGCCGGCTTCCGCCGCGCTGTCGCTGGATCGCCAGGTGCTGCCGGTGGCCGAACGGCTCACTAGCCAGCAAGCACTGGAGCAATGGTATGTGGAACTGCCCAACAGCCGGGTGCCGCTGCTGCGCCTGCAATCCTGGGACCTGCAGGATCGAGGGAAAAGCCGATTTATCGACCCGGGCACTGGCCGCGTGGTCGCCGCGAGCAGTAGCCAGGGCGGCGACTTCTTCTACCGCTTCCATTACATGCTGCACCTGCAGGCCGGTCGCCTGGGCCTGCTGCTGGTCGGCCTGGCCAGCATGGCCGGGTTGCTGGTGATCGTCTCCGGGCTGGTGATCCATGTGCGCTTGCTCAAGGACTTCTTCAGTTTTCGGCCGGACAAGGGGCCGCGGCGGCTACTGGATCTGCATAACCTGTCCGGGGTATTCGCCCTGCCGTTTTTTCTGGTCATGCTGCTGAGCGGCCTGGTCATCAGCTTTCCGCTCTATCTACCGGCCGGCATTCTGGCGACTTATCAGGCGCAGGCTGGCGAGTTCGACCGCGAGGCGCGCGCCGCCTTTAGCCGGCCGTCGTCGGGCCAGACTGGCAGCCTGGCGTCGCTGGACGATATGGCCGATCAGGCGCGAGCGATATGGCAGGACGGCGAGCCGGCCTTCGTCCGCGTCTGGCACCCGGGCGATGCCCAGGCCTATGTGGAAATCGGCCGTTCCCTGGCCAACCGCCTGAGCCTGGACGCCGAGACCCTGTACTTCGATGGCCCCAGCGGGCAACTGCTGCATCAGGCTAGACTGAAACCGGCAGCCGCCACCTATAGCCTGCTGGCCGGGCTGCATGTCGCGCACTTCCAGCAGCCCTTGCTGCGCGCGCTGTATTTCCTGGCCGGCGTGAGCGGCTGCATCATGCTCGCCAGCGGCCTGCTGTACTGGACCGAGAAACGCCGCCGAGAGCATCTGCACGGCCGAACCGAGGTACGCCTGGTAACCGCACTGAGCGCCAGCCTGATCGGCGGTCTGCCGCTGGCGACCCTGGCCATGCTGGTGGCCAACCAGCTGCTGGCGCAAACCTTGGCCAACCGTGCGAGCTGGGAGGTCGTCCTCTTTTTCTCCGCCTGGCTGGGGGCTGTCCTGCACGCCACGGCTGGGGTCTACCGCTCAGCCGCACATCGCCCGCCCTGGCGCGAGCAATGCGCCATCATTGCCTCGCTGGCCCTGGCGGCGGTGCTGCTCAATGCCTGGAACGCCAACGGCCATCCGCTGCCGGCTTTGGCCGAGGGGCAATGGGCGGTGGCCGGAGTCGATGCCGTGCTGCTGCTCACGGCGTTGCTGGCAGCCTGGGCCTGCAAGCGCCTGCATCGGGTCCAGACACCGGCGTTACCCCGGGGAAACCTTGAAGATGCTTGATCTGCTGTGCGCAACCGGCCTGCTGATGCTGCAGCTTTTCACCCTTGGCTGCCTGGCCCTGAGCCAGGACAAGCACTGGCGGACGCTGATGGAACAGACCCGATTACCCCCCAAGCAGCGCCTGCAGTGGCTGGGTGGGGCCGGCCTGCTGACGGGCTCGATCTTGGCCATGAGCCTTTACGGCTGGGGCTTTGGTATCCTGATCTGGCTGCTGTCGCTGCCATTGGGCGGTTATGTGGTTACATTTGCCCTGGCGCTGACCCTCTCTGCCAGGCAAAGCCGCTAGCAGGCCGGGCCATACCGGTGTGCGTCAGCGAATGAACGCCTTGCTCACTTCACGGAACAGTTCGCTGCCGGCCTGCTCCAGCCATTCGAAGGCCACCATTTCACGCGACACTATGCTGGCGCCCGCCTGCTGCATGCGGGCCAGGGCCAGCGCCTTGTCCGAGGCCCTGCGCGAGCCCACCGCCTCCGCCACCACGAAGACGCGCCGGCCCTGGGCGAGCAGGTCGAGTACGCTCTGCAGCACACAGACATGGGCTTCGCTGCCGCAGACCACGAACTGCGGCCGCTCACCGCCGGGCCGGGTGAACAACTCGCCTTCGCTGACCGCGGAAAAGTGCAGCTTCTCGATGATGGCCGCAGGCTCATGGCCAGCGCGCAAGGTCGGGATCGTCTGCCCCAGGCCCTTGCTGTACTGCTCGGTGAGCAGCACCGGCACGCCTATGCGCTGCGCCACCTGCTGCAGCCACAGGGCATTGTCGGCCAGCGCCTGGCAGTCATCGATGACCGGGAACAGGCGCGTCTGAATGTCGATGATGAGCAGGGTCGAAGTCGCGGCTTTGATTCGCATCAACAGTCCTTCGTCATTGGTTGGTCACGGCAACCGCGCAGTCGGCTCAACGCCTGCTCCACCACCGGTTCAGTTGGCCGGCGCCTTGAGCCTCGGCAGTTTTTCCAGCCGGTAGATCTGCCCGATCAGGCAATGCTCGGGGAAACCGCCGGAGTCGATCGAAACGATCTTGTCCAGGGTGGTCAGGGCGCCGGCCGTCGTGCTGTAGCTGATGCGGTTACTGAAATTGAGGTTGCGACAGGGGGAGGAGAACTCGATCAGATAAGAGCGTCCCGGCCCGGTCCCCAGCACCATATGCCGTTTATCGAGGTACTGCCAACCGTCGATATCGGTACGCCACAGCGACTTGACCGCTTCGCCCTGACGATAGCCCAGCGCGGCCAGACGATCTTCCAGTGGCAACGCCTCATCGCGGAGCGACTGCTGACCGCAGGCGGCGAGCAGCGCACCCACCAGCAGGATGAGCAAGATTTTCAGTGTGCCCATGATGTCCCACCCGACCGACAGCGCAGCCGCCGCCGGCCCAAAGTGCCTGCCGGACCTAGGCAGGCGGTAATCCACGCGCAAGGCTCTGGCCACCACAGCTCGAGAAAAATCGTAGCGCCGGATAAACGCCCCCTTTGTTAAGGTACCCCTCGCCGCGTTCCACAGCCTTCGCGCATAAAGACAGATTACGCCCGATGCGCGGCTCCAGAAATACACGGCAAGTCACCGAAGCACATGAGGAGCGGTATGAAGCAGCAACTCGCCATCACCCTGGAATGGCTTGAACACTACCCCGAGCTCTACACCCTGATCAGCGTCGGCCTGCTGGCACTCGCCGCCTGGCTCGGCAACTGGGTGGTCAAGCGCATCCTCCTGCGCGGCTTGCACCGGGTACTCGAGGCCACGTCCCTGGGCCAGGACCAGGCGCTGGCCGACTCGCGGATCAGCGCCCGCCTGGCCAATATAGTGCCGGCGCTGATCCTCTCCGCCGGTATCGGCCTGGTGCCGCACCTGCCCGCCGCGGCGGTCACGGTGGTGCGCAACGTCTGCAGCGCCTTTATCGTGCTGACCGTCGCCCTGGCGATAAGCGCCAGCCTGAGCCTGATGAACATCTTTTATCGGCGCCGCCCGGATGCCTACCTGAAGCCGATCAAGGGCTATGTCCAGGTGATCAAGATCCTGGTGTTCGTCATCGCCGCGATCCTCATCATCGCCACCCTGATCGACCGCTCGCCGCTGATCCTGCTCTCTGGCCTGGGCGCCATGGCCGCAGTGCTGATGCTGATCTTCCAGGACACTCTGTTGTCGCTGGTGGCCAGCGTGCAGATCTCCTCCAGCGACATCATCCGGGTCGGCGACTGGATCGAGATGCCGCAACTGAATGCCGATGGCGACGTGATCGACATCGCCCTGCACACGGTCAAGGTGCAGAACTGGGACAAGACCATCACCAGCATCCCGACCAAGCGTTTTATCAGCGACCCGTTCAAGAACTGGCGCGGCATGCAGGAGTGCGGCGGGCGGCGGATCATGCGCAGCCTGTACCTGGACCAGACCAGCGTCGGCTTTCTCAACCCGGAGGAAATCACCCGCCTGCAGCGCATCAGCCTGCTCAGGCAGTACCTCCAGCACAAGCACAGCGAACTGCTCAGCTGGAACAGCGCCCTGGCCGAAGACGGCCAGGAGCCGGCCAACACCCGCCGCATCACCAATATCGG
>NZ_JBFIIG010000203.1:0-7109 GCF_041601375.1 Pseudomonas sp. | reverse complement strand
TGGGCAACTGCGCCTGTGCGCCGAACGCCATGCTCAACGGCCAGCTGCACGGCCGGGTCGATGTCGAGGATCTGCTGGACTTGTTGGAAGAACAGGAGGCACGTGCATGAATTCGCCAATCACCGTCTATGTCCCGCGTGATGCCAGCGCCCTGAGCCTGGGCGCCGATCAGGTGGCCCAGGCCATCGTCGCCGAAGCCAAGGCGCGCAACCTCGACGTGAAGCTGGTGCGCAACGGTTCGCGCGGGCTGTTCTGGCTGGAACCGCTGGTCGAAGTCGCCACCCCGGCCGGGCGCGTCGCCTATGGCCCGGTCAAGGCCCGCGACGTCGCCGGGCTGTTCGAGGCCGGTTTCCTCGACGGCGGCGAGCATTCGCTCGGCCTCGGCCTGACCGAAGAGATCGACTACCTCAAGCGCCAGGAGCGCCTGACCTTCGCCCGCGCCGGGATCACCGATCCGCTGTCGCTGGCCGACTATATCGCCCATGACGGCTACCGCGGCCTCAAGCGCGCACTGGAAATCGGCGCCGAGGCGATCATCGCCGAGGTGCTCGATTCCGGCCTGCGCGGACGCGGCGGCGCGGCCTTCCCCACCGGGATCAAGTGGCGCACCGTGGCCGGCTGCGAAGCGGCGCAGAAGTACATCGTCTGCAACGCCGACGAGGGCGACTCGGGCACCTTCTCCGACCGCATGGTGATGGAAGACGACCCCTTCGTGCTGATCGAGGGCATGACCATCGCCGCCCTGGCCGTCGGTGCCACCGAGGGCTATATCTACCTGCGTTCGGAATACCCGCACGCCGAGGCGGCGCTCAAGGCGACCATCGCCACGGCCTATGCCGAGGGCTATCTGGGCGACGACATCCTCGGCAGCGGCCAGCGCTTCCACCTGCACCTGCGCCGCGGCGCCGGCGCCTATGTCTGCGGTGAGGAAACCTCGCTGCTGGAAAGCCTCGAAGGCAAGCGCGGCGAAGTGCGACCCAAGCCGCCGCTGCCGGCGATCGAGGGCCTGTTCGGCATGCCGACGGTGATCAACAACGTGATCTCGCTGGCCTCGGTGCCGATTATCCTCGACAAGGGCGGCGCCTACTACAAGGACTACGGCATGGGCCGTTCGCTCGGCACCCTGCCGATCCAGCTGACCGGCAACATCGCCCGCGGCGGCCTGATCGAGAAGGCCTTCGGCGTCACCCTGCGCGAACTGCTCTATGAGTACGGCGGCGGCTCGGCCAGCGGCCGACCGATTCGCGCGGTGCAGGTCGGTGGCCCGCTCGGCGCCTACCTGCCGGAATCGCAATTCGACACGCCGCTCGATTACGAGGCCTTCGCGGCCCTCGGCGCGGTGCTCGGCCACGGCGGCATCGTGGTGTTCGACGACACGGTCGACCTGGCCCATATGGCGCGCTACGCCATGGAGTTCTGCGCGATCGAATCCTGCGGCAAGTGCACGCCCTGCCGGATCGGCTCGACCCGCGGCGAAGAGCTGCTCGAGCAGATCATTGTGGCCCGCTCGGAAGGCCCGCAGCCGGGACGCATCGAACTGCTTAAGAGCCTGTGCGACACCATGCTCGGCGGTTCGCTCTGTGCCCTCGGCGGCATGACGCCTTACCCGGTGCTGAGCGCCCTCAATCACTTTCCCGAAGACTTCGGCGTGTCGAAAGACGCAGCCGCAGCTCGCTGAACCGGAGATACCGACATGGCCCTGTTTCGTGAACTCGACTATGGCACCCCTGCCCGTACCGGCGCTCCGGTAACCGTGGAAATCGACGGCCAGGCGATCAGCGTGCCGGCCGGCACCTCGCTGATGCGCGCGGCCCAGGAGGCCGGCATCGCCGTGCCCAAGCTGTGCGCCAGCGACAGCCTCGAGCCCTTCGGCTCGTGCCGCCTGTGCGTGGTGGAAATCGAAGGCCGCCGCGGGTTCCCGGCGTCCTGCACCACCCCGGTGGAAGCCGGGATGAAGGTGCGCACGCAGAGCCCGAAACTGGCCGAGCTGCGTCGCGGCACCATGGAGCTGTACATCTCCGACCACCCGCTGGACTGCCTGACCTGCTCGGCCAACGGCAACTGCGAGCTGCAGGACATGGCCGGCGTGGTCGGCCTGCGCGAAGTGCGCTACGACCCGGTGAAGACCCACCTGGCCGAGGCCAAGGACGAGTCCAACCCCTATTTCACCTTCGACCCGGCCAAGTGCATCGTCTGCAACCGCTGCGTGCGCGCCTGTGAAGAAGTGCAGGGCACCTTCGCCCTGACCATCAGCGGCCGTGGCTTCGACTCGCAGGTCAGTGCCGGGCAGAACGAGGACTTCCTCGACTCCGAGTGCGTGTCCTGTGGCGCCTGCGTGCAGGCCTGCCCGACCGCCACGCTGATGGAAAAAACGGTGATCGAGAAGGGCCAGGCCGAACGCAGCGTGACCACCACCTGTGCCTATTGTGGTGTCGGTTGCTCGTTCAAGGCCGAGATCAAGGGCAACGAAGTGGTGCGCATGGTGCCGAACAAGGACGGCCACGCCAACCACGGCCACTCCTGCGTCAAGGGCCGCTTCGCCTGGGGCTACGCCACTCACCCGGATCGCATCGCCGCGCCGATGATCCGCGAGAGCATCGATCAGCCGTGGCGCACCGTCGACTGGGACGAGGCGATCAGCTACACCGCCAAGCGTTTCAAGGACATTCAGGCGCAGTACGGCCGCGACTCGGTCGGCGGCCTGACCTCGTCGCGTTGCACCAACGAAGAGGCCTACCTGGTGCAGAAGCTGGTGCGCGCCGCCTTCGGCAACAACAACGTCGACACCTGCGCGCGGGTCTGCCATTCGCCGACCGGTTACGGCCTCAAGGTCACCCTCGGCGAATCCGCCGGGACCCAGGACTTCGACTCGGTGCTGGCCGCCGACGTGGTGCTGGTGATCGGCGCCAACCCCACCGACGGTCACCCGGTGTTCGGCTCGCAGCTCAAGCGGCGCCTGCGCGAGGGCGCCAAGCTGATCGTCGCCGACCCGCGCGGCATCGACCTGGTGCGCGGCCCGCACGTCAAGGCCGACCATCACCTGCAACTGCGTCCCGGCAGCAACGTCGCCCTGCTCAACAGCCTGGCTCACGTCATCGTCACTGAGAATCTGGTCAACGAGGCCTTCGTCGCCGAGCGCTGCGAGACTGAGGCCTTCGAGCAATGGCGCGCCTTCGTCGCCGACCCGCGGCACAGCCCCGAGGCCATGGCGGAACTGACCGGCGTGCCGGCCGCCACGGTGCGCGCCGCCGCGCGTCTGTACGCCACCGGCGGTAACGCAGCGATCTACTACGGCCTGGGCGTGACCGAACACAGCCAGGGCTCCTCCACCGTGATGGCGATCGCCAACCTGGCCATGGCCACCGGCAACATCGGCCGCGCCGGCGTCGGCGTCAACCCGCTGCGCGGACAGAACAACGTGCAGGGCTCCTGCGACATGGGTTCCTTCCCCCATGAGCTGCCCGGCTACCGTCACGTCTCCGACCCGCTGGCGCGGGCGCAGTTCGAACAATCCTGGGGCGTCAGCCTGCTCGACGAGCCGGGCCTGCGCATTCCCAACATGCTGGCGGCGGCGCATGCCGGCACTTTCAAGGGCATCTACATCCAGGGCGAAGACCCGGCGCAGTCCGACCCCGACACCCAGCACGTCACCGATGCGCTCAAGGCCATGGAGTGCGTGGTGGTGCAGGACCTGTTCCTCAACGAAACCGCCAAGTTCGCCCATGTGTTCCTGCCCGGCGCCTCCTTCCTCGAGAAGAACGGCACCTTCACCAACGCCGAGCGGCGCATCTCGCCGGTGCGCAAGGTGATGCCGGCGCTGGCCGGCAAGGAAGACTGGGAAGTGACGGTGGCGCTGTCCAATGCCCTCGGCTACCCGATGAACTACAGCCATCCGTCGCAGATCATGGACGAAATCGCCAGCCTGACGCCGACCTTCACCGGCGTCAGCTATGCCAAGCTCGACCGTATGGGCAGCATCCAGTGGCCGTGCAACGACGCCGCGCCGGAAGGCACGCCGATCATGCACGAGGACGCCTTCGTGCGCGGCAAGGGCCGCTTCATGGTCACCGAGTACATCGCCACCGAGGAGCGCACCTCGCGCAAGCGTCCGCTGATCCTCACCACCGGGCGGATCCTCTCGCAGTACAACGTCGGCGCGCAGACCCGGCGCACCGAGAACAGTGCCTGGCATGCCGAGGATGTCCTCGAGTTGCACCCGGTGGATGCCGAGGACCGCGGGATCAACGACGGCGACTGGGTGGCGATCAACAGCCGCGCCGGCGAGACGGTGATGCGCGCGGTGGTCACCGAACGGATGCAGCCGGGGGTGGTCTACACCACCTTCCACCACCCGGAATCCGGTGCCAACGTGATCACCACCGACAACTCGGACTGGGCGACCAACTGCCCCGAGTACAAGGTCACCGCCGTGCAGATCAGCAAGGTCGAAGCGCCTTCGCAGTGGCAGGACGAGTTCCACGCCTTTACCAAGGAGCAACTCGACCTGCTGCCACGGATCAAGGTTACCCAGCTCTAAGCGCCGCTGGCGGCGGGCGATCCGGGTGATCGTCCGCCGCCCTTGTTTTTCAGCTCTTCGACCGCCAGAGGTTCGCAGATGGGCATGAACGCCACACAATTGATCAAGATGGCCAACCAGATCGGCGCCTTCTTCGCCTCCCAGCCCGACCCCGAGCAGGCGCGCGCGGACTTCGCCCTGCACCTGAAGAAACAATGGGATCCGCAGATGCGCACCGCGCTCTATGCCCACCTCGACGCCACCGCCGGCGAAGGCCTCAGCCCCTTCGCCCTGGAGGCGATGCAGGGCCTGCGCGAGCAGATCGAGCCGCTGGCCAAGAGCGCCTGATTCCTGGCCTCGGCCGGGTGCAGCGCTGAACAACAAGCCCGCATCCTGCGGGCTTGTTGTTTTATCTCGAGCAGGCGCCGCAGGATTCAAGGCAAGTGCGGCGAGGAGGCCCCCTATGGAATTTCGCAAGCAGCGGGGTTTGGCTAACTGGAACGCGCCCGTTGGCCATGGCGAGCTGGCCGGTGGCGTTGGTCGTGCAGGTCGATGCGGCGGCACTAGCCGTGCAAGTGGGTTTAGCGCTCTGCCGATTCGCCCTAGACAGCGTCCGTTCGAATGGCATAGTTTCTGACAGGAATCGGCCGGCAGCACCTGCTGCTTGGGTTGGCTGTCATTCCTATCGAATTTCTCCCTCAACGCGTCTCTCAGCACACGGCAAGAAGCGACTAGGGCTTAAGGTGAGCCGCTAATGCGCGGGCATGCTCCTTCTCCACCGCGCTCAAATCGCTCGCTTGGCTCACGGGGACTGCGTGCCGCAGCCCCTAAACCGTTCTGCAACGCTATAGGCCTTCTATGTGGATGCGTGCTACCTGCTTACTTGAATTCAATAGCCCGGTTGCGACGCCGTTTATCTTCATGCTGCGGCCACGCAGTGGCTGGCAGCAGTGGGTCGGCCGCGAACAATACCTGTTGACGCCCAGCGTATCGGCGGTTGAGTTCACCGACCCATTTGGCAACCTTTGCCAGCGCTTGATGGCGCCGGCCGGGCAATTCGCGGTCCACACCTCGTTTGATGTCGAGGCCGCCGAAGCCTCCGATACAGCGCCCGGCGCCTACTTTGTCGAGGTGCAACAGTTACCCGAAGAAACCCTGCCATTCCTGCTGCCCAGCCGCTTCTGCGAGTCTGATCGCTGCACCCAGCTGGCCGCGTCCATCGTTGCCGGGCGGCTGCCTGGCTACGATCAATGCAGCGCGATCGTGGCGTACATTCGCCGGACCATCGCCTATACGCCCGGAGCGGGTCAGCAAATCATCAGCGCCTGCGAGGTCAACGAGCGGTCACAGGCAGTCTGCCGGGACATGGCGCATCTGGGGATTGCCTGTTGTCGGGCGCTGTCGATTCCGGCGCGCATGGTCGTGGGCTACCTGGAAAACCTGCAACCGATGGACCTGCATGCCTGGTTCGAGGCCTACGTGGGCGGGCGCTGGTACACCTTTGATCCAACCCAGGACAATGAGCAAGGCGGCAGGATTACCGTCGCCTACGGGCGCGACGCGGCCGACGTGGCCATCTACACGCAGTTCGGCGATCCGGTTGAATTACTGCACATGCAGGTAAGCGTCGAACGAATCGCGGCACCGTCCTACTGACGATTCACTAGGCGGCGGCGTGACGTCCGGCACTATCGTTCAGACGCTCTTCCCCTGCGCCCGCTTGTGCGGCCAACGCTTTACCCGGGTTCGAGAACGCCCCGCCATCAAGGGGCTCGTAGCGGCTGACAACGGCTATTCGGCCCCACCCCACGGGCAGCGAGTCAGCCTTTGCCGCCCTGGCGTCAGAGCGGTTTGAGAGCAGGGGCAGAGCTGTTTCGGCTTGGCTCAGTCTGCAGCCTCGGCTGGCGGCGCCGGGCTATATACCCGTGGGGCGCTGCGGTGCGGCAGGTGGATCAGGTTGAGGCAATGGCGACGCGCCCAGTCCGTGGCCAGGTCGGTTGGGGCGGAGAGGCTGACCAGGGTGCCGATGCCGGCGCGCACCGCCTTGTGGATCAGCTCCAGGCTGCAGCGGCTGGTGACCACGGCGAAGCCCTGGCAGGGCTCCAAGGGCTCGCGCAGCAGGGCGCCGATCAGCTTGTCCAGGGCGTTGTGGCGGCCGATGTCCTCGCGGCACAGGCGCAGCTCGCCACTGCCATCGACGAAGGCCGCGGCGTGCAGCGCGCCGCTGTGGCGGGCCAGACGCTGGGCTTCGGCGAGGCGATCGCGTAGCGCATGCAGGTGGGCGGGCGGCGGCAGGGCATGGGCCGGCAACACCGCGAGTTTGGGCAGGGCCTGTTCCAGCGCTTCCACCCCGCACAGGCCACAGCCGCTGGTGCCGGCCAACTGCCGGCGCTGCTGCTTGAGCGCCCAGAACGCACGGTTACTGATCTCCACCTCGGCATTCAGGGCAGCGCCGCTACGCGTGAGGCGGATGTCGTAGATCTCGTCGATGGAGTCGACCAGGCCGCCGCTGAGGCTGAAACCGGCGATAAAGTCTTCCACCGCCGAGGGCGAGACCATCATCACCGCATGACTGATGCCGTTGTAGCTGATG
>NZ_JBFIIG010000202.1:0-7121 GCF_041601375.1 Pseudomonas sp. | reverse complement strand
TGCAGGGGCGTGCCGCGGGTCACTACCAACGGCGGCGCCTGGTAAGGCTCTTCGGGTTCAGCCTGGGCAGCCAGCGGTAGCAGCGCCACTGCCAGGGCAATGCGGGATAATTTCATCGGTAAATCCTCAAAAGACAGAACACTTTTGAGAAGGGCAGGGACAAGCACCGGGCAAGGAGGCGATAGCCAGCGCTTGACGGTGATGCCCTCCGCAACACCAGTCACATTGGCCGAGGCAGGTCTCCGGGCTGCCGACTGGTACTTTCCCGCCTTCCCAGGCGAACCCAGTGGCGTATCGAGAAAGCCTGCCCCCTGGCCGTGCTGGTCGGGCGCTGTCGGTTACCGTTGCGGGGGCAGCGCAGGCGTTGCGGCGGTCGAGTCGACGGCTGCTCACCTGCTTCCCTTTTCACGCGGCTGGTATGGCCGCGACCTCGAACACTTAAAACGTCGCGCACCATAAAATACTGTGGGATATAAGCACAAGCAGTTCGGTACGCCGGCCTGGGAGCCGGTCGCTCCTATACCAGGATCATCTGCAGCAGCGACAGGCGCTGGCGTATCGCGTCCTCGATGCCGGCCTGGTCGAGGCCGCACTCGGCGAGCATCTGCGCCGGCTTGGCGTGTTCGACGTAGTAGTCCGGCAGGCCCAGGTGGAGCAGCGGCTTGAGGATGTTCTCGCGGGCGAGGAATTCGCTGACCGCGCTGCCGGCGCCGCCCATGATGCTGTTTTCTTCGATGCTAACCAGCAGTGCGTGGCTGCCGGCCAGTTCGCGGACCAGGGCTTCGTCCAGGGGTTTGACGAAGCGCATGTCGACCACGGTGGCGTCCAGGGTTTCGCCGACTTTCAGCGCCTCGGCCAGTTGCACACCGAACACCAGCAGGGCGACCGTCGAACCCTGGCGGCGGACCAGGCCCTTGCCGATTTCCAGCGGCGTCAGGCCGGGCTCGATAGGCGCGTTGGGGCCGCTGCCGCGGGGGTAGCGCACCGCCGCCGGGCCGGCGAACAGGTAGCCGGTGCTGAGCATGCGGCGCAGTTCGTTCTCGTCGCTGGGGGTCATCAGCAGCATGCCGGGGATGCAGCGCAGGTAGGACAAATCGAAGCTGCCGGCGTGGGTCGGACCGTCTTCGCCTACCAGGCCGGCGCGGTCGATGGCGAACAGCACATCCAGATTCTGCACCGCGACATCGTGGATCAACTGGTCGTAGGCGCGCTGCAAAAAGGTCGAGTAGATGGCCACCACCGGCTTGATGCCGTCGCAGGCCATGCCGGCGGCCAGGGTCACCGCGTGCTGCTCGGCGATGGCCACGTCGAAATAGCGCTGCGGGTAGTGCTCGCTGAAGGTCACCAGGTCCGAGCCCTCCTTCATCGCCGGGGTGATCCCGACCAGGCGCGGGTCTTGCGCGGCCATGTCGCACAGCCACTGGCCGAACACGCTGGAATACTTGGGGCCGGCGGCCCGCTTCTGGCTGGAGAGCGGTGCGCCGGCCGGGGCCTTGATCGGCTCCAGCTTGGTGATCGCGTGGTAGCCGATCGGGTCGGCCTCGGCCGGGGCGAAGCCCTTGCCCTTCTTGGTCACGACATGGAGGAACTGCGGGCCTTCCAGGTCGCGCATATTGCGCAAGGTGGCGAGCAGGATCGGCAGGTCGTGGCCATCGATCGGGCCGACATAGTTCCAGCCCAGCTCCTCGAACAGGGTGCCGGGCACCAGCATGCCCTTGGCGTGCTCCTCGACCTTGCGCGCAATCTCCCAGGCGCCGGGCAGGCTCGAGAGGATCTTCTTGCTGCCCTCGCGCATGCTCGCGTAGGTGCGACTGGAGATGATCTTGGCCAGGTAGTTGGACAGGCCGCCGACGTTCTTGGAGATCGACATGTCGTTGTCGTTGAGGATCACCAGCATGTTGGCGTTGACGTCGCTGGCGTGATTCAGCGCCTCGAAGGCCATGCCGGCGGTCAGCGCGCCGTCGCCGATCACCGCCACTGCCTTGCGCTTGCTGCCCTGGATGCGCGCGGCGATGGCCATGCCCAGGGCGGCGCTGATGCTGGTGCTGGAGTGGCCGACGCCGAAGGTGTCGTACTCGCTCTCGGAGCGGCGCGGGAAGGCGGCGATGCCGTCCTTCTGCCGCAGGCTGGACATGCGTTCGCGGCGGCCGGTGAGGATCTTGTGCGGATAGGCCTGGTGGCCGACATCCCACAGCAGACGGTCGTCCGGGGTGTCGAAGACGTAATGCAGGGCGACGGTCAGTTCGATCACGCCGAGGCCCGCGCCGAAATGCCCGCCGGTCTGGCCGACCGTGTAGAGCAGGTACTGGCGCAGTTCGTCGGCCAGGGTTTCCAGCTCGGCTTCGCCCAGGCGGCGCAGCTGATCCGGCGTGTCCGCGCGGTCGAGCAGAGGCGTCAGTGGGCGTTCGCGAGGAATCTCGTGGAAGGTCGTCGGCATCAGGCTGATCGTTATAGGTGCAAAAGATGCGGCAGTTTACCCGAAGCGCCGGAAACTACCCAAACAAGCTGTGGCGTCCTTGAAACCCATGGGTAGGTGCGGGCCATGCCCGCGATGGCGTATACCGGTTGAGCCATCGCGGAAATGGCGCTGGACGTCCCCGCCGCTCTTACGAAGAGCCCGGACTACCAACTATCGACGCAGCGCTTCTTGCCCTCACGCGCTGCCGGCCGTGGCGCCGCATTCAGCCCGCGCACCAGCCAGGCGCGGGTTTCCAGCGGGTCGATGACCGCATCGATCTCCAGAAAGCTGGCCATGTTGATGCCCTTGCCGCTCTGGTAGGCCTTGGCCACCAGCTTGTCGAACAGCTGCTGACGGGCGCCAAGTTCCTCGACGGCCGCCAGTTCCTTGGAAAAACCCAGGCGCACCGCGCCCTCCAGGCCCATGGCGCCGAACTCGCCGCTGGGCCAGGCGATGGTGAACAGCGGCGAGTGGAAGCTGCCGGCGGCCATGGCCTGGGCACCGAGGCCGTAGCCCTTGCGCAAGACCACCGTGAAGAAGGGCACCGTCAGGCTGGCAGCGGCGACGAACATGCGTGATACATGGCGCACCGTGGCCTGCTTCTCCGCCTCGGGGCCGACCATGAAGCCGGGGGTGTCGCACAGCGACAGCATGGGGATGTCGAAGGCATCGCACAGCTGCATGAAGCGCGCGGCCTTGTCGCCGGCCACGGCATCGATGGCGCCGCCCAGGTGTGCGGGGTTGTTGGCGAGCAGGCCGAAGGGTTGGCCCTCGATGCGCACCAGGGCAGTGATCAGACCGGGGGCGAACTGCCGGCGCAGCTCCAGCACCGAGCCCGTATCGGCCAGGGTGGCGATCACCTGGCGGATGTCGTAGACCCGCAGGCGGTTTTCCGGGATCAGCTGGCGCAACTCGCGTTGATCGGCGCACTGCCAGTCGGGGAGCACGCCCTGGAAGTAGCCCAGGTACTGCTGGGCCACTCGCACCGCTTCAGCTTCATCGGCCACCTGCACATCGACCACCCCGTTCGGTCCCTGCACCGAGACCGGGCCGACTTCTTCGGGTTTGTAGCTACCCAGGCCGCCGCCCTCGATCATCGCCGGGCCGGCCATGCCGATGGTCGCGTTGGCGGTGGCGATGATCACATCGCAGCAGCCGAGCAGCGCCGTGTTACCGGCGAAGCAGCGCCCGGAGACCACCCCGACCAGCGGCACCAGCCCGGACAATCGGGCCATGCCGACGAAGGTGTGGCAGTCGAGCCCGGCGACGCCGACGAAGTCGCTGTCGCCCGGCCGGCCGCCACCGCCCTCGGCGAACAGCACCAAAGGCAGGCGCCACTGCTCGGCGAGGCCGAGCATGCGGTCGGTCTTCTTGTGGTTCATCACCCCCTGGGTGCCGGCGAATACCGTGTAGTCGTAGGCGAGGGTCATGCAGCGCGCGGCCTGGCTACCGAACAACCCGGCGTTGACCGTGCCGATGCCGGACACCAGACCGTCGGCCGGGCTCTGTTCGATCAGCTCCTCCAGCGAGCGCCGGCGGCGCTGGGCGGCCAGGGCCAGGGCGCCGTATTCGCTGAAGCTGCCGTCATCGAGCAGGTCGGCGAGGTTCTCGCGCGCGGTCCGTTGACCGGTCTTGCGCCGCTTGGCCACGGCCTGCGGGCGGCGTTCGTCGCGGGTGATGGCGTGGCGTTCAAGCACCTCGGCCAGGTCCGCGCGGATATGCTCGAGGTCCAGGCTTTGCTCGCTCCGGGCCTGTTCGCCGTCGACCTCGGTCGGTTCGATAAACAGCAGCGGCTGGCCTTCGTTGAGCGCGCTGCCGGGCGACACGGCAAGGGCGCGGACGATGCCGCTGTGGCTGGCCTTGACCACGAACTCCATCTTCATCGCCTCCAGCACCGCGATGCTCTGGCCGACCGCCACGGCGTCGCCTTCGGCCACCTCCAGACACACCAGCACGCCGCTGCTCGGCGCCTGCAAGGGCAGGCAACCGGGCGGCGCATCGATCGCCTGTTGCGCCGCACCGGCCAACGCCGGGCCGCCGGCAAAGAACAGGTGGGGATGGGCCTGCTGTTGGGGCGCCAGCAATTGCGCCAGCTGGCTTTCGACGAAGCGCGTGCTGACGTGATTGGCGGCGACTTCCGGCAGGCGCAACAGGTTCTGCAGCAGGTGCAGGTTGCTCGCCACGCCCTCCAGGCGGAACTCGCAGAGCGCGCGATAGGCGCGGCGCAGCGCGGCCGGGTAGTCCGGCGCCTGGGCGATCAGCTTGGCCAGCAGCGAATCGTAGCTGGGGCTGATCGGGTAGCCGGCGTAGCCGTAGCCGTCGACGCGCAGGCCGGGGCCGCTGGGCGGTTCGTAGGCCGTCAGGGTGCCGGCGGCCGGGTGGGTGCTGCCGTCGGCGCTCAGGCTTTCCAGGTTGATCCGTAGTTGCACGGCGCAGCCATTGAGGGCCGGCGGCTGCAGCAGATTCAGTTGCGCCAGGCTATGCCCGGCGGCCAGCCTGAGCTGGGTCTGCAGCAGGTCGATGCCGGTGACCTGCTCGGTGACCGTGTGCTCGACCTGGATGCGCGGGTTGGCCTCCATGAAGTAGAAACATTCGGGCTGCTGGTTATCCAGCAGGAACTCGAAGGTGCCCAGGCCCTGATAGCGCGCGGCGCCGGCCAGCTTGAGCGCCGCAGCGATCATCCGTTCGCGGGTGGCGGCCGGCAGATCCGGGCTGGGGGCGATCTCCACCAGCTTCTGCTGGCGCCGCTGCAGGCTGCAATCGCGTTCCCACAGGTGGCTGACCGCGCCCGTATGGTCGCCCAGCACCTGGATCTCGATATGCCGGGCATCGCCCACCAACTGCTCGATATAGAGTGCGTCACTGCCGAAGGCCGCGCGGGCTTCCGACTGGCAGCGGGCGAAGGCTGCATCCAGTTCCGCTGCGGCGAATACCGGGCGCATGCCGCGGCCGCCGCCGCCGGCCAGGGCCTTGAGCATCACCGCGCCGCCGTCGCCCAGGCTGCGGAGAAAGGCATGGGCCTCGGCCAGGCTGACCGCCCGGTTGATCCCCCTGACCAGGGGCACGTCGCAGCGCTCGGCCAGCGCGCGCGCGGCGGCCTTGTCGCCGAACAGCTCCAGCACCTCGGCACTGGGGCCGATAAAGCACAGGCCGGCGGCCTGACAGCGGCGGGCAAACTCGGCGTTCTCGGCGAGAAAACCGTAACCGGGATGGATCGCCGCGCAACCCTGGTCCCGGGCGATGGCGATCAACTGGTCCATGGCCAGATAGGCCGCCACCCCGCGGCCCGCGAGGGCGACCGCGCTGTCGGCCTTGCGCACATGCAGGGAGGCGGCGTCGTCCTCGGCGTACACCGCCACCGAGCGAATGCCCAGCTCGGCGGCGGCGCGGGCGATACGGATGGCGATCTCGCCGCGGTTGGCGATCAGCAGGGCTTGGAACATGGCAGGACTCGCTGGTTGACGGAGTGAATGGGCATTTTTTCGGCGGTCTGTTAAAGCGCCGGGGTTCGAAGCTGTCTTTGCAACTCGATCAAGATGTTCGCCAGATGGTCATAGGCGCTGCGCCAGGCCCGCATGGCCGCGTCGGACAGGGCCTCTCTATCCAGGGCTTGGTGAAAGGCCGCGAACAGTGCGCTGGCCACCATCTCGAATTGCTCTTCCTGCAGGTCGATTTGGTGATGCACCTGGGCAATCTTCGGCGCGTGCTTGAGGAATGGTTCCAGATTATCGATGTTGGCCGCATACCCGGCGACGATGTTGGCCAGCGGTGGCAGTCCAGCCCGTTGCAGTAGGGCATAGGCCGTGGGGTGGTGTTTGTCCAGATGTTCGTAGACCAGTTGGTTGATTTGTTGCGCCTGCGCCTTGATGGCTCCCGCGCTTTGCTTGATCAACTGAACCGCCGTGTCATCGATAGTCATACTCATGCCCTTCGGTTGGTTGCGTGGGGCTTGCCGTTAAAGCAGCGCTTCGAGTTCGTTCTTCTTCACCTTGCCGGTGGCGGTCAGTGGCAGGCTGTCGAGCAGGTGGATCTGCGGCACCTTGTAGGCCGCCATGGCCTCGCGGCACCAGGCCTGCAGGCCGTCCGCGCTGGCGGCGCTGCCGGGTTTGAGCACCACGAAGGCCACCGGACGCTGGCCACTGTCCTCGTCGCGGCGACCGAGCACGGCGCTGGCGAGAATCGCCGGGTGCTGGCCGAGCAACGCCTCCAGCTCGCTGGGGAACACGCTCATGCCGTTGACCTTGAGCATCTCCTTGCGCCGACCGAGGTAGCGGATAAAGCCCTGCTCGCTGATCTGGCCGAGGTCGCCCGTATGCAGCCAGCCGTCGCGCAGCGCCGCGGCGGATTCCTCCGGGCGATTCCAGTAGCCCTTGAGCAGCGACGGACTGCGCAGGCATAGCTCGCCCTCCTGGCCGAGCGGCAGCAGCTCGCCGCTGGCGAAGTCGCAGACCTTGAACTGGGTGCCCGGCACCGGCAGGCCGACGAATGTCGGCGCGCTCCTGAGGTCGAAGTCGTCGTCCTGCAGGCCGGCGGTGAAGGTGTCGCAGGTGTGGCTCTCGGTCATGCCGAAGCTGAACTCGAACAGGCGGGTGCCGGTCAGCGCGCGCCACTGGCGGCGGTATTCAGGGGTGAGTTTCTTGATAAAGGAGATGCTGCCGGTCTG
>NZ_JBFIIG010000201.1:0-7133 GCF_041601375.1 Pseudomonas sp. | reverse complement strand
CATCCAGTTGCAGGGTGCCACTGCTGTGCAGTGCTTCAATCCGCGGCGCAATGTTCGCCGGGTCGATCTGATCCGGCCAGTCGCCCATCAGGCCCATGATCACCGCGGTGTCACTGCCGTGGCCGACGCCGGTGGCCGACAACGAGCCATACAGGCGCACTTCCACGCGCTGCACCCGCTCGAGCAGGTGACGCTCGCGCAGCGCGCCGGTGAACAGCGCGGCGGCGCGCATGGGACCGACGGTATGCGAGCTGGAAGGCCCGATACCGATCTTGAACAAGTCGAAAACACTGATAGCCACAATTAATCTCCTGCACGCATTCCAGCTGTGCGGCCATCATCGGGATTTGCGCAGAGCGCAGAAGTCCCACACCGACGCGTTCGTGTCCAAAGCCGTCAGATCGATAATCGAGGGGCCGAATGGAAACCGCCGACCTCGCCTGCACGGCAGCGTAGGGGACGCGATTCGGCCCGGCGATACCTGGCGCCAGCCGTGCTGCACCGTGGGACGGCGGATCGCCAGCAAGCTGACTGCTACATTCCCCCCCCACGACCAAATGCGACACCAGCGTTCTGTCAGCGACCCGACGCATAGGCAGCGACCGAGTCCCGGCGCAATGATCCGAGGCCCATGCGCCGGCCAGCAGCCGTTCGTCTCGCCTGGTTCATGGCCTGCGACCCCGAGGGGGGATCCGTCACCCGCTATTGGATAAGCCGATGAAATTACCCCAGAACTGCCTGCTGGCACTGGCCCTGAGCAGCCCGCTGCTGGCCCACGCCGCCGAACCCGCCGCCTGCGACCGGGTGCGCCTGGCCGACGTCGGCTGGACCGACCTGATCACAACCAACGCCGTGACTCGTCTGGTGCTCAACGACCTGGGCTACCGCTCCCAGGTCAAGCGCCTGTCGGTGCCGGAGACCTTCAAGGCGCTGCACGACAACGAGATCGACGTGTTCCTCGACACTTGGCTGCCCAGCTCGGACAAGGATGTCCGTCCCTACCTGGATGACGGCAGCGTGGAGTTGCTGGCGGTCAATCTGGAGGGCGCCAAGTACACCCTGGCGGTCAACCAGGCCGCCTTTGATGCCGGCCTCAAGGATTTCAGCGATATCGCCACGTTCAGGAAGGAGCTGGACGGCAAGATCTACGGCATCGAGCCGGGCAACGGCGGCAACCAGCTGATCCAGCAGATGATCGACAAGAACCGCTTTGACCTCGGCGGATTCGAGCTGGTGGAGTCCAGCGAGTCGCAGATGATTCTGCATGTCAAACGCGCCGACCACCTGAATAGATGGGCGGTGTTCCTCGGCTGGGAACCGCACCCCATGAACAACCAGCTGAACATGCGCTACCTGACTGGCGGCGATGACTACTTCGGCCCCAACCTGGGTGGCGCGACCGTCTATACCACGGTGCGCAAGGGCTTTGCGACGCAATGCCCGAACCTCGGCCGGCTGTTCAAGAATATCCGCTTCAGCCTGCAGATGGAGAATGACCTGATGGAGGCGATCCTCAATCAGAACACCACCCCCAGGCGCGAGGCCAAGGCCTGGTTGCAGGCCCATCCGCAGGTGCACGCACAATGGCTCGAAGGCGTCACCCGACGCGACGGCAGCGCGGCGGAAATGCCATCAGATAACAAAAAAACGCCCTGAATTTCATTTTTCTCCATATTGATGCAGCCCCCGGGATACGGCGGCTACACTCGTGTCAACCGCGGAAAACCACGGCTGGCGCGGGTTTCAGCCTTGGCCAAGGGCTAAAAAACTCTGTTAAGGTTTTATAGGCCAGCGCCATGTCGCCGCCCAATACGTCAGAGTCGCAAACCGACAATCGCGGTGACTCGAAGACTATATCGTTGAGCCAGCCGATTTCGTCACTGTCGACTCTTAGCCGGGCCGACAGTCCAGAGTTCCCACCCTCTGGGCCGAAGATTAGATAGCGCTGGCCACCTCAACCGGGTGCCAGCCCAACAAGAAATTTCGGATGTACGCACATTTCAGGAAGAGATGTGAAATTCCAACGGATTGGCCTTCGTTACTCTGCCAGAGGGTTTGGAAAGCAGTTTGCGACACGGCACAGCAATGCTCATTCAAAAGCATGGCCAAGCAGCGTCAATGACCTTGCGGACTCAGGGCGCGCCACTTGGCGTGCGCCTGAATGTGCAACAGCTAGCCGCGAAACAGAATGCTGTCCAAACCTTGGAACCGCCCACACTCACACAGGCAAGAACAGTCGACATCACCTGAAGAGCGTCGTTCGACGCGCGTCAGGTTCCGTGTAACTGATCTGGATGTCTACTGAAGGGGAAACACCCATGCAGTCTGGAAAAATCGTGGTCAAAAACCTCTACAAGGTTTTTGGCAACAAACCGCAAGAAGCCATCGCCAAGAGCAAGCAAGGCTGGAGCAAGGATAAAGTCCTCGCCGAAACCGGCGCGGTGATTGGTGTTAGCGATGTGTCGTTCAGTGTCGAAGAAGGCGAAATTTTCGTCCTCATGGGCCTTTCCGGCTCCGGCAAATCGACCCTGATCCGCTTGATCAACCGACTGATCGAGCCTTCCGGCGGCGATGTGTTCATCGACGGCCATAACGTCGCCAAGATGTCCAACGCGGAACTCATCAGCCTGCGTCGCCGCGACATGAGCATGGTGTTCCAGTCCTTCGCCCTGATGCCTTCACGCACCGTGCTGGACAATGCGGCCTTCGGCCTGGAAGTGGCAGGCGTAAGCCGCAAGGAACGGGAAAAACGCGCCATGGAGGTCCTCAAGGAGGTGGGCCTGGAGACGTTTGCCCAGATGCACCCCCATGAACTCTCCGGCGGCATGCAGCAGCGCGTCGGCTTGGCCCGCGCCTTGGCCGTCGATCCCTCGATGATGATCATGGACGAGGCCTTTTCCGCCCTCGACCCGCTCAAGCGGCGCGAAATGCAGGACTTGCTGCTCGAGCTGCAAAAGGTCCACCGCCGCACCATCATCTTCGTCTCCCACGACATCGAGGAGGCCATGCGTATCGGCAACCGTATCGCCATCATGGAAGGCGGCAAGCTGGTCCAGGTCGGCACCCCGCAAGAGCTGGTCGACAACCCCGCCAATGATTATGTGCGCAACTTCTTCGATACCGTCGACACCAATCGCTACCTCACCGCCGGCCAGCTCATGGCTAATAGCGTGCCGATCTTCGTGCACAACGGCGTTGCTCCGGACGCCCAGGTCGTCTCGCAAAAGCTTCAGGAACTGGACAAGCATTACGCCTTCATTGTCGATGAGAACAACCGTTTTTATGGATCCATCAGCCTGGAGAAGATCGCCCTGCTGGTTGAAGGTGGTCAGTCATGCAAACTCGACCAAAGCGTGGTGAAGCAGATCACCCCGGTGCCGGAAGACATGCCGCTGGATAAAGTGATCCAGCGCCTGGTGGACAACGAAGGTCCGATCCCGGTTGTCGGTGGCAACGGCCAATACTCTGGCGCCATTAGCAAGGGTCGCCTGCTGACCCGCATGCAGGGAGAATGACATGAGTGAGAAAAAACTCGACCTGGGCAGCTGGGTCAACGACGGCGTTCAGCACCTGCTGGACAACTACAGCGACGGCTTCGACAGCATCGGTGGCTTGGTCAGCTCCTTTTCCGAAGGCATCGAGGCCATCCTCATGCTGCCGCCGGCGTGGCTGCTGATTGCCATCTTCGTCGGCCTCGGCCTCTGGCGTATCGGCGCTCGGTTTGCCGCCTTTACCGCCGTATCCTTCATTCTGATTGTCCTCACCGGCTTCTGGGAACAGACCGTGGTGACCCTCGGCCTGACCTTCTCCGCGACGCTGATCAGCCTCTTGCTGGGTATCCCCCTGGGCATCTGGGCGGCCAAGAGCGAGCGTGTGGCGACTACCATCCGCCCCATTCTCGACTTCATGCAGACCATGCCGGCGTTCGTCTACCTGATTCCGGCGGCCATGCTATTCGGCCTCGGCCGGGTGCCGGGGATCATCGCCACGGTGATTTTCGCCATGCCGCCAGCGGTGCGCCTGACCAACCTGGGTATCCGCCAGGTCAACAAGGAAATCATCGAGGCCGGTCAGTCCTTCGGCTGCAGCAAGACCCAGTTGCTCCTCAAAGTCCAGCTGCCCAGCGCCATGCCGTCGATCATGGCCGGGGTCAACCAGACCATCATGATGGCCCTGTCGATGGTGATCATTGCCTCGATGGTCGGCGCCGGCGGCCTGGGCAACGACGTGCTGGCGAGCATCCAGCGCCTGGATATCGGTCTAGGCTTCGAGAGCGGCATGGCCGTGGTACTGCTGGCGATCATCCTCGACCGCATTACCGAAAGCTTCGGCACCAAGCAAAGCGAGAAACGCGCCACCCTGATCAGCTGGGTGAGTGCGAAATTGCAGCGCCAGTAAGACTTTCACCTTATCCGTTCACAGAGGGAGCCATAAATGAGCAAGTTGAAAACCATTGCTGGGGTTGGCCTGCTGTCCTGCGCGATGCTGCAAAGCGCCTGGGCCCAGGAGCCGGAAAGCTGCAAACAGGTGCGCTTCGCCGAGATCGGCTGGGCCGACATCGCCGCCACCACCGGCGTGGCCATGACCCTGAGCGAGGGCCTGGGCTACCAGACTCGCAAGATCATGGCCTCGGTACCGATTGCCTTCACCGGCGTGCAAAAGGGCCAGATCGATGTGTTCCTTGGCTACTGGGCACCCTCGATGGACGCGGTGATCGAACCCTTCACCAAGGACAACGGCGTCAAGGTGCTGCCAACCGCCAACCTGGAGGGGGCCAAGTACACCCTCGCCGTACCGACCTACCTGGCTGAGGCTGGCCTGAAAAGCTTCCAGGACATCGCCAAGTTCAAGAAAGAACTCGACGGCAAGATCTACGGCATCGAGCCCGGTAACGACGGCAACCTGCTGATCGAAAAAATGATCAAGGAAGACCAGTTCGGCATGGGCGGTTTCCGCATGGTCGAGTCCAGCGAAGCCGGCATGCTGGTGCAGGTGCAGCGCGCCGTGAGAAAGAACAAGCCGGTCGTGTTCCTCGGCTGGGCACCTCACCCGATGAATACCCAGTTCGATATCACCTACCTATCGGGCGGCGATGACGTGTTCGGCCCGGATTACGGCGCCGCCAAGGTCTACACCGTGGTACCACCGGATTACGAAGCACGCTGCCCCAACATGGGCAAGCTGCTGAACAACCTGCAATTCAGCGTCGAGATCGAAAGCCAGCTGATGGAAAAAGTGCTGGAGAAAGAAGACCCGGCGGAAGTGGCCAAGAATTGGATCAAGGCCAACCCGGAGGCCCTGGACAAGTGGCTGGCTGGCGTCACCACCTATGACGGCCAGGATGGCGCTGCCGCCGTGAAGAAGCACGTCGGACTGTAAAAGCTCTCGCCCGCCTGGCGTCCGCGCCAGACGGGCAGAGGCACGCATCACTGGCATGGGTTAACCGGCCAGCGCAACACCCGCAATCAGCACGAGCCAGTAACACAGTTGAACTGCAACTCTCACTGATGGAGCATCAAATCTATGCGTAAACTATCCACCTTCTGCCTGAAAAGTCTTGGCGTTGCTGCACTCGCGCTGGGCATGTCCACTGCCATGGCCGCGGACAAGCCCACCTTGACCATCGGCTTCGTCAACGGCTGGGACGACAGCGTCGCCGCCACCCATGTCGCAAGCGAAGTCCTCAAGAGTAATCTCGGCTACACAGTCGAGCTGAAAGCCGTTGAACCCGCGATCATGTGGCAAGGCGTGGCCCGCGGCGACCTGGATGCGACCCTCTCCGCCTGGCTGCCGGTCACTCACGGCGAGTACTACGCCAAGATGAAAGACAAGGTGGTGGTCCTCGGCACCAACTATGCGGGCGCGAAAATCGGCCTGGTGGTTCCCGACTACGTCGAAGCCAAGAGCATCGAAGACCTGAACAAGAGCAAAGAAGCCTACGACGGCAAGATCACCGGCATCGACGCCGGTGCCGGTGTGATGCGCCGCACCGAAGAAGCCATCGAGAAATATAACCTGGACTTCAAGCTGATGCCGAGTTCCGGTCCGGCCATGGCCATCGCCTTGGCCCGCGCCGAGAAGAAGAAGGAAGCCATCGTGGTCCCCGGCTGGATTCCGCACTGGATGTTCGCCAAGTGGAAACTGCGCTTCCTCGAAGACCCGCAGAATGTCTTCGGCGAAGCTGAGCACATCGACACCGTGGCCAGCATGGGTATGGAAGCCAAGGCGCCAGAGGCCGCTGCCTTCCTCAAGAAGTTCTCCTGGGGACCGGAAGAAGTAGGCGCAGTGATGCTGGCCGTCAGCGAAGGCGCCAAGCCGGAGCAGGCCGCCAAGGACTGGATCGCCGCCAACCCCGAGCGCGTGGCGGGTTGGTTGAAGTAAGCACTGCTACAGCAACAACGAAAAAGCGGGCTTCGGCCCGCTTTTTCGTTACCGGCATTTACCGCAGGTCTGCCGGGCGCTGGACAGGCAAATGGGCGACAACTAGGGTTAACCGTGCTAGTTCCCAGTCAGATCGGCTAGCCAGCACCTGTCGCGTTTTCGAGGAGCAGCAAGGGTTGCAGGACGACGAGCAAGGCTACGCGACAGAGCATTCCGCTTCATGGGCCGTCAGCGGAACCCTCTCCACGTACCGCAACAAGCTGGAGTCCTGTCATGAAAATGCTCCTCACCGTCGAGTTCCCACTTGAGCCCTTCAATACCCTCGTGAGAACCGGCAAAGTGGGCGAAGTCATCGCCCGCATCCTCGAAGCCATCAAGCCGCAAGCGGCCTACTTCACCGAACAAAACGGCAAGCGCGGCGGCATTTTCATCGTTGACGTGCAAGAGTCGTCGGATGTACCCGCCCTGGCGGAGCCTTTCTTCCTCAACCTCCAGGCCGACTGCAGGTTCCGCATCCTGATGAGTCCCGAAGACCTGCAAAAGGCCGGGCTGGAAGAACTTGGCAAGAAATGGGCGTGAATGACGCCTGATCGGCACGCACGGGGGCAGGCGCAAGCTGCGCCTTGGTGTTTGCACATCGATTGCGGCCCCATAGCCCAAAAGGGCGCGCATTTATTTTCCGAGCCAAGGGTCTCGCTTGATCAATAGATTCGCGCCCCTATCGCGCCGTCGTGCATGCCGTCATGGCGGAT
>NZ_JBFIIG010000200.1:0-7135 GCF_041601375.1 Pseudomonas sp. | reverse complement strand
GAAAAAATCGGCGGCCTTGGCGGCAGAGATCCGGTTAAGGAACTCGTCCTGCAAGACGTGACTGGCTTTAAACATCACGCCCATCCTCTTATGGAGACTGTTGTTGTAAGAACTGCTTCTATGGGGCCAGCTCAGATGCGCGGCATGACTACCCGCGCATGGCAAACACACCCAAGTGACAGTGGGTAGTGGAATTTAGTGGCATAGCCATGACAGCTTCTTGCTGAAAGCTCTGGAGTTTTTGCGAAATACTATGAGCCGCGGAACTAACACCGAACGGCGACTCTGGCGACTCGCGGCCGAACATGCGGTGCAGCCAACCGGACAGGGGCCGTGCGCTAGCGACCTCGCTGCCTAGCCCCTGGGTATTGCCGCCCTGCTCCGGCACGACCACCTGACCCCGCGCCGCTGCAGTCCGGCGCCAGCCGCTATGCTCTATGGCATAGGGCCATCAATGATCCTGCTACGGGCGCGGCGGTTGCGCGGAGTCCGGGCGGAGGGAGGACTGCCATGAAGACGGCTGCCGTACTGCGTCTGCTGATCGCCGGCCTGCTCGGCCTGCTGATCACCGCCAGTCATGCCGACTGGACAGGCCCCAAGGAGGGGCCGGCGGCGCTGGCGGGCAAGCGGGTGCTGTTCCTCGCCTCCGACTTCCGCAACGGCGGGGTGGTCGCGGTGTATCGCAGCGTCGAGCGGGCGGCCAGGCTGATCGGCTGGCGGGTACAGGCGCTGGATGGGCATGGCGATGCTGCCGAGTGGCGGCGTATCGCCGAGCAGGCGTTGCAGCAGGCGCCGGACGGCGTGGTGCTGGGTGGTTTCGGCCCAAGGACGCTGGGGGAACTGCCGGCGCTGTTCCAGCAACGCAAGATAGCCCTGGTCGGCTGGCACGCCGGGGATACGCCGGGGCCGAGCGAGTGGCTGTTCAGCAATGTCACCACCGACCCGCTGGTGGTCGCGGACCTGGCCGCGGAACTCATCATCGGCGATGGCGCGGGCGGCGTGGTGATCTTCACCGACAGCCAGTTCGCCATTGCCACAACCAAGGCCGAGCGCATGGCCCAGCGCATCCGCGAGTGCCCCAATTGTCGGGTGCTGAGTATCGAGGACCTGCCGATCGCCAGGGTTTCCGAGGAAATCGCCGGCCGGGTCACGCACCTGCAGCAGCGCTTTGGTTCGGCCTGGACCCACAGCCTGGCGATCAATGACGTGTATTTCGACCATATCCATGTGCCCCTGGCGCGACTCGGGCGCCAGGATATCCGCCATGTGTCGGCCGGCGACGGCTCGGCCAGAGCGCTGGCGCGGATCCATTCCGGGCTGTCCCAGCAGATCGCCACCATTGCCGAACCGCTCGGTGCGCACGGCTGGCAAGTGATCGACGAATTGAACCGCGCCTTCTCCGGCGAGCCGCCCAGCGGCTTCGTCGCCCGGCCGCTACTGGTCACCACCGAGGTATTGCGCCAGAGCGAGACCATCAGCATCGAGCTGGATACCAGTCATGAGGCCAGCTACCTGCAGCTGTGGCGGCCGGACTGATGCGCGCAGAGGTTGTGAACATATCGAGCGCCGTCGCGAGGCCTTCTCCAGGTGTTGGCGCCACCGGTGCTTCGCCCCGTAAGGAGCGAAGCGACAGCGGCAGCAGATCGTCGTGCGGCCTTCAGCCGTGAAGGCGCTGCACCAGCCGTGCCTGCAGCTGTTCCAGTTCACCCGGGTCGGCCTTGCTGCTGGCGTGAACGCCCAGGCCCTGGCCGGCGAAGCGCGGGACTATGTGCATGTGGATGTGGAACACGGTCTGCCCGGCCGGGCTGCCGTTGAATTGCGCCACCTGCACACCCTCCGGCTGCAGTTCGTCCACCAGCAGCCGGGTCAGCCGCTGGGTCACCCGCATCAGCTTGCACAACTCGTCCGCATCGATATCCAGGATATTGCGCGCCGCCGCGCGCTTGGGGATCACCAGGGTATGGCCGTAGGACTGCGGAAACAGGTCGAGGAAGGCGAGCACGTCGTCGTCCTCGTACAGTTTGTAGCAGGGGGCCTCGCCGCGAATGATCTGGGCAAAGATGTTCTGCGGGTCGTAATCGCCGTGCAGGCTCATCGGGGTTCTCCGTTAACGGTGGTCGATGGGGCTGAACCATACCGGCTCGCGCTGACGCAGGGAACCATGGCACCCCGGCCATCAACCAGATTGATGCCAACTAGTACGACTATCGATTTTCGCGCAGGGGCCGATAGTGGTCTTATTCCTCCGGCAAGGCCCAGCACCAGCGTCCGCTGCAGCGACCCGCCCTCAACACCCCGAGCGGCACACTGGCTGCCGGCGCCCGCAGGCCGCCGCAACAATGCCCGACCCGCACCGCCCAGCGCCTGGTCCGGGCTGTTCCCACCGCCCGATGATTGGAAACCCTATGACCGACCTCTCCGCCTACCCCATCACCCGCAAATGGCCCGCCCAGCACCCCGAGCGTCTGCAACTCTATTCGCTGCCGACGCCCAACGGAGTCAAGGTGTCGATCATGCTGGAGGAAACCGGCCTGGCCTACGAACCGCACCTGGTCAGCTTCGCCGACAACGAGCAGCTGTCGCCGGAGTTCCTCTCGCTCAACCCGAACAACAAGATCCCCGCCATCCTCGACCCCAACGGCCCGGACGGCCAGCCGCTGGCGCTGTTCGAGTCCGGCGCGATCCTGCTGTACCTGGCGGAGAAGACCGGCCAGCTGATCCCCGAGGACGCCGCCGGCCGCTACGAAACCATCCAGTGGCTGATGTTCCAGATGGGCGGCATCGGCCCGATGTTCGGCCAGGTCGGCTTCTTCCATAAATTCGCCGGCAAGGACTACGAAGACAAGCGCCCGCGCGACCGCTACGTCGAGGAGTCCAGCCGCCTGCTCGGCGTGCTCGAGCAGCGCCTGGACGGCCGTCGCTGGATCATGGGTGACGCCTACAGCATCGCCGACATCGCCATCTTGCCCTGGGTACGCAACCTGCTCGGTTTCTACGAGGCCGGCGAGCTGGTGCAAATCGAGCGCTTCCCCCAGGTCACCCGCACCCTGGACGCCTTCCTCTCGCGCCCGGCGGTAATCCGCGGCCTGGCCATTCCCCAGCGCGGCTGAACCCGCGTTACCCATCATACAAACCATCAAGCTCCGCCTTGCCGCTGGTAGGGCGGGTGCAACCCGCGACAAGCCGGTTGGCATCCATGCCAAACACCCCTCTGCACAGCACCTCCACTCGGTCTCCTGACGGGATCGGGGACCGCGTTGCCTGGGCGATCGGCAGCCCCCCTTCGGTCTCCGCCGATTTCGGCTCGCGGCGCGGATAAAGCGGCCCCACGCGTTGTCGTATAGCCAGGTAGGCAGGCGGCTTCGATCGAACGGCGATCAAGCGCAACGCCCAGCCGGTGTCTTCTAGTGCGGAGGTGGTGAGATGAGCGTGAAGCCCATGCTGGGCCTGTGGCTGCTGTGCGCAATGGCTTCCGGCTGGCTGAACCCGGCGGCGGCCGACCATCGCTACGAGGATGACGAATGGGAGGAGGAGTACTGGGACGGCCCATGCAAGGTCGAGATCGAGTCCAAGGGCGACGAATACAAGGAAGAGATCAAATGCCCGCACGGCCACGGCGCCAGTTGGCCGCGGGGCGAGTGGAAGGACGAGTTCTGGGACGGTGGCTGCAAGGTCAAGATCGAGGCCAAGCACGACGAGTTCAAGAAGGAAGTCAAGTGCGATGACGATGATTGATCGGTTGTTCGGGCGCTAGCCGGAAGGGACTCGCTGATCGACGGCCGATGGGTATCGCTTCGCTCAAACCTACGCGGCCCGCCACAGCTTACGCGGGATCAATCATCAGCGACGCGGCGCCAAGCTGGCGGGTTGTCGCTACGCTGCGAATGGAACGCGCCATGGAACTGGGCGTCCCCGACTGGGCGTCCCCGCCGCTCCAACAAAGAGCCGACAGCTCGCGTTCCCCGCCGCTCACTCGCCCGTTTGCTCGGCCTGCGCTTGCACCTCGGCCTTCTTTCCCTGCGACCAACCCAGCGTCATGCCGGCGGCGGCGAGCAGGATGGCGGCGATGCCGACCAGCTGGATCGCATGCAGGCGATGGTCGAAGGCCAGATAGTCGACCAGGATAGCGACGATCGGGTAGATGAAGGACAGCGCCCCGGTCAGGTGGGTCGGCAGTTTCTGGATCGCACCGTACAACAGGATGTACACCAGGCCGGTATGCACCACGCCGAGGGTCAGCAGCGTTCCCCAGGTGGCCATATCGCTGGGCAGTTGTGCCAGGTTGGCGAAGGGCGCCAGCATCAGGGTGCCGACGCAGACCTGGATCAAGGCGATCAGGTGCGGCGGCGTGCCGTCGAGTTTCTTGGCGATGATCGCCGCCAGCGCATAGAAGAAGGCCGCGCCCAGGGCCAGGAGGATGCCGCCCAGGTGGTCGCTGCCGACGTAACCCGCACTGGGCTTGGCCTGAACGATCAGCAGCATGCCGATGAAAGCCAGGCCGAGCCACATGAGCTTGGTCAGGGTCAGCCGCTCGGCGAAGAACAGCGCACCGAACCCCACCAGAATGAACGGCTGGGTGTTGTACACCGCCGTGGCGATGGCGATCGAGGCGCGCGAATAGGCGGCGAACAGCAGCAGCCAGTTGAGCACGATGGCCACCCCGCCCAGCGCGGCGAACGCCAGCAGGCGCGGTGTGAGGATGCCGCGCAGCATGCCCAGTGCGGCGCATACGGCCAAGAGCACCGGCGCGCCGATCACGCAGCGCCAGAACACCACGTCCATCACCGGCTGGCCGGAAAGCACGACGAAGCCGCCGATGGTTCCAGAAATCATCATTGCCGCGCTCATCTCGAGCGTGCCGCGTGTTCTGCCGTTCATGCTGCACCTCCGCCAGTGGTCAGAGGCTAAAATATTATGTGGCGGCGCCTATTTACATGGTTTGAAAAAGGCATATAGCTAGATAAACCTAATTATCTAAGCAATACGGACGGATTTCATGAGAAACGAAAAATGATCGACGAGATCGACCAGAACATCCTCGAAGCGCTGCTTGAGGACTCGCGGATTTCCCTGAAGGAACTGGCCCGCCGGGTCGGCCTGTCGTCGCCCAGCGTTGCGGAGCGAGTGCGCCGCCTCGAAGAACGCGGGGTGATTCGCGGCTTCACCATCGAGATCGACCCCAAGGCGCTCGGCTACCAGTTGCAGGCCATCGTCCGGGTCAAACCGCTGCAGGGCATGCTGCATGTGGTGCAGAAGCTGATCGAGGATACCGCCGAATTCTGCGAATGCGACAAGGTCACCGGCGACGACTGCTTCGTGGTGCGCTTGCATGTGCGCTCGATCGACCAGCTCGACCATATCCTCGACCGCATCGCCGACAAGGCGCAGACCAGCACGGCGATCGTCAAGTCGCAACCGATCAGGCGCCGCCCGCCGGGTATCGGCCAGCGCAAAGCGACGCCCGGGCGAGAGTCGTGAATGGTCCGATGGGTATCGCTTCGCTCATCCCAGGGTTGAGCCCGCAGGCTTGGCGGCCATGGGTCGCGCTTATTGCGAACGTGCAGATTGACCACGAGCCGTAGGGCGCGCGGAGCCGCCTAGGCCGTGCGCACCAGCGTGCGATCGCGGAGAACGCCTCGGTGCGCACGGCGCACCCTACGCCATGACCGTTCAGCCCTCGACCTGGCTCCATTGCTTGCTCAGGCGCTTGTCCGAGACCGCCAGCTTGGTGCCGAGCTGCTGGGCGAACAGCGACACCCGGTATTCCTCGAGCATCCAGCGATACAGGGTGAGCTGCGGGTCGCGCTTGCCTTCCTGGCGGTGCTTGCCCAGGCGCGCCTGGTACTGTTCCCAGTAGCCGGCCAGCTCGCCGCTCCAGACCCGGTCGCGCTGCAGCTGGGCACCGATCTTGTCCAGGCGCTGTTCGATGGCTTTCAGGTAACGCGGCAGCTCCTTGAGCCATTCGCCCGGGGTTTCGCGGACGAAGCCTAAGTAGACCAGGTTGCCCAGCTGCTGCTTGATGTCGTTGAGGGCGATGGCCTGGGCCAGGTCGATCTTGCCCTTGAAACGCTTCTGCAGGCCGTGCCAGAGCTTGAGGATCTCCAAAGTCAGCCTGGCCAGGCGCTCGGCGTGAGCGGTCCAGTCGCCGCGTTTGCGTTCGGCCAGGGCCGCGAGGGCGGCGCCGTCGCGGGGCAACGTGGCTTCGCCGTCGAGAATGCAGCTGTCCAGACTGGCCAGGAGGATGTCCTCGACCAGCGCCTCGACCCGGCCCAGCTCGCGATGCAGCAGGCCCAGTTCGGTCAGCCCCGGCAGCTTGCCGCGGAGGAACTTGGCTTGCTCGGCCAGCTGTTGCAGGAGCAGGCGCTGCAGGGCGCGGCGGTGCTGGAATTCGGCCTCGGCCTGGGTCGGGAAGCGGCCCTCCTTGACCACTCCGGCCTCCTCCACCAGCGCCGGGTAGACCGTCAGCGACAGGCCGGCGATCTGCTGCTGGGTTTTTTCGGCCACGGCGACGAAGGCCTTGGCCTCGACCGACCGTTGGCTCTTCTCGGTCTGCGGCAAGGCCAGCGCGGCCTGGCTGGCCTCACTGAAGCGCGCGCACAGTTCGGCCAGGTCGCGGCCCTCGCCTAGGACCTTGCCGTGGCTGTCGACCACCTCCAGGTTCATCTTCAGGTGGTCGTCGAGCTGCGCTTCGGCCTCGGTCCAGGCCTCGTCGGTCACCCGCACCCCGGTCATGCGCTGCAGTTCGCGACCCAGGGCGGCGGGCAGGCTGCCCTGGCCGACGCTGAGCTTGCTCAAGGCGGCGCCGACGAAATCCGGTACCGGCACGAAGTTCTTGCGCAGCGCCTTGGGCAGGTTGCGCACCAGGGCGATGCACTTGGCTTCCAGCAGGCCGGGCACCAGCCATTGCAGGCGCTCGGCCGGCAGTTGCGGCAGCAGCGGCGCCGGCACGCGCAGGGTGACGCCGTCGCGCGGGTGGTTGGGCTCGAAGTGGTAGCTCAGCGGCAGGGTCAGTTCGCCCAGGTGCAGGCTGTCCGGGTACTGCGCAGCGGTGATCTCCTTGGCATCGCGGGCCAGCACGTCTTCCTCGCGCATGATCAGCAGCTGCGGGTCCTTCTGGCTCTCGGTCTTGTACCAG
>NZ_JBFIIG010000199.1:0-7335 GCF_041601375.1 Pseudomonas sp. | reverse complement strand
GGCGAAGAAGGTGCCGGTACGCCCGGCGCCGGTCTGCACTTCGTCGGCGATCAAGAGGATGCCGTGCTGATCGCAGAGGGCGCGCAGGCGCTGCATGAAGGCCTTGGGCGCGACGTAGAAACCGCCCTCGCCCTGCACCGGCTCGATGATGATGGCGGCGATGTCGCGTGGCTCGGCATCGTTTTTGAACACCCGTTCGATGCTGGCGATGGCGTCGTCGACGCTGACCCCGTGCAGTTCACACGGGTACTGGGCGCGGAACACGCCGCCGGGCATCAGGCCCATGCCGGCCGAATAGGGATTGACCTTGCCGGTCAGGCTCAGGGTCATCATGGTGCGGCCGTGGTAGCCGCCGGTGAAGGCGATCACCCCGGCGCGGCCGGTGGCGGCGCGGGCGATCTTCACCGCGTTCTCCACCGCTTCGGAGCCGGTGGTGACCAGCAGGGTCTTCTTGGCGAAGTCGCCCGGCACCCTGGCGTTGATCTTCTCGCACAGCTCGACGTAGGGCTCGTAGGCCAGCACCTGGAAGCAGGTGTGGGTGAGCTTGGTCAGCTGTTCCTGCACGGCGGCGACGACTTTGGGGTGCAGGTGGCCGGTGTTGAGCACGGCGATGCCGCCGGCGAAGTCGATGAACTCGCGACCCTCGACGTCGGTGACCGTGGCGTTCTGCGCCCGCTCGGCGAAGATCGGGTGGATCTGGCCGACGCCACGCGGAACGGCGGCGGTGCGGCGTTGCATCAGGGATTCGTTGGTCTTGCTCATGCTGTCCTCATTGGCCGCTCATCGGTCGGCGTGGTTCAAGGATGAAATGACCGGGTTAGCGCGGCAGCAGCATACGATGATCGACTGCTACAGCCCTCCCGGCCATGGGGGAATAATTCTTTATGCCTACACCCTAACCGAGTGTAGCGAGCGAAGGTCAGACAAGGCGGCGGTGTCTGAAAAAAGCGGAGTTGGCTTTTGCCAATGAGCATTTTCCCCGATTCCGCCAACACCGTATCGCCAAAGCGCAGTAGCGACTGGCTAGATACCCAGGCACAGGTACTTGATCTCCAGGTAGTCCTCGATGCCGTACTTGGAGCCCTCGCGGCCCAGGCCCGAGGCCTTCATGCCGCCGAACGGCGCCACCTCGGTGGAGATGATCCCGGTGTTGACGCCGACGATGCCGTATTCCAGCGCCTCGGCCACGCGGAACACCCGCCCCAGATCGCGGGCATAGAAGTAGGAGGCCAGGCCGAACTCGGTGTCGTTGGACATGGCAATCACTTCGGCCTCGTCCTTGAAGCGGAACAGCGGCGCCAGCGGGCCGAAGGTTTCTTCCTTGGCGACCGCGGCGTGGTTCGGTACGTTGAGCAAAATGGTCGGCTCGAAGAAGTTGCCGCCCAGGCTGTTGCCACCGGCGACCAGCTTGGCGCCCTTGCCCACCGCATCGGCGATGTGTTCCTGGACCTTGGCCACCGCCTTGGCGTCGATCAGCGGGCCGGTGGTGATGCCATCGTCCAGGCCGTTGCCGATCTTCAACTTGGCCACCGCGACCATCAGCTTCTCGGCGAAGGCGTCGTACACCCCGTCCTGCACATAGAGACGGTTGGCGCAGACGCAGGTCTGCCCGGCATTGCGGTATTTGGACGCCAGGGCGCCTTCGACCGCGGCATCCAGGTCGGCATCGTCGAACACGATAAAGGGTGCGTTACCGCCCAGCTCGAGCGAGATCTTCTTGATGTCCTTGGCGCATTCGGCCATCAGCTGGCGGCCGATCTCGGTCGAGCCGGTGAACGACAGCTTGCGCACGATCGGATTACCGGTCAGCTCGCCACCGATCTCCGCAGCCGAGCCGGTGACCACGCTGAGCACGCCCTTGGGAATGCCGGCACGATGCGCCAGCTCGACCAGGGCCAGGGCCGAGAACGGAGTCTGCGAAGCCGGCTTGATCACCATGGTGCAGCCGGCAGCCAACGCCGGACCGGCCTTGCGGGTGATCATCGCCGCCGGGAAATTCCACGGGGTGATGGCCGCGGTGACGCCGATCGGCTGCTTGATCACCAGGATGCGCTTGTCGGCCTGATGGCCGGGGATGGTGTCGCCATAGACGCGCTTGGCTTCTTCGGCGAACCACTCGATAAAAGAGGCGGCGTAGGCGATCTCGCCCTTGGCCTCGGCCAGTGGCTTGCCCTGCTCCAGAGTCATCAGGCGACCGAGGTCGTCCTGGTTCTCCATCAGCAACTCGAACCAGCGACGCAGCTTGGTCGCGCGCTCCTTGGCAGTCAGCGCACGCCAGGCCGGCAGCGCGCGGTCGGCCGCCTCGATGGCGCGGCGGGTCTCGACGGCGCCCATCTTCGGCACCGTACCGATGACTTCATTGGTGGCCGGATTGTTGACCGCGAGGGTCTGGCCACTGTCGGCGTCCAGCCAAGCTCCGTCGATATAGGCTTGCTGACGGAACAGCTGGGTGTCTTTCAATTGCATGGCATTATTCTCCTTGATCGCGACACCCTGGCGTCGGACGGTTGTTGTTGGCACGATGAGCACGCGCCCCCATGAAGATGTTTTGACGGCCGCGTTGCTGCCTTCATATCAATTTTAGTCAATCGATCTAAATAGGATTGACCCGGACCGCACAGAGTTCCGAACGGTTTCGGCAATATCGTTTGAAATCTCAAACGAATCCTAGGGTCATGAGGGGTAAAGGGCAAGAGCCTGTTCGAAAAAATTAACGAAACATCCGATCAAGGGCTGTTCCGGCGAGTCCTCACACCCATCCGCCATGTGCGGACGCAATCACACAAAAACCGCCGGCATGGACGCCCGCCCACGAGATGCGTATGATTGCGCCCGCGCTGCACCAGTAGCTCAGCTGGATAGAGTACTGCCCTCCGAAGGCAGTGGTCGTGGGTTCGAATCCCGCCTGGTGCACCATATAAACGCAAAGGCCCCAGGTGAAAACCTGGGGCCTTTGCGTATCCGGGCGCATCCACCCGGCCGCTTTACTGTATCTGGTCGCCCTTGAGCAGACTCAGCAGCGCATCGGCATCCAGCTTGCCGCTGACCTCGCCGCCGCCCAGCAAGCTGTCGGCAAGGTCGCGCTTTTGCCCGTGCAGGGCGACGATCTGCTCCTCGATGGTATGTTCGGTGACCAGTCGGTAGATGGTCACCGGCCGCTGTTGGCCCATGCGGTGAGCACGGTCGCTGGCTTGATCCTCCACCGCCGGGTTCCACCAGGGATCGAGGTGGATCACATAGTCGGCGGCGGTCAGGTTGAGGCCGGTACCGCCGGCTTTCAGACTGATCAGGAAAATCTCGCCGATGCCAGCCTGGAAGGCAGCCATGCGCACTTGGCGTTCCTTCGGCGGTGTGGCGCCATCGAGGTACTGATAGCTGATGCCCTGCTCGTCGAGCCAGCCACGAATGATGCTCAGGTGGTCGACGAACTGGCTGAATACCAGCGCCTTGTGGCGGTTTTCCAGCAGCTCCTCGACGATTTCGGCAAAGGCGGCCAGCTTGCTGCCACTCAGGCCGCACTCGGGCATGACCAGGCTTGGGTGACAGCAGAAGCGGCGCAGACGGGTGATCTCCGCCAGCACCTGCAGCGACTTGCCCGGCGCCGTGCTACTCAACGTATTCAGGGCCTGCTGGCGCAGGGCCTCGTACAGGTGCATCTCTTCGCCGGACAACGGCACCTTGTAGGTGATCTCGGTGCGCGACGGCAGCTCGTCGAGCACCTGGCTTTTCAGTCGCCGCAGGATGAATGGCTGGATCAGGGCCTTCAACGCCTTGCGTGCGCCCTGCTCGCCACGCTCGATCGGCGTGGAGAAGCGCTGGGCAAAACGCTCCTGGCTGCCGAGCAGGCCCGGGTTGATAAAGCGGAACAGGTTCCACAGTTCGCCCAGGTGGTTTTCCACCGGAGTGCCACTAGCGATCAGCTTGAAGTCGGCCTGCAGGGTCATCGCCGCCTGCGAGCGTTTGCTCTGCGAATTCTTGATCGCCTGGGCCTCATCTAGTACCACGCTGGTCCAGTGCTGGCTGGCGAACGCCTGATTGTCCTGCTGCAACAGGCCATAGCTGACGATCACCAGGTCCAGCGGTCCCAAGCCATCGAGGTGACGGTTCTGCTGGTAGATGTGCAGCCTGAGCGTCGGCGCGAAGCGCGCGGTTTCCGCCTGCCAGTTGAGCGCCACCGAAGTCGGCGCCACCACCAGTTGCGGCCCGGCTGGCGCGCGGTGCAACAGCAGCGCCAGGGTCTGCACGGTTTTACCCAGGCCCATGTCATCGGCCAGGCAGGCGCCAACGCCCCACTGGGCCAGGCGGGCCAGCCAGTCGAAACCCTCGCGCTGGTAATCGCGCAGCTCGGCCTGCAGGGTGCTCGGCAGCTGCGGCTGGAAGTGCTTGAGCGATTCGAGTTTGTCCAGGTGCGCTTGCCAGCCGGCATCGGCCTGAAACTCCCCGGCCTCTTGTGCCAGGCCGGCCAACAGTGGCGCGGTCAGCAGATTCAGACGCAGACCGTCATCGCCGACCCGGTCGGCCAGATGAGCCAGTTCGTCCAGACGCTTGCGCAGGCTGTCACTCAGGGCCAGCCAGTCCCGTTCGCCAAGCTTGAGGAAGCGCCCCGTGCTGGACTTGAGCAACTCCAGAAGCTGGCGCAGGTGCAGCACGCGGCCATCGTCCAGCTGCACTTCACCACTGAGCACGAACCAGTCACCCTGCTGCTTGAGCCCGAGCTTGAGCTGGCCCATGCCCGGCCGCGCCTTGATCCGCATGCGCTCACCTTCCGGCCAGACGCATTGCAGCCAGTCGCCCTCCAGGGCCTGCAACTCGCTCAAGACCTGCAAAGCATCCTGCGGCTCGGCCAGTTGCCACTCCTGACCATCGCTGTCGGCCTGGGCGAGCGCCGGGCAGGCCTGCAACACCCGCTGCAACGAGGCGGTTTCCGCGTGCAGGTCGCGACTGGCCTGCTGCGCTTTACCGTCCAGCTCACCGAGTACGTTCTCCAGACCATGACCGGGTTTGAACCAGCTACTGCTGGCCAGCGGTCGCACCAGCAATTGCAGGCGCAAACCCGCCTCCAGCGGCAGCAGGTGGGCATACAGGGTATTGTCGGCGGCAATGCTGTCGAGATGGCCGGCCAATTCGGGCAGGTCCGAGTGGATCGGTAACAGTGGTGCGATCGCACCGATGGCCTCGACCAGTTGCGCCTTGGCGGCCTGCGGCACACTCAGGCCATCGCCGACTATATCGGCGATCTGACGCAGCTCACGACTGATCGGATAAACCAGCAGGCGCGTCGGCGTCTCCTTGCGCAGCAGCACGCCCGGACTGCCCTGCACACCATTTGGTTCGAGCTTGAGGTGGATCTGCGCGCCCTGCGACTTGAGCTGCAGGCTGACCTGGCCGAGCAGCAGATCGATGCGCACATCCGGCGCATCGGCCCAGAACAAGGCCGGATGTCCGACCAGGCGGAGCAAGGCCTGCTCGGCAGGCAATTCGTAGCGCGCTCCGCCATAGTAGTAATCGCTACCGAGCTGGATCTGGCGAATGGTCTGGGTATCCTGCTCCAGCAGGAAATCCAGACTGTCGCCGTCCTCGAACAGGCGCTTGAGCGCCACGGCGCGCCCCTTGCTCCACTGGCCCTTGGCGCCGAGCTTCTGCTCACGTGGCTCGACACTCAACTGATAAGGACTGAAGGTAATCAACCAGGCCAGTCGCGCCGATTTCTGGGCCTGCGTCGCCCCCAACTCGGCCCTGCCCGGTTTGAGCATGGACAACGCGGTCAAGGCATGCTGCCAGGCTTCCTGGCGCCGATAGAGACTGACCAGCGGCACCAGACCGGCCCGCTGATGCCAGTCCGGCTGGCGGCTCGACGGGGCAAACTGCTGGGCCAGCAGGGCATCCAGCTCTTCACCGAGCCAGTGGTATCCCGCCTCCATGAGCTCGTCGCGAAAGCCAGCGAGTTGCTCGCGCCAAACCGGCTCGCGAACCACATCGGCATCCGCCCAGTACAACCCCAGGGCCAGCAGCAAGCCATCGAAGCCATTGAACGCCAACGCGCCACTGAAGTCCTGATCAGGCCGCCGGACACTGGCCTGTTGTTGCTCGACCAGCAGCTGCAGCGCCGGGTAAGCCCGGCCGTAGTACTCTTTCACGCCCAAGCTGACGGCCTGCTTGAGCGCCGGGTACAGCTGCTTGTCCGCACTGGCCAGCAACAGCAGGCAATAGAACCCATTGAGTATCGGCGGCAGCTCGACCTTGCGCTTCTTGCTTTGCCGCTTGATCGCCTTCATCCACTCCTGCATCGCCAACAAGGCTTGCGCATACTCGCCACGCAACACCTGGAGGATGAACTGCTGCATGAATGCCAAGCCACCCTGCCCCAGTGCTTCATACTGCGCCCAGTCACCACGCCATAGGGCCTGCAACATCAGCTGCAAGGCCAAGTCCGGGCTGGCCGAAGAGTTCGCGAGCAAGGCCAGGCCCTGCCGATAGGCCTCTTCTGCCGGCTGCAGATGCCAGTTCACCTCGCCCAGATAATCCTCCAGGAGCAGGCTCTTGACCTCATGTCTGAGCCTGGCAAACACCTGCTTGCCCGGTTCGTCGGCCAGCAGTTGCTGGCAGGGCGACTCCCCGACCAGGCTATGGCGTAGCGAACTCGACTGCAGCAAAGCCAAACCCTGCTGCACCTCATCCGCCTGCCCCCCCAGAATGGCCAGCCACAGACTCAGCCGCTGGTTCGCCTGACTGGGTATATCCCAGGCACTGCGGGGCGGTGCGATGCTGCTGCGCAGCGCCTGCAGCCAGCTGTCTTTGCTGACGTCGCTATTGAGCTGCTGCAGCACCAGATTGCGCCGCTCAGGCGGCAAGCAATAGGGCTGCCCACCACCGCCTAGGCTGACCCAGTCGAGACGGTGCAACATCGCCAGTATCTCGCTCAGCGCCGGGCCGTCCATCGCCCGGGTTGAGGAACTGCGTACCCCCATCTCGCGCAACTGCTCGAGCAAAGCGGTTTTATGCTTGCCCGGGAAGGACAGCGCCAGCACATAGAGCACCGCCTTGTAGGCATCCGGTAGGGCGGCAAGCCCGGAAGGGGTCGCGGGGGCGGACATCGGCAAACTCCAGCCTCAGAAGGAAAAACAGACGCGCGATATTAACAAAGTGCAGGCTTGCACAACCCGAAGGCCGCCTGCACCTGGTCTTTTCGACGCACAAAGACAAACCCCCCAGCTGCTTACGCAGATGGGGGGTTTGGAATATAAGCTTGACGATGACCTACTCTCACATGGGGAAACCCCACACTACCATCGGCGATGCATCGTTTCACTACTGAGTTCGGGATGGGATCAGGTG
>NZ_JBFIIG010000198.1:0-7347 GCF_041601375.1 Pseudomonas sp. | reverse complement strand
GCATTACATGACCCAAGGTTGCTATGCTGGCAGCTGTGAGCCTGTGGCTTCAGTCGGGCCCTTCAGAAGCCTGCGCTGAGGCCGATAGACTGGTTGAGGCCAGGGCGCGTGGCCGAGAGCGGAGCAGCTGCCCGCTGCTGGTTTACGTGCTGCGGCGTCGAGTTTCATCGTGATCGACATGGCGGCTGTGCCTGGGCCGTCTGACCCCTTGAATGGGTGCTCCCTGTTCGTGTTCACCACATTCCTACAACTCTAATAAGAAGCGGGGCCGTATATGAGCCTATTGCAGAGTTTCAGTTTCAAGAAGCGCATGGTGATGCTGGTCAGCCTGAGCGCGGTACTGATGGCCGGGATTGGTGGCGTGGGGCTCAAGGGCATGCTCGACTCCAACGCCTCGCTCGACAGTCTGTACCACGATCGCCTGGTCGGTACGGGGCAGGTGGGGAAGATCATGGCGCTGATGCAGGATAGTCGGGTCCAACTGCTCCTGGCCCTGCAGCACGACCCGCAAAACAGCTTCAAAGACCTGCACACGCACCCGAGAACCCTGCACAGCGATATTGTCCAGGGCAATATCACGAAGATCAGCGCCATCTGGCAGGACTATCTGACTCACCCAAGGGGGGCCGAGGAGCAGCGGCTGGCAGATGATTTCAGCGCCACCCGGGCGATCTTCGTCAACGAGGGGCTGAAGCCCGTGATGGCGGCGCTCGAGGCCGAGCAATTCGAGCAGGCCGGCAGCCTGGCGCTGACCCGTCTCGATGAGTCCTTCGCTGCCGCCAATGCTTCCTCGGAAGAACTCCTGCAGGTGCAGCTGGATCTGGCCGAGGCGCAATTTGTCGCGGCGCAGAGTGAGTACCGGTTGATTCGCAATGCCGCTATCGGGCTGCTGGCCGTCGCGCTCGGCCTGTGCATATGGCTGGCCTGGGGCATCATCAGCGCCTTAGGCACTGCCGTTGCCGCGCTCGAACGCGCCAGCGGACAAATGGCCCAGGGTGACCTGACCGTAACCGCCGATTACCAGGGCGACGACGAGCTGGGTCGGGCGGCCAAGGCCTTCAACCAGATGCGCGAGCGTTTTCACGCCATGGTGCAGCAGGTTTCCAGTGCCACCGGTCAGCTTGCGGCCGCTGCCCAACAGACCTCTACGGTGACGCTTCAGACCGGTGCCGGCGTGCGCCGTCAGCAAGCGGAAATCGGACAGGTTGCGACAGCCATGCACGAGATGACCACCACCGTTCAGGAGGTTGCGCACAGTGCAGCCGGGGCGGCGCAGGCCGCCCAGCAGGCGGATCAGGAAGCGGCAGACGGAAAACGCGTGGTCAGCCAGACCGGCGAAGTCATCGATGTCCTGGCCAGTGAAGTGGAGAAGGCGGCAGTGGTCATTCGCCAGCTGGAGCAGGACAGCGACAAGATCGGCGGCATACTGGAAGTTATCCGCAGTATTGCCGAGCAGACCAACCTGCTGGCCCTCAATGCCGCTATCGAAGCGGCGCGAGCCGGTGAGCAGGGCCGCGGCTTTGCCGTGGTCGCCGATGAGGTGCGTACCCTGGCCTCGCGTACTCAGCAATCGACCACCGAAATCCAGGGAATGATCGAAAAGCTGCAGAGCGGCTCCTCCAGTGCCATGAAAGTCATGGAGGTCAGCTGCACTCAGGCGCGCAAGGGCGTGGAACAGGTCGCTCAGGCGGGGGCCACGCTGGACTGCATCACCCGTTCCGTGGCCACCATTAACGACATGAACGCGCAGATTGCCTCGGCTGCCGAGGAGCAAAGCTCGGTGGCCGAGGAGATCAACCGCAATATTGTCTCAGTCAGCCAGGTTGCTGAAGAGGCTAGTGTCGGCGCGCAGCAAACAGCCGCCACTAGCGAGCAGTTGGCGCGCCTCGCCGAGCAGCTGCAGGGCCTGGTCGGGCAATTCCGCACCTGAGTGCTGGCAAGGCCCTTGGGCGGGCACCTTGGGCCTGGCTGCACCCTCACCTCGGCTGGATGCAGTGCACGCCATGCGGGTATACCCGCGCCTGCGAGTTTCTCCGCTGTACAGCGCCCGTTGCGGCGCTCGCCTATGTCACCATTCGGTGACTTTCCCGCATCCCTTCGTTACCCGCCGCGGCGCCAACCCTGGTTAGACTCGATTCCAGCGCAAGCACCAGACTTGCCCGTGAATAACAACAAGAAAGGAACCTGCTCATATGAATGCGATTTCCCGTCTGTCCACCGCTGTTTCCCTCGCTGCCCTAATGCCGCTGACCGCCCTCGCCGGCGAAGTCGAAGTGCTGCACTGGTGGACCTCCGGTGGCGAAAAGCGCGCCGCCGATACCCTGCAGAAACTGGTCGAAGACCAGGGCCACAGCTGGAAAGATTTCGCCGTCGCCGGTGGCGGTGGCGAAGCGGCCATGACCGTGCTGAAAACCCGCGCCGTCTCCGGCAATCCGCCGGCCGCCGCGCAGATCAAGGGCCCCGACATCCAGGAGTGGGGCGAACTGGGCCTGCTCGCCGACCTCAATCAGGTGGCCGAAGAGAATGGCTGGAATGAGCTGCTGCCGCCCCAGGTGATCGAGGCGATGCAGTTCGGCGGCGACTACGTGGCGGTGCCGGTCAACGTGCACCGGGTCAACTGGCTGTGGATCAACCCCGAGGTGTTCGCCAAAGCCGGAGCCACCGCACCGACTACCCTCGACGAATTCTTCGCCGCCGCGGAAAAACTCAAGGCCGCCGGCTTCATGCCCCTGGCCCACGGTGGTCAGCCCTGGCAGGACAGCACCGTATTCGAAGACCTGGCCCTGGCCGTGCTGGGGCCCGATGACTTCTACAAGGCCTTCGTCGAGCTGGACGAGTCCGTGCTGACCAGTGCCAAGATGGTCGAGGTATTCGCCGCCCTGCAGAAACTGCATGGTTACGTCGACGCCAATGCCGCCGGGCGTGACTGGAACAGCGCCACCGCCATGGTCATCAACGGCAAGGCCGGCATGCAGATCATGGGCGACTGGGCCAAGAGCGAGTGGACCGCCGCCGGCAAGGTCGCCGGCAAGGACTACCAATGCCTGCCATTCCCGGGCACCCAGGGCAGCTTCGCCTACAACATCGATTCGCTGGCCATGTTCAAGTTGAGCGATGCGGACAACCGCAAGGCCCAGGAAGACCTGGCGCGCACCGTGATGGAACCGGAGTTCCAGCAGTTCTTCAACCAGAACAAGGGCTCGATCCCGGTGCGTATGGATCAGGACATGAGCAGCTTCGATGCCTGCGCGCAGAAGTCCATGGTCGACTTCAAGGCTGCTGCCGCCAATGGCGGTCTGCAGCCGAGCCTGGCCCATGGCATGGCCGCCTCCAGCTATGTGCAGGGCGCGGTCTTCGATGTGGTGACCAACTTCTTCAACGACACCAAGGCCGATCCGCAGAAGGCTGCCCAGCAGCTGGCCGCGGCTATCCAGGCCGTGCAGTAGAGCCAGCCCGGCCGCCGGTGCGCCGGCGGTAATCCACTACGTTTGACCTGCTTATCCCTGGCGCATGCCCTCCGGCGCGCGCCACGGGATCGGCCGTGCCGGATTTCTGTAGGAGTCAGGCGGCCTCTAGTTCCCACAAGCGGCGCAATACGCAACGGAGTCACCCATGAGTTCAATCGCAGTTTTCACCAAGGCCTCACCGCTGGATGCGCTGCAACGCTGGCTGCCCAAGCTGGTGTTGGCGCCGACGATGCTGATCGTGCTGGTCGGTTTCTACGGCTACATCCTCTGGACCTTTGTGCTGTCGTTCACCAGCTCGCGCTTCATGCCCAGCTATTCCTGGGTTGGCCTGCAGCAGTACGCCCGCTTGTGGGACAACGACCGCTGGTGGGTGGCAAGCCAGAACCTGCTGCTGTTCGGCGGCCTGTTCATCGGCATCAGCCTGGTGATCGGCGTGCTGTTGGCGGTGCTGCTGGATCAGCGCATTCGCCGCGAAGGTTTTATTCGCACCATTTTTCTCTACCCCATGGCACTGTCGATGATCGTCACCGGCACCGCCTGGAAATGGCTGCTCAATCCCGGCCTGGGCATCGACAAGATGCTCCGCGACTGGGGCTGGGAAGGCTTTCGTTTCGACTGGCTGGTGGACCCGGATCGGGTGGTCTACTGCCTGGTGATCGCCGCGGTCTGGCAGTCCTCGGGCTTCGTCATGGCGCTGTTCCTCGCCGGCCTGCGCGGGGTCGATCAGTCGATCATCCGCGCCGCTCAGGTCGATGGCGCCAGCCTGCCGAACATCTACCTGCGCATCGTCCTGCCGAGCCTGGGGCCGGTGTTCTTCAGCGCCCTGATGATCCTCTCGCACATTGCCATCAAGAGCTTCGACCTGGTCGCCTCGATGACCGCCGGCGGCCCCGGCTACGCCTCCGATCTGCCGGCGATGTTCATGTATGCCCACACCTTCACCCGCGGCCAGATGGGCCTCGGCGCCGCCAGTGCGATCCTCATGCTCGGCGCGGTGCTGGCGATCCTGGTGCCCTACCTGTACTCCGAACTGCGAGGCAAACGCCATGACTAGCCGTTCCCCGCTCAGCCTGAGCCGCGTGGCGATCTACGCCACCCTGTTGGCCGCCTGCGCGGTCTACCTGATCCCGCTGGTGATCATGCTGCTGACCAGCTTCAAGAGCCCGGAAGACATCCGCACCGGCAACCTGCTGTCCTGGCCCGAGGTGTTCACCGCGATCGGCTGGCTGAAGGCCTGGGACGGGGTCGGCGGCTACTTCTGGAACTCGGTGAAGATCACCATTCCGGCGGTGCTGATCTCCACCGTGGTCGGCGCGTTGAACGGTTATGTGCTGGCCATGTGGCGTTTCCGCGGTTCGCAGCTGTTCTTCGGTCTGCTGCTGTTCGGTTGTTTCCTGCCGTTCCAGGTGGTGCTGCTGCCGGCGTCCTTCACCATCGGCCAGCTCGGGCTGGCCAACACCACCAGCGGCCTGGTGCTGATCCATGTGGTTTACGGCATGGCCTTCACCACGCTGTTCTTCCGCAACTACTACGTGAGCATTCCGGATGCCCTGGTGCGGGCGGCGCGGCTGGATGGCGCAGGCTTCTTCACCATCTTCGGACGCATCCTGCTGCCCATGTCGACCCCGATCATCATGGTCTGCCTGATCTGGCAGTTCACCCAGATCTGGAACGATTTCCTGTTCGGCGTGGTGTTCGCCAGTGGCGATACCCAGCCGATCACCGTGGCCCTGAACAACCTGGTCAACACCAGCACCGGGGCCAAGGAATACAACGTCGACATGGCCGCGGCGATGATCGCCGGCCTGCCGACCCTGGTGGTCTATGTGCTGGCCGGCAAGTACTTCCTGCGCGGGCTGACTGCCGGCGCGGTCAAAGGTTAGGAGAACGATATGGCAACCCTCGAACTGCGTAACGTCAACAAGTCCTACGGCAGCGGCCTGGCGGATACCCTGAAGAACATCGAGATCTCGATCGACTCCGGCGAGTTCCTGATCCTGGTCGGTCCCTCCGGTTGCGGTAAGTCGACCCTGATGAACTGCATCGCCGGCCTGGAGGACATCAGTGGCGGGGCGATCCTGGTTGACGACCAGGACATCAGCGGCATGAGCCCCAAGGACCGCGACATCGCCATGGTCTTCCAGTCCTATGCGCTGTACCCGACCATGACCGTGCACGCCAACATCGCCTTCGGCCTGAAGATGCGCAAGATGGCCCCGGCCGATATCGAGGCGGAAGTGGCGCGAGTGGCCAAGTTGCTGCAGATCGAACATTTGCTCAGCCGCAAACCCGGCCAGCTCTCCGGCGGCCAGCAGCAGCGCGTGGCCATGGGCCGGGCGCTGGCGCGGCGGCCGAAGATCTACCTGTTCGACGAGCCGCTGTCGAACCTCGACGCCAAGCTGCGCGTCGAGATGCGCACCGAGATCAAGCTGATGCACCAGCGCCTGAAGACCACCACGGTCTACGTCACCCACGACCAGATCGAGGCCATGACCCTGGGTGACAAGGTGGCGGTGATGAAGGACGGCATCATCCAGCAGTTCGGCACTCCCAAGCAGATCTACAACGATCCGGCCAACCTGTTCGTGGCCAGCTTCATCGGCTCGCCGCCGATGAACTTCATTCCCCTGCGTCTGCAGCGCCGCGACGGTCAGTTGCTGGCGCTGCTCGACTCGGGCCAGGCCCGTTGCGAACTGCCGCTGGGGGCGATGGAGGCGGGCTTCGAGAATCGCGAGGTGATCCTCGGCATTCGTCCCGAGCAGATCCTCCTGGCCACGGACGAGAGCCGCAATCAATCGTCGATTCGCGCCGAGGTCGAGGTTGTCGAGCCCACCGGGCCGGACACCCTGGTGTTCGTCGAACTCAACCAGACCAAGGTGTGCTGCCGCATGGCCCCGGACGATGCGCCACAGGTGGGGCAGGCCCTGGAGCTGCAGTTCGATCCGAGCAAGGTGCTGTTGTTCGATGCCAAAAGTGGCGAGCGCCTGCTGCCGGAAAGGCCGCAGCCGCTCGAGCGCAAGGTGGCGCAGTTGAAGCTCGGCTGAGTGCCCGGGTGCGCGGGGCCGTCTAGGCAGTGCGCACCGCCGCCAGGGCTAATGAAAGTAATCGGCAATCCACCAGCCGCTCAGCCTCAACCTCCAGTGCGCGCGGCGCACTCTGCAGGACCGCTGAGTACGTAGGGTGCGTTATGCGCGCCAATGAACTTCATAGAATCCGTCGCTTCGGCGGTTAACCGCAGCACTTCACACAATAAAAACAATCAGGAGCAGCCATGAAAGTCAGTCTCAATCCTCAGTTATCGCAGCGCGGTGCACCCTACCTGGTCGCATTGGCCCTCGGTCTGGCCTTGCCTCAGGCCCAGGCCCTGGAGTTCAGCGGCTACGTGCGCAGCGGCGCCGGCAGTGCGGACGGCAATGGCAGCCAGTCGTGCTTCCAGTTGCCCGGCGCGTCGTCGAAATACCGCCTGGGCAACGAGTGCGAGCAGTACTCGGAGCTGGATCTGCGCCAGGATCTGCTGACCCTGGGCGATGGCTCGGTGATCAGCGTCGAGGGCATGGCGCAGTTTTTCAACGAGTATGGCCATACCCCCGAGTTCACCGGTGAACATGGCTTTTCCCGGATCAATCAGGCATACGCCGAATGGAGCAAGGTGCCGGCGCTCAATGGCGGTTCGCTGTGGGCCGGGCGGCGCTTCTACAAGCGCAACGACATCCATATCTCCGACTTCTTCTACTGGAACCAGAGCGCCACCGGTGCCGGCATCGAGGACTACGAGCTGGGCGGGCTGAAGTACAGCTACGCCTTTTCGCGCAAGGACAGCGTGTTCCAGAAGGAATACATCAACCGTCACGATTTCAACGTCGCCGGCTTCCAGACCAAT
>NZ_JBFIIG010000197.1:0-7432 GCF_041601375.1 Pseudomonas sp. | reverse complement strand
GCGTTCGACTACAGCCAAGGTGTGCGATAGCCGGGCTTTTTCGTCCTTGAGCGAACAACCGTGCAAGGCATGCCAGACGCGGACCAGATCCGCGAGGCGATCATCAAGCGGTCTGCCGGTCTGATTCAGAGAGGCGAAGTAAAGGCGAGCCGGTTTTCAACCACTATCGACGGCCAGGCGCGGCTTTTCGTTGCCGTCCAGTCCTTACCCGACCTTTACACCTCGCTGACCGCCCCTTACACCATCCTGGTGTCTCATGGATGCGTGGATAAACCATCCCAGGCTTAAGGAGACGGACATGCTAGCTCGCATTTCAATGCTCGCCCTGGCGGCGGCGTTTCTGCTGATGAGCGGCTGCGCCTATCACGAGTACAACGACCGCGGCAGGGACCATTACAGAGGCGCGGATCGTCATTACTCCGCAGGGCATCACAAGCCCGCGCGACACCGCCATGAGGAGCAAAAACGCCGGTCTGACCGCGAGGCCCGCAAACGCCAGCAGCATTGAGATACCACGCCCTGCCGCTGCGCCGGACCTCTGGCTGCGTCCGCCCCTGCTACGCTTAACAGGCTGTTGAAAAACGACTGCGCCAGGCTATGCGGCGTTTAAATCAGCCGCAAAAATCTCATGTACAGCTCGTACACTGCGCTTTTTCGGCTGTTTTCGCTTTGCCTCGCCGTCGTTCGCTACGTTTTTCAACAGCCTGTTCGATCTCTGTCCGGAGGGCTGCTATGACCGCCCCGGACCTTCTGCTGGCTAGGGAGGTGGATAATGACAACTGCCTTTTCGATTCACCCGTCAATCGACAACGGCATCCAGGCGGGTGCCGAGGATTTCGCTGGCGGTACGCTCGTCTGCCACTGCACCCAGGACCCTGTGCGGGTGCAAGTCGACGCGCAATCGGCCTACAACCACGCCTGCGGCTGCACCAAGTGCTGGAAGCCGAAGGGCGCACTGTTCTCCATGGTCGCGGTGGTGCCGCGCGACAAGCTCCAGGTCATTGACCACGCCGAGAAGCTGGTGGTGGTCGATTCCCGAGCCGCCATCCAGCGGCACGCCTGCAACCAATGCGGCGTGCACATGTATGGCCGCATCGAGAACAGTGCACACCCGCTCTACGGGTTCGACTTCATCCACACCGAACTGTCGCCGGACAAGGGCTGGTCGGCGCCGCAGTTCGCCGCCTTCGTCTCCTCGATCATCGAGTCGGGCGCCGACCCGGCAATCATGGACGCCGTGCGTGCGCGACTGAAGTCACTCGGCCTGGAGCCCTATGACTGCCTGTCGCCGGAGCTGATGGATATCATCGCGACGCATGCCGCCAAGGCTTCCGGCGCGCTCAAGTCCTGACGCGCCGCAGGAAGCGGAGCCGCTGGCGAGCGCAAGTCGCACCGCCCCCTTGTCCCCGGCTGTGCCCTGTGCGCGAATCGCCTGCCGCAGCCGGCCCACGACCAGTGCGCCGAATAACCCCCGGATTCGGCTCACCTGCAGCGCCCGCCTGGTAGTGGCCAGGCTCGACAAGGCCGGCACGCCTTCACCCACGAGGTTAGGCGCGCCATCACGGCTGCTGTGGGTGATAATGCCCGCCAGCTTGTCAACCGTTCAACAGAGGAGCCCTACGGGAGTGATGTTCGAGATCAAGCAGCTGAATCCTGAGAAATACCGCCAGCAAACGCGCCGCAGCACCCTGATCATTGTGCTGATCTTCCTGGTGCTGGGCATGCTCCTGGCTACTCTGGCCGTGTGGCTGTTCGGCGAACCCGCTGGCGATAATTTTCGCTGGAATCTGGGCGGCATTCTTGCCGGGCTGCTGCTGACCATGGCGCTGGTGCGGTGCAAATTCTGGCAGCAACCCTGGATGGCGCCGGCCGTCTATGGCTGGCAGCTCAAGCGCCGGCTGATGAGCATCACCAACGCCATGCACCACGTCACTGCCGGCGTAGCGGCCCAGGATCCGAGCGCGCTGAAGCTGCTGCGCTTCTATCACCTGGGCCTGACCCAGATGCACCAACTGGACGGCAACACCAGCGCCCTCAGCCAGATGATGGCGGAGATCAACCGGCACAAGGCGTCCATGGCGGCCCTGGGCATGGATACCGAGCAGAAGCAGATGGACCCAGCCTGGCTTGAGACGGTGAAGAAGGCCAACGCGGCGCGGTAACCACGCCACTAGCCCACGAACAGTCGCAGGGTCTCGCTTCGCTCAGCCTGCGCAGCCGACCTATACGCCCGCCCCATCCAACCTAGCCGCCTCGCCCACTGGATGGATAACGCTGCGCGGTTATCCACGGGAAGCCAATCTGTGCCCTACCGGTCAGCCGCGTTTGGCGCCCATCCGCGTGCCCAGCAGCAGCCCGCTGAAGATCAGCCCGCCGCCCAGCCAGTGGAAGGCCTGCAGGCCTTCGCCCAGCAACAGCCAGCCGAGTGCAGCGGTGAACACCGGCATCAGGTAGCTGGCCAGCGCCGCCTTGGCCGCGCCGACCACGCGCACGCCGTGGTTCCAGGCGAGATAGGCGACCAGCGAGGCGAACACCGCCGTGTAGGCGATGGCGCCGAGGTTGCCCGGGGTGACGGCGAAGCGCGCACCCTGGCTCAGCTCGACGAGGTAGAAGGGCAGGATCAGCGGCACGCCGAGCAGCATCAACACGCCGAGCAGGGCCAATGGCGGGATCGGCAGCAGGTAGCTGGCCCAGCGCCGCAGCAACAGGGAATACAGCGCCCAGTCGGCCACGGCCAGCAACATGATCAGGTCGCCGCGGTTGAACGACAGCGCGGTCAGGGTCGTCCAGCTGCCCTGGGTGATCAGCACCAGCAGGCCGCTCGCCGCCAGGCCCATGCCCCACCAGGCGCGGCGTTGCGGCCATTCGCCGAGCAACAGGCCGGCGCCGATGAAGGTCATCAGCGGCAGGCAGGTGTTGACCAGGGTGATGTTGATCGCCGCTGTGGTCTGCGCGGCGCTGTAGAGCATCGAGTTGTAGCCGGCGATGCCCAGGCCGCCGAGCACCAGCAGGCGCCAGCCGGCCGCACGCAACTGCGGGCGATGGCGCCACAGCGGCGCCAGGACGAACGGCAGCAACAAGCTCAGGGCCAGGCACCAGCGCCAGAACGACAGGGCCAAGGGCGGGATCTCCCCGGCGAAGGCGCGCGCCACCAGGGCGTTGCCCGACCAGCAGAGCACGGCCAGCAACAGGCCGAGCATGGCCAGGCTGCGCGAGCTGTGCACCACTTCAGTTCTGGCCGAGCGGACGCAGGCGGTATTGCGGCGGCAGCTGTTCGATGCCGCTGACGGTGACGTTGAGGTTCTTCCAGCGACCGTCCTTGATGCCGTAGATGCAGCCGTGCACCGACAGTTCCTGGCCGCGATGCCAGGCATTCTGCACGATGGTGGTGTGGCTGACGTTGGCCACCTGCTGAATCACGTTGAGCTCGCAGAGGCGGTCGACCCGCGCCTCCTCGCTCGGCAAGGTCGCCAGGTGGTCGCGGTGCTCGTAATACAGATCGCGGATGGTCCGCAGCCAGCCATCGATCAGGCCGAACTGGGTGTCGTGCATGGAGGCACGCACGCCGCCGCAGCCGTAGTGGCCAGTGACCAGGATGTGTTTGACCTTGAGCACGTCGACCGCGTACTGGATCACCGACAGGCAGTTGAGGTCGGTGTGCAGCACCACGTTGGCGACGTTGCGATGGACGAACAGATCGCCCGGCAGCAGGCCGACGATCTCGTTGGCCGGCACCCGCGCATCGGAGCAGCCGATCCACAGGTATTCCGGCGCTTGCTGGCGAGCCAGCTTGGCGAAGAAGCCAGGATCCTGCTGGTTGATGGCCTCGGCCCACCGCTCGTTGTTGTCGAAGAGATCTTGTAAGTCACTCATGCCGTCGGCTCCCTGGAGTATCGATGCGCACCATACGGAGCGCGCTTGGCCTTTGACAAGCCACCTGGCCTTGCCGTCACAGCCGGAGGCTGTCAGCGACAGCCGCAAGCCCAGCGCTGACCGCGCCGCGGTTAAGCATTCCGCCGTTACGGCACTGTTGGCGTCAGCGGAGGAGGCGCGGACGCTCAGTCGAGCAGGGTGCAGGCCATCACCAGTGCATCTTCGCGACCACCCACGGCCGGGTAATAGTCGCGGCGCCGGCCGATTTCATTGAAACCATAACGCTCGTAAAGGCGGTAAGCCGACTGGTTGCTGGCGCGCACTTCGAGGAAGCATTCGCCGGCCTTGAGCTCCATGGCGCGTTGCATCAAGCGCTCCAGCAGCAGCAAACCGAAACCGCGGCCCTGGCTCTCCGGCTTGATGGTGATGTTGAGCAGGTGCGCCTCGTCGATGATCACGTTGATCACCCCGTGGCCGACCTGCTGCTGGCCCTCGAACATCACCCAGCAATCGTAGGACTTGAGGCTGTCGAGGAAGATGCCGCGGGTCCAGGGATGGCTGAACGCGGCGTACTCGATCTTCAGCACGGCCTCGATATCCGCCTCGGTCATCGGGCGGAAAGAAATTGCATCACTCATTCGGGTTGACTCATAGACGGTTGAAACCTGGGCGAAGTGGCCGCAACCAGGCGCCATTGGAAGTGCTCAAGAGCCTGCCTGCCAGCGTTGCCGTACCCGGCGCATCGCCTGCCACAGCTCGGCCTTGCGCGCCGGTTCGTCTATCAGCAACTCCAGCCCCGGCAGTGCCCAGGCCGCCCCCAGACCGTCGATCTGCAACTCGCGGTTGTAGTGCTCGGCATCGGCGTCGCCGGCGAAGCGGATGGCCGGCAAGCCGACCAGCCACAGGCAGGCACAAGGCTCCTGCTCTTCCAGGCGCGCCGCGATAAAGCTCTGAACATAATCCAGTGCGGCCTGCGGGCCCTGATCCATGCTACCGCGTGCCAGCAATGGCCAGCGCACCGGCTCGCCGATCAGTTGCGGGCTGTCCGGCAGACCGGCGGCGCGCAGCAGGTCCTTGAGCAGCAGGTAGGCCGGATCGCGCCCTTGCAAGGGTTCGCCGGTGGGCAGTTCGACCAGCACCGCACAGGCGCCGGCGCGCAACAGCTGCAGGGCGAAACGCGGTGGCGGCGCGGTCACCGGCTTGGCCGCTACGGGTGTCCCTGTCTTATCGAGGGCATCCGCCTTGACGTTGCGCGGGACGACGCTGGGCCGTGGCACCTCGATCTTCGGCCGCTCGGCTGGCGGCTCGGGCCTGCTCGGCGGCGCGGTCTCGCGTGCAACCGGGCTGCTGGGTTCGGCCGCCACTGGCACCTCCGGCTCTGCCGGCTGCAGCAGCTCCGGGCGCGAGGGCGCGGCGAACGGCAGCTCCACACGCGGCAGCCAGCTGGCCACCTGCATGGCGCTCAGATAAGCACGACGGCGCAGTTCTGCAATCAAACGTCAGCCACCTGCGGATGGGCCTTCTGGCCGTCCTGCATCAGATTGAGGGCATTGATGTAGGCCTTGGCCGAGGCCACCAGGATATCGGTATCGGCACCGTTGCCGTTGACGATGCGCCCGTCCTTCTCCAGGCGCACCGTGACCTCGCCCTGGGAGTCGGTGCCCTGGGTGATGGCGTTGACCGAATACAGCTGCAGGTTGGCAGCGGACGTGGCAATCGACTCGATCGCCTTGAAGGTCGCGTCCACCGGCCCGGAACCCTGGGCTTCGGCGCCCTGCTCGGTACCATCGACACTGAGCACCAGCTTGGCCAGCGGTACTTCGCCGGTCTTGCTCGCCACTTCCAGGTAGACCAGTTTGAAGTGCTCCGGTGCTTCTTCGGCCAGGGTCTCAGAGACCAGCGCCTGCAGGTCTTCGTCGAAGATTTCGTGCTTCTTGTCGGCCAGGTCCTTGAAGCGGGCAAAAGCCGCGTTCAGCTCGGATTCACCGGCCAGTGCGATGCCCAGCGCCTCCAGGCGCGAGCGGAAGGCCGCGCGCCCGGAATGCTTGCCCAGCACCATCTTGTTGGTGTGCCAGCCGACCGACTGCGCGGACATGATCTCGTAGGTCTCGCGATGCTTGAGCACGCCGTCCTGGTGAATGCCGGACTCGTGGGCGAAGGCGTTGGCGCCGACGATCGCCTTGTTCGGCTGCACCGGAAAGCCGGTGATGCCGGAGACCATGCGCGAGGTGCTGAGGATATGCGGGGTGTCGATACGGGTGTGCACGCCGAGCAGGTCTTCGCGGGTTTTGATCGCCATGACGATCTCTTCCAGCGCGGCGTTGCCGGCACGCTCGCCGAGGCCGTTGATGGTGCACTCGACCTGGCGCGCACCGGCGACCACCGCGGCCAGGGAGTTGGCCACGGCCAGACCGAGGTCGTTATGGCAATGCACGGAGAACACCGCCTTGTCGGCATTGGGAATGCGGTTAAGCAGCTGGCGGATGGTTTCGGCGTACTGGTGTGGGATCGCGTAGCCGACGGTGTCGGGGATATTGATGGTGCGCGCGCCGGCGTCGATGGCCGCTTCGATGATGCGGCAGAGGAAATCGATCTCCGAACGGCCGGCGTCCTCGCAGGAGAATTCGACGTCGGCGCAGAGGTTACGCGCGCGCTTGACCGCGTGCACCGCCTGCTCGACCACCTGATCCGGCTGCATGCGCAGCTTGTGCTGCATATGGATGGGGCTGGTGGCGATAAAGGTATGGATACGCCCGGAGTTGGCGCCTTTCAGCGCTTCGGCGGCGCGATCGATATCGGCATCCAGGGCCCGCGACAGGCTGCACACGGTGCTGTCCTTGATGGCGTCGGCAATCGCCTTGACCGCGGCGAAGTCGCCGGGGCTGGCGATGGCGAAGCCGGCTTCGATCACGTCGACACGCAAGCGCTCCAGAGCCTTGGCAATGCGCAGCTTCTCTTCGCCGGTCATGGAGGCACCGGGGCTCTGCTCGCCATCGCGCAGAGTGGTATCGAAGATAATCACGCGGTCATTGCTGCTCATTGGAAATTCCTCACGGCTACGCAGAAGCACAGACCCGACGTGGGGGCCTATGTCGATAAGCGCTGATTGTCGCGTGAAACGCCCCGGGCGGGAAGCGTGGAAAGCAGCGGCACGCTGCGCATCAACGCGTAGGGCGGGTGCAACCCGCCAATGGACAAGAGACTCCGGCGGCCAGCACCCGCCCTATTGGTCACCCTCGCGCCTGCGTGGACGCGGAGCGTCCAAGTAGGGGCTACCACGCTGAAGCGTGGGAGCCTCAATGCCGGAAACAAAACGCCCGCCAAATGGCGGGCGCTGGGCTGACCGAGCGAGCTGGGCGCAGCCGATCAGAGGGCTTGATCCCAGGGGCGGTCGCCGTTGGCGTCCTTGATCCGGGTGGGCAGGCCCATTACATCGAGCAGCTTGAGGAACGGCTCGGCCGGCAGCTGTTCGACGTTGGCCATATGCCCGACATCCCAATCGCCACGGGCGACCAGCAGAGCAGCGGCGACCGGTGGTACGCCTGCGGTGTAGGAGATG
>NZ_JBFIIG010000196.1:0-7442 GCF_041601375.1 Pseudomonas sp. | reverse complement strand
GGCGGCGGCGACCTGTTCGGTCAGTTCGAGGCTGCGCAGGGCATCGCGCGCGGCGATGGTGCCCATGCTCACCTTGTCCTGATTGTGGCACTCGGTGGAGCGCGAGAACACGCTGGCCGGCATGGTGTTTTTCAGGGCTTCGGCGGTCCAGGCGCTGGCGCCGATCTGCACCGCCTTGAAGCCGTGGTTGATCATCGCGCTGACGCTCGGCGCGCCGGACAGGTTGCTCGGCAGGCCGTGGTTGTAGCGGCTATCCACCAGCAGGGCGAGCTGGCGGTCGAGCAGGTCGGCGACGTTGCCGACCAGGTTCTTCAGGCTGTCCATGGCGAAGGCGATATGGCCGCCGTAGAAGTGCCCGCCGTGCAGCACGCGTTCGGCTTCGGCGTCGATCAGTGGGTTGTCGTTGGCGCTGTTCAGTTCGGTTTCGATGAACTGGCGCAGCAGGCCCAGGCTGTCGGCCATGACGCCGAGCACATGCGGCGCGCAGCGCAGCGAGTAGCGGTCCTGCAGGCGGTGCAGCGGCGCGGTCGGGGCGTCGATCGCCAGGTCCTGGCGCAGCCAGGCGGCCACCTGCATCTGTCCCGGGTGCGGTTTGGCGGCGAACAGGCGCTCGTCGAAGTGCTCCGGGTTGCCTTCCAGCGCCACCACGTTGAGCGCGGTGATGCGCGTGGCCAGCTTGAGCAGGTACTCGGCGCGGGAAAACGCCAGGCAGGCCAGGGCAGTCATCACCGCGGTGCCGTTCATCAGCGCCAGCGCTTCCTTGGGCCGCAGGGTCAGAGGCGTCCAGCCCAGTTCGGCGTGCACCTCGGCGGCGCTGCGGCGTTCACCCTTGAACAGCACCTCGCGTTCGCCGCTGAGGGTGGCAGCCACGTAGGACAGCGGGGTCAGGTCGCCGCTGGCGCCGACCGAGCCTTCTTCCGGGATCAGCGGCAGCACGTCATGTTCGAGAAAGGCGCGCAGGCGTTCCAGCAACTCCACGCGCACCCCGGATACGCCCTGGCACAGCGACTGCAAGCGCGCGGCCAGCACCGCACGGGTGCTCGCTTCGTCGAGCAGTTGGCCGAGGCCGCAGCCGTGGAAGGTGTACAGGTGGCGTGGCAGCGCCTCGACCTGGTGCAGCGGCACGGCCACCACGCAGGAATCGCCATAGCCGGTGGTGACGCCGTAGATCACGCCTTCCTTGTCCAGCAGGGTGTCGAGGAAGCGCGGACCCTTGTCGATCATCTCGCGGTAGCCGGCATCGTCCTGCAGCAGCGCCTGGGCGCGGCGCTGGGACAGGAGGTTGATGTGCTCGACGCTCAGCGGTTGTTCGCCGAACACCACGGGTTCAGCCAGGTATGTCGTCATCTTGCTTCCAGAACGGGTAGAAGTTGAACCATTGGTGCGGGGCCTCCAGGCAGAGTAGGCCGAGGCGCTGCGCGTAATTTTGGACCCAGCTGCGGATCACCGCGTCGCGTTCGCCGCGCGTCCACTGTACGCGCTCGGCCAGGGGCTCGAGCAGCACCTGGTAGCGGCCGTCGATCTTCAGGCAACTCATCAGGTTGAGCGGGCAGCGCAGCAATCCGGCCAGCAGCCAGGGTCCCTGGGGGAAGGCGGCGCTCTGGCCGAGAAAATCCACGGTGACGCTACGGGCGCCATGCAGCGGCACGCGGTCGCCGGCTATCGCCAGCCACTCGCCACGCTCCAGGCGCTCGGACAGTTGCAGCATGATCGCCGGATCCAGCTCGCTGACCTGAATCAGGCGCAGGTTGCTGGCGCCGGCTTCACCGAGCAGGCGGTTGAACTGCTCGGCATGTTTGGTGTGCACGAGCACGTTCATCTGGACCTTGTTGTTCAGTTCGGCCAGCGCCCGGCACACTTCCAGGTTGCCCAGGTGGGCGCCGATCAGCATCTGTCCACGCTCGCCCTGCATCAGGCCGTGCAGGTCGTGGCGATCGATCAGGTCGATGTCCTGCACGCCCAGCTTGTGGTTCCAGACGTCCAGCTTGTCCAGCAGGGAGTCGGCGAAGGCCATGAATTGACGGAACACCGACAGGCGGCTGGGCCGCAGTTCGACGCGCCCGCTCCAGTCGGCCAGATTGCGCTGGTAGCGCCAGATGCTGCGCCGGGCCTGGCCGCCGAGCAGGAAGAAGTACAGCACGATCAGGTAGAGCAGCGGGCTGAGCGCGCGGCGACCGAGCAGGCGTACGGCCAGGGCGATGAATTTCATCAGGGCGAAGCTGCCGCGCTCTTGCTGCGCGGCCCAATGCTTGCTGTTGCGCGGCTGGCTCATGCGCGCCACCGGCGCCAGAGCAGTTGCGGGGCGCGCAGGAGCATGCCGCAGAGCAGTTTGGCGTGCATCTTCGAGATCAGCGCGTTGTCGTGCCACAGGCGAAAATGCGAGAGGCCGTCGGCCGGGTAGTGCACGCGCACCGGCAGCCAGCGCATTGGCTGGTCGCGCCAGAACAGGCGCACCAGAATCTCGGTGTCGAAGTCCATGCGCCGGCCGATGGCTACAGCATCGAGCAGCGCCAGGGTGGCCGGCAGCGGGTAGATACGAAAGCCGCACATCGAGTCGCGAATGCTCAGCGACAGGCAGTTGATCCACACCCAGACATGGGTCAGGTAGCGGGCGTAGAGGCGGCTCTTCGGCACGCTGGCATCGTAGTGCGGGTAGCCGCAGATCAGGGTCTGCGGTTCGGCCCGCGAGGCGGCGAGAAAGGCAGCGAGTCCGCTGAGATCGTGCTGACCGTCGGCGTCCACCTGCAGGGCATGGCTGAAGCCCAGTCGCGCGGCTTCGCGCAGGCCGGCCATCACCGCGCCGCCCTTGCCCTGGTTGACGGGCAGGCGCAGCAGGTAGACCTCCGCCTGCGCGGCCAGGCGCTCGATGGTCGCGGCGCAGGACGGGCCGGAGGCGTCGTCGACCAGGACGCAGGGCAGTCCGGCGCCGCGCAAGGCGCTCACCACGGCCGGCAGGGCCTGCTCGTGGTTGTACACCGGTATCACCGCGCAGGGCTTATGCATCTGGCGCCGCCAGCCGGAAAGCGCCGGTCATTGTGCGGCCCCCAGCAGAATGCGCCCGGACGAGCAGGCCTTGTCACCGTTGCGGAAGCTGAAGTAGAGCTTGCCGCGGCTGGCGTCGAAGCGCAGCGACAGCTGCAGGGGATCGCCGGGGCGCACCAGTTGCTGGAATTTCAGCACTTCCATGCCGACGAAGCGCGGCGGCAGTCGTTCGATCAGTTGCCGGGCCAGATGCTGGGCCCAGTCGATCTGCACCACGCCCGGCAACACCGGGGTCTGCGGGAAGTGGCCGCTGAAGTGGGCCAGGTCCAACGGCACCTGCAGTTCAAGCTGCCATTCGCCGTCCCGCTCCACGGCGCTCAGCGGTTCGACCAGGGTCGGGCGCGGCGCGGCGAGCAGGGCCTCGACCCGGGCCTGGGCCAGCTTGCCCTGGCTGCTGTAGGGCAACTGGCTGAGCAGGCGCCAGCGCCGCGGCAGGGCGATGGCTTCGCAGTGCCCGGCCAGGTGACGGCGCAGGGCGTCGGTGACGCTGCGCCGGCCCTGGTTGCGCAACGCATGCACGCCGGCCGGGCTCAATGCCAGCAGGGCGCCGAGGGAGGCGCGGCCCTGTTGAATCACCCCGAGGCGCGCATCGCCGACCCAGGCATGCGCCATCAGGGCCTGCTCCAGCATGGGCAGGGAGATGCGCTTTTCTTCCAGTTTGACGATGCGGTCCAGGCGGCCGCGCAGGAGGAAACGGCCGTCGGCCTGGAGTTCGACGGCATCGGCGGTCTGCTCGCAGTGACCGGCCGGCAGGTAGGGCGAGGTCAGCCTGAGCGCTCCCTCGGCGTTGACGCCCAGCTCGACGCCGGCGAACGGCTGCCAGGGCGTGTCGCCCTTACGCCAGGCGATGCCACCGGTTTCCGAGCTGCCGTAGATTTCCGTTGGCCACTGGCCGAGCTGGGCGTGCAACAGCTGCGCGGCCTCGGCCGGCAGGGCGCCGCCGGAGGAGAACACTTGGCGCAAGGTCCGCAGGGCGGTCCAGTCGAGGTTGTCGCCCATGCGCTTCAACAAGGCCGGGCTGGCGACCCAGGCGAACGCAGGCTGTTCCAGGCTGGTGCGTTGCATGTCCTCGGGGAAGGGTTGCGCATGGCGCAGGAAGGCGCGGCCGGCACACAGCGGCCAGAGCACGCGGAACAACAGGCCGTAGATGTGCTGGGCGGCCACGCTGGCGACTATCACCGCGTCGCCCAGGGTCTCGCCCCATAGCCGCTCCAGTGCTTCGACTTCGTTGCTCAGTTGGCGCAGGCTCTTGTCGATCGGCTTGGCCTCGCCGCTGGAACCGGAGGTGCACAGGGTCAGTCGGCACTGGTCGAGGTCCAGGGCGCGGGCCGCCAGGGGCTCGGCGGTTCCTGCGCGATCGAGGGCGTCGAGGGCATCGAGCCAGAGGTCGATCCGGCTCGCCAGCTGCAGGCGCGTCTGCGCCTGGGCATCTGCGGGCAGCAGCACCTGGGCGCCGGCCAGCCAGGCGCCGAGCAGGGCGATCGCCAGCTCGGCGGCGTCTTCCAGGTAGAGCGCGACGCGCTGCACATTCTGCCCGCGCAGTTGCCCGCCCAGGCGCAGCGCACGCCGGCACAGCTCGGCGTGGTCGAGGTCCGGGGTCACCTGGCGGCTGGCGTCGGGGTTCAGCAGCAAACAATCGAGGCCGATCCAGCTCATGCCAGTCTCCTTACGCGCTGGCGCATCAGCCATTCGCCGGTGAACAGCAGGCCGATCAGGCCGTAGGAGATCAGCCCGGTGTAGAGGGTCCACCAAGACAGCGGCGCCCACAGGGTCAGGGCGGCGGAGATCAGGCCGTTGCCGAGAAAGAACAGTGCCCAGACCTTGGTCACCTGGCGGGTGTAACGCACGGCCCGCTCGGGCAGTTCCGGCTCGCGCAGGCGCGCCAGCCGTTCCACCAGCGGCGGGCCGACTTTCAGGCTGAGGGCAAACAGGCCGAGCAGCAGCAGGTTGATCAGCACCGGGTACCAGCGCAGCAGCGCCGGCTCGCCGGCCAGGCCCAGCAGCAGGCAGAACGCCAGCGCCGCGGCGGCCATCCAACGCCCGCTTGGACCTTGTTTGCCCAGCAGCAGGCGCGCCAGCCAGAGCCCGCCGAGCAGGGCGGCGAAGATCCGGGGCGAGAGGTGTTCCATGCCGTAATACACGGCGAAGGGATAGACCAGGCCGGCCACGACCAACAGCAGGCCGAGCAGGCGACTCATGCGCGACTCTTCATTAACTGTCCGGCCATCAGTTGTCCGGGTTGACCAGGCGATGCACGGCCTCGACCACATCGCTCACGCTGCGCACGGCCTTGAACTCCTCGGCGGCGATTTTCTTGCCGGTGTGGCGCTTGATGTGATCGATCAGGTCGACGGCATCGATGCTGTCGATCTCCAGATCCTGGTAGAGGTCTGCCGTCAGGGTCACGCGCTCGGCGTCCAGCTCGAACAGTTCGACCATGGCGTCGCGCAGGGTGGCGAAGATTTCATCACGGGTTTGCATGTGCTGAGTCCTCAGGCCGCTTGTCGTGCGGCAACGAAGGCCGCGAGACTGGTCACGCTGGCAAAGTGCTCGCGGGTGTCCTTGGCTTCGGCGTCGATCTTGATGCCGAAGCGCTTCTGGATCGCCAGACCCAGCTCCAGGGCGTCCACCGAGTCCAGCCCCAGGCCTTCGCCGAACAGGGGCAGATCGGCATCGATGTCGGCGGCCAGCATGTCTTCCAGGCCGAGGGATTCAATGATCAGGTGCTTGATTTCCAACTGTAAATCGCTCATCTACGGCGAGCTCCTTAATGAAGTGACGATGCAAGAATTCGTTGAGTTTACGCGAGGCGATGGGCGCCGGTCCCTGTGCACTGAACAGTTGCGGGTCGATATCCTCGCCCACCCGCAGGTGAATATGGAAACGCTGCGCCGGAATACGGTACCAGGGCTCGGCCTTGGTCAAGGTGGTCGGTGTCACGCTGATCGCCACGGGGGTGACGATACGCGCGCCGCGCAGTGCGATGGCGGCCGCCCCCCTGTGGAACTCGGGCGGCTGCCCCGGGGTGGTGCGTGTGCCTTCGGGAAAGATCACCAGGGTCTGGCCGCTGTGCAGGGCGCTGGCGGCTTCGTCGAGCATGTCCAGGCTGCCGCTGTTGCTGATGTACTGGGCGGCGCGAATCGGCCCGCGCATGCAGGGATTGTCCCACAGGCTCTGCTTGACCACGCAGTTGGCGTCGCGGATGAAGGCGATCAGCACCACCACGTCGATCAGCGACGGGTGGTTGGCGAGCACCAGTTGGCCCGGCCGGCCCAGGCGGTCGGCGCCTTCCACCTCGTAGGTCAGCACCCCGCTGCGGAACATGAACTGGACGAACGCCCGGAACACCCAGCTGATCACGCCGCGGGCGCGGCGCCGGCGAGTCTCGGCGGCGCCCGGCAGCAGGCCGAGTATGGGGAAGACCAGCACGCGCAGCAGCACCCCGCCGATACCGAACAGGGCGAAGCTCAGCGCGGTGGCGATCAGGCGCCACCAGAGGGGCGCGCTGTAGGGGCTCAGGCCCTGTTGTGTGACCAGATCCATTGGCGGCTGTTCCAGTGATGGACGAGGGTCGGCTGTCCGCTGCAGAGCGCACGCAGCAGGCTGAGGGGGTGTGGCCATGCGGTTTGTTGGCCTTCACCGCGGCACAGTTGCAGGCGCCAGTCGTCGCCGGGCGTGAGCAGCAGGGCGACGGCATAGGGGAAAGGCACGTCGTCGATATGGGGCGCATAGAGCGCTGGCGGTGCTTCCTCGGCGATCACCAGCAGCACTGCCGGAGCGCCCTCGCCGAGCAGCATGCCGGCTTCCAGAATGGCGTGTTCGAGGCCATCGCCGGCAGCGGCCACGGCGGTCATCTCGCTGGTGTCGCCACGCAGGATCGACCATTGACCGATGATGGCGTTGTGCACCGAAAGGCTGAACTGGGTCGGCGACAGGGGTTCATCGCGCGCCAGGTCGCTGAGGATGGCCAGGGTGCGCGGCGTCTCGCCGTGGCGCGAGGCGAATATCAGGGGCAAGGCCGGGTACGCTTCGGCCAGCGGCCAGGCAACCTGGAACAGCATCCGCGCCAGGCGGCTGAGGCGGCGGCGTTGCATGGCTGGGAGGAAGCTGACGTCCGGTTGCTGTTGCCCGTCAGCCACGCGCACAGGCGCCTCGCACCAGGCGCGCCAGTCATCGATGCTTTCCAGGCCGGGGGCCCAGGCATGCCATTGCTCGATCCTGAAATGCATCACACGAAGCGTTTTCCCGGCCCCTGTGGGCGTCCTTGTCAACTGCGGCTGTCCCGCGCGACAGCTTGAATTGTCGACGGTGCCATGGCGAAGTGCCCGCATTATCTAGGTCGCCGGCATTCTGCGCAAACTTTGCCGGAGTGCTTCTGATGGATGGGTCAGCGATTTCAG
>NZ_JBFIIG010000195.1:0-7444 GCF_041601375.1 Pseudomonas sp. | reverse complement strand
GCACCGGGTCGGCTTTGTAGAGCAGGGCCATGGGCATTTCCTCCTGTAAACGAAGATTGCCAGCATGCCCGAATGGCAGAGCAGGATCTGTCGAAAGGGCCGGGGCAAAGGGGTGGTGCCGGGTTGTATAGGGCAGGTCCTGGCAGATTCCATGGTTTGAAGGATTCTGCCGTTTGCCGGGGTGAAAACAGTCGATCCGAATTTCTCAGGGCCCAAGTTCGGCGTAGAGCATTGTGTCGAAGGCTTAACCTGAAGCACATCGCAGCCGCCTCCCGGTTGCCGGGCTCACTTATGGGAGATGCCATGAACAGCAAAGTCGAAGAAACCCCTTATCTGCTCCAGCAGCGTGATCAGTTCGTACCGCGTGGCTTGGTCACTGCCCATCCGCTGGTCGTCGATCGGGCCCAGGGCGCCGAACTGTGGGACGTGGACGGCAGGCGCTACCTGGACTTCGTCGGCGGTATCGGTGTGATGAACATCGGTCACAATCATCCGAAGGTGGTCGCGGCGGTACAGGCGCAGATGCAGAAGGTCACCCACGCCTGCTTCCAGGTGGTGTCCTATCAGCCCTATCTCGATCTGGTACAACGCTTGTGCGAGTTGGTCGCGGGCTCCAGTGGCATTGCGCACAAGGCGGCACTGTTCACCTCGGGTGCAGAGGCTGTGGAGAATGCGGTGAAGATTGCCCGCGCCCATACCAAGCGCCCGGCGGTCATCTCCTTTCGTGGCGGTTTTCATGGCCGTACCTTGCTCGGTACGACCCTGACCGGCATGAGCCAGCCCTATAAGCAAAACTTCGGCATGGCGCCCGAGGTTTTCCACACGCCGTATCCGAATGCCTATCGCGGTTTCACCAGCGAGATGGCACTGCAAGCCCTCAACGAGTTGTTTGCCACCCAGGTCTCGCCAGACCGCGTAGCCGCGATCATCATCGAGCCGGTGCAGGGCGACGGCGGTTTCCTTTCCGCGCCGGTCGAATTCCTCCAGGCGCTGCGAGCACTGACCGAGCAACATGGCATCGTGCTGATTCTCGATGAAGTCCAGACCGGCTTCGGTCGCACCGGCACCTGGTTCGGTTTCCAGCACGCCGGGATTCAGCCGGATCTGGTTACCGTGGCCAAGAGCCTGGCCGCTGGCTTGCCGATCTCAGGCGTGGTTGGCCGAGCGGAAATCATGGACGCGCCGGCCCCCGGCGGGCTCGGCGGTACCTACGGCGGTAACGCGCTGGCTTGCGCGGCGGCGTTGGCGGTGATCGACACCTACGAGCAGGAACAGTTGTTGGCGCGCGGCGACAAGCTGGGCGAACGTCTGCGTCAGGGCCTGCTGCGCCTGCAGGAGCGCAACCCACAGCAGATCGGTGACGTACGCGGCACCGGCCTTATGCTGGCGATCGAGCTGGTCAAGGACGATGCGGCCCGCAGCCCCGATCCAGAGCTGAATCAGAAGCTGATCGATGAGGCCCGCAACGGCGGTCTGCTGGTGATCAAATGTGGTGTGTACCGCAACGTGTTGCGTTTCCTCGCGCCTCTGGTCACCGAAGAAGCGCAGATCGATGAAGCCCTGGAAATTCTCGAGGCAGCCCTGGCACGTGTGTTGAGTTGAGCCAAGTTTTCGATCGGCGCGCACTGTTCGCGCCGATCGAGGAGGTTTTGGAGCATGGCTCGATGAAGAGCATCAGAGGAGGCTACACACCATGGATCTGACTGATTATCGTGCGCTGCTGATCGACTGTGATGAAGTCCTGGTCGATCGGGATACCGGCGTCTGGACGGCCTTGCAGCCGTTGCTGGAAAACCGTTCCGGCATGTTGGGACGGGAAGAGGTGCTGAGCGAGTTCAACGAGGCAATACGTGCGCTCTATCCGCGTTTCTCCGAACTGGGTTTCAGCGGCTTGCTGTGCTTCGCCCATCGCCAATTGGCCGAGCGCCTGGGGCTCAAGGTCAGTTGGGAGGAGGGGATGACCTTCGCCCGTTCGGTACGCAACTGGTCGCTGTTCGAAGACGCGCCCGGCGCCATGCTGTATCTGCGCAAGTTCTATCGGTTGCTGGTGCATGGCGACCGCGATGCCGAGGATCGTGAGGCGCTCTGTGAGCGCTTGGGAATCATGCCCGAGGATTTGCTTTCGCCGGCCAGCAAGCCCTTGGAAGACCGCGCCTGGTTGCTCGCCAACGAGCTCAAGGCCAAAGAAATATTGCAGGTGTCGAGGTATCCTGCCGAGCCGCCCGTATCGGCAGGCTTGTGCCTGATTCGTCGTGACCACGGCCGCTATACTCAGCCATGTCCGGCGGACTGTTGCATCAATAGCATGGCCGACCTGGTTGCTCAGCATCAGCTGTCTTTGCGGCGATGAGTTTGCTAAAAGACTGCCTACGAATAGCGATCGAGAGGTACGCAATGGAAGGTTTAGTCAAGCTGGACCGAATCGACATTAATATTCTGGTCGAGCTGCAAAAAGACGGTCGCATCACCAACGTCAAACTGGCCGATGCGGTCGGCCTATCGGCCAGTCCCTGCCTGCAGCGGGTCAAGCGGCTCGAATCGGCCGGGTATATTTCCGGCTATAAAGCCCATCTCAACCTGGCCAAGATCACCGACTCGGTGACGGTATTCACCGAGATCACCCTCCACGACCACAAGCGCGAGGACTTCGCCAAGTTCGAGTCCAATATCCGCTTGGTCGATGAAGTGCTCGAGTGCCATTTGATCAGCGGCGGCTACGATTACCTGCTGCGCTTCATGACTAGCAGCATTCAGCATTATCAGGCGGTGATGGAAGGCCTCTTGGACAAGAATATTGGCATCTCCAAGTACTTCAGCTACATCGTCATCAAGTCGCCTGTGCTGAAAGATGGAATCCCGCTGCGCAAGCTGTTGCGTCATTGATCAATCCGCTGCATGTCGATCGATCCCCGCAGCAATACACCAATTTGTCCGCTGGCAATGGAACCGAACACCTTGGCTGTGCGCCCTGGCTGGCGCCTACTAGTAGCCTGAAGCTATGGTGGAATGGCTCAGAGCAGAGTCAGAAAATGCAACGCAGCGGCCTCTTCTAGCAGCAGTCATGCGGCGTGCCTCGCCGGGCTGCTACAGTTGCAAGCAGGCCGAGCCGTCGGCTGCTTTGACACCGCCAGCCGCTTTAGCGGCAACCGTCCGGAGTGACGCCGTCCATGATCGAAACCCCCAGCCGCAAATGCCAGTTGGCGCTGATCGTGGGCATGCTCCTGCTGATCTGGCTGTGGGCCGCGATCAAGCCCTTGAGTCGCGAGGACTGGTTGCTGGAAAACCTGCTGGTGTTCTTTTTCGCCGGCTTGTTGCTCGCGACCTATCGGCGCTTTGCCTTTTCCCTGACGGCCTATTGGCTGTTCGCCCTGTTCATGGCCATGCACCTGTACGGCTCCCATTACACCTACTCGGAAACGCCCCTGGGCTTCTGGTTTCAGGAGGCCCTTGCGCTGGACCGCAACCACTACGACCGGCTGGTGCACTTCTCCTTTGGCTTGCTGCTGGTCTACCCGCTGCGGGAATTACTCCAGCGTTCGGCCGGGCTCAGCGGCAGGTGGCTGGCGATCCTCAGTCTCGCGCTGGTGATGGCCCTGAGTGCGCTCTACGAACAGGTGGAGATGCTCGCGGCCGTGCTGGTCAGCCCGGAGCTGGGCTCGGCCTTCCTGGGCACCCAGGGCGACGAATGGGATGCCCAGAAAGATTCCGGGCTGGCCATGCTGGGTGCCTTGAGCCTGTTGCTGCTGCTCGCGCTGGGGCAATCGCAAGACTCGTCCAACCGGCGTTGAAACGGTCAGCGTTTTAGCCCGTACTGCATGCCAGTCTTGACCATTTCGAAGAACATCAGCAGCGCCGCGCCGTAGGCAAAAGCCGCTAGCCACTGCTCGATAGAGGCAGGCTGAAAAGCAAACACCCGAGCAAGCGGCGTGATGGCGGTCACCAGCAGCAACATCGCCAGAGTGCCGGCGAGTACCCATTTGCCAACCCGGGATAGTCCCAGCAGCATCGATCTCCAACCGTGTTCGGGGGAGCGGTTGGCGAGAATCAGCCCGGTATTGGCCACCACCAGGGTGATGAAGGCCAAGCCACGGGCCACATCCTGGGCCATGCCATTGGCCAGTCCGCTGTGATACAGGACCACCACCACAATGCTGACGCCGAGACCCTGGAGCATGCCCAGCGCGATGTGGCGCATGCTCACCAGCGGTTCGTGCTGCGCGCGTGGCGGCTGACGCATTGGCTCGCCACGGCCATTCTCGGCCTCGAACACGATCGAACAGGCCGGGTTGATCAGCAGCTCGAGAAAGGCGATATGAATCGGCGCCAGCAGCAGGGGCAGCCCCAGCAGGACGGGCATGAGGCTCAAGCCGATGATCGGCATATGCACGGCGATGGTGTAGATCAGTGCCTGGCGCAGGTTGGCAAAGATTTTCCGGCCGCGCCGGATGGCCGCAACTATGGCGCTGAAATCGTCGTCGAGCAGCACCAGCGCGGCCGCTTCACGCGCCACATCGGTGCCGCGCTTGCCCATGGCGATGCCGATATGGGCGGCCTTGAGCGCTGGCGCATCGTTGACGCCGTCGCCGGTCATTGCCACCACCTCTCCACTGGCCTTGAGGCTTTCCACCAGTGCCAGCTTTTGCTGCGGGCTGACCCGGGCAAACACGCTGGTTGAGCGCAGGCAGTCGGTCAGTTGGCTGGCATCCATCGCGGTCAGGTCGCTGCCGCTGCACACCCGCGTGCTGACGATACCGGCTGCGGCGGCAATCGCCCGGGCCGTGCGCGGATGATCGCCGGTGATCATCACCAGGCGGATACCGGCACGCTGACACTCGGCGATGGCAGCAGGCACGTCGTCGCGCAGCGGGTCGGCCAGCCCGAGCAGGCCGATGAACTGCAAGGCAAAGTCATGCTGAATGGCCGGCCATTGCCGGCCGGGTGGATGGCGCGCCTTGGCCACACCGAGTACCCGCAGGCCGCGTTCGGCTAGCCGTTCGGCCTGTTCCAGCACCTGCTGGCATTCGCTTGGCGACAGGTGGCAGAGGTCGACAATCGCCTCGGGCGCGCCCTTGGTGGCGACGAACGCCGGTTCGGCGGCATGTTCCTGCCACAGGTGCGACATCGCCAATTGTGCCGGTGACAGTTCGTATTCGCGCACCAGCAGCCAATCCGGGTGCAGGTGTTCGGTATTGGCCAGGTAGTCATGGGCGAAGCGGTGAAAGGCTTGTTCCATCGGGTCGTGCGGTTCGATTTCGCTGGCCAGCACCGCGTATTCGAGCAGCTCATGGAACTTCTCCGGCAGCCCATCGCTGGTCAACGTATTGACCTCGAGCACCTCGCCGTCGACGTACAGGGCCGCCACCTGCATGCGGTTGTGCGTCAGCGTGCCGGTTTTGTCCACGCATAGCACGCTGGTTTCTCCCAGGGTTTCGATGCTGCTCAGGCGTCGCGTAAGGACCTGATGGCGGGCGATTCGGCGCGCGCCAAGAGCCAGAAAGACGATCATGATCACCGGCAGTTCCTGCGGCAGGATGCCCATGGCCAGGGTGATGCCGGCCAATAACGCCTCCAGCCAGCCGCCGCGCAGCAGTTGATAGAGCAGTGTCAGCAGCACGCACAAGCCGGCACCGATCAACGCCAGGCGCTGGGTTAGGCGGGCGATCTCTGCCTGCAGCGGGGCCGACTGCAGGGAGATGTCCTGCAATGACTGGCCGATATGGCCGATCTGGGTGGCTTTGCCGGTGGCGCCGACCCGCATCAAGCCTTGCCCGCGAACCACCAGGGTGCCGGCGAAAACCTCGCTGCCATCGGCAAATTTGGCTACCGCCGCGGATTCGCCGGTGAGCATCGATTCATCCACCGCCAGTTCGTGCGCCTGCAGGAGCAAGCCGTCGGCGGGTACGCGATCGCCTTCGGCGAGCATCAGTATGTCCTCGCGCACCACGTCGCGCCCGGCGATGCGCGTAGGCTTGCCGTCGCGGATAACCAGCGCTCTGGGGCTTGAAAGGTCGCGCAGCGACTCCAGGGCGCGCTCGGTATGGCGCTCCTGGAGCACCGTGATGGCGATGATAACCAGCACGAAACCGAGCAGGATCAACGCCTCACGCGGGTCGCCCATGCTCAGGTAAATCGCCCCGGCACCCAGCAATAGCAGGAACATCGGCTCACGCAGCACGCTAATGGCGATGCTGAGCAGGTTGCGGCGCTGATCGGTGCCCAACTCGTTGGGGCCTTCGGCACTGAGGCGAGCGGCGGCTTGATGCTGGCTCAGGCCGCAAGGCAGTTCAATACTCATCGGTTCCCCTGGATGTGGGTTGTCGCGCCATTCGCTGGACCCGTTCGGCAACGGATCTGCGGCCCTGCCAAGGCGCTTGCAGATTCAGCGCCACGCGCTGCTGTATTTGCAATTATGGACAAACCGCCAAATCGGTGGATAATCCGCAGGTCTCGACTTCTCTGCCGGCCCTCTCGAACACTATGCGCAAACCGCTGCGAATTGCCTTGATCTGGATGCTGATGCTCGCCCTCCCGGCGCAGAGCATGGCGGCGATCGGCATGCAGTTGTGCGCAGTGGTCAATCAGGCTGGGGCGGTCAGTCAGGAAAACCAGCAGACGGCCGCGCATCATCCCGGTGCTGTGGCCATGGTTCATCACGGCGCTGCCGGTGCCGAGCATGGAGAGCCGCTAGCCAGTTCTGCCGACGCCACGCAACCGAGTGACAACCGCATGTGCAGCCTGTGCGCCTTCTGCGTCGGTGCGGTTGCATTGAGCAGCGTGGTGGTCGGTAATCCTCCGCTGCCAACAGTCGAGCCGCCCCTGGCACGCCCGCAGCGCTTGCTCGGTATGGTTGCCGACACCCCCGAACGTCCCCCTCGTTTTCTTCTCGCCTAAGCCAAACCGCGCCTGCAGCCGTGCAATAACGGCTGAGCGGCGCTTTTAGCTCATTCGCGGTCTTCGCCTGTCATGTGCGGGCGTGTCCGTTCTCTGCGAGAACATCCGATTATGCGTTTTCTATTTGCCGTTCGGCCGAGGCTTGTGTGCCTGGCCTTGCTGGCTGTGCCCGCGGGCGTCTGGGCCGAGTTGGCCGACCCGCTGGATGCTGAGGCCGCCACGCCGGCCCTGAACTATCAATCACCGCTGAGCGCCTATCAGGGGCTGGCCGACGAACCGCCGCAGGATTGGCGCGAGGCCAATGATCTGGTCGGTCGCATCGGCGGCTGGCGCACCTATGCGCAGGAGCCCTGGGAACAGCCGGCTGCTGCGGATGCGCCGAGCGAGCCCAGCCCACACAGCCAGCATGGCAATCACTGAGGATGCGTATGAACGGATTTATACGGGTGCGTCAGCTGGGGCTGTGCGCCGGGTTACTGCTGCTGGCCGGTTGCGCCAGTTTTTCCCGGGATGGCGGTTTTGCCGTGGTCGAACAGGCCGCCGAGCAGCAGCT
>NZ_JBFIIG010000194.1:0-7449 GCF_041601375.1 Pseudomonas sp. | reverse complement strand
GGAGGTGAAAGTCCTCTACACACCCGGCAAGGGGAAGTGTTAGCCAGAGGCAAGGGTGTCGCGGGCGACTGCGAATCTGAAGGAAGCCCGAGGCAAAATGCTGGCCTGACGAACAGGAAGCGGATCAGGCGGCGTAGCGGGGTGAGGTGGCAACGTTCACTAAAGCCCAATACTTGCACGGAGCGCTACGACGTAAATCCGACAGGCATAAGCAGGAAGGTCGCGCGAATTACCCTGGGAGATTTTTTCTGCCTGCCATGTGCTACCGGCATCGTGAGATGACGGGATGGGCGAACAGAAGTCAGCCGAGGCCGTAGTAGTTGCTCGAAACCGGAGTGACGAAGGGCTGAACCTGCCATGAGTGGACAGTCGGGTGTGATCTCTGTTGGATCGTAAAGCAGAAACTCCGCGTAGCGGGGGTCGAGACCATCAGGAGGTAGGAGCCGGAAGCTCCGAGGGCCGGTCTGGGCGCTTAGATACCGCAGGCGACGCATCAACGGAACCAAGCTCGCTGACGCTGTTGGTTAGTAGGCAGGAACCGCCGTATACGGAACCGTATGTACGGTGGTGTGAGAGGACGGCGGGGGCAACCCCGCCTCCTACTCGATTCTGCCAGCCTGCCGTCAGCTTGCCTGGGCTGCGGATGCGGGCTTGGTGGTTACCTGCATGGGTGCCGCTTCGTCGATGGGCAAGGGGGGCGGTCTCTCCGGGGTGCTTTTCGCGCGCAGTTTTTATCTTTTTTTCGATATTGCTCGATTCTCGGTTGTTTTAACTTGTTTGCTGAATCGATTCAGCTAGATTCAACTGACGACCAATAACAACAAAGGATTTCCCATGACCCGTTTGCAGCTTCTCTGTGGCCTCGGCATCTGCCTGACCACCTCCGCCCAGGCCTGGGAGCAGGTGTTGATCGACCAGGACACGCCCGCGCAGAATTGGCGCGTTACCAGCGAAGAGCTCGGCATCAAGGCCGCCCCAGCTTTTTCTGTGAGCCTGCGCACCTTGCACGGCGGCCGTCAGGAAGGCGTCAGCCTGATAGAGATCGACAATGGCACGATGAAGATGACGGTCATCCCCACCCGTGGCATGAACGTGCTCCAGGCGGTGGCCGGTGACGTGCGCCTGGGCTGGGATTCACCGGTGGATGAGGTGGTCAACCCGGCCTTTATCGAACTCGGCGGCCGCGGTGGGCTCGGCTGGCTGGAGGGTTTCAATGAGCTGGTCACCCGCTGCGGCTACGAGTGGGTCGGTCACCCCGGCATGGACAATGGTGAGCTGCTGACGCTGCACGGCCGCGCCGCGAATATCCCAGCATCCCGAGTGGTGCTGCAGATCGACGAAAAGCCGCCCTACGCGATCCGTCTGCGCGGTGACCTGCTGGAGAAAGCCTTCAAGAAGGTCGATTTCTCGATCGTCACGGAACTCTCCACAACTCCCGGTCGTGCTGGTTTCTCGCTGCACGATACGCTGATCAACAATGGCGACTACCCCAAGGAGTACCAGGCGCTGTACCACACCAACTTCGGCACGCCGCTGCTGGAACAGGGCGCCAAGTTCGTCGCACCGGTGAAACAGGTCTCGCCGTTCAATGAAAAGGCCAAGGTTGACCTGGGCGATTGGCAGACCTACCGCGGTCCGACCGCAGATTACGACGAAACCGTCTACAACGTGGTGCCCTACGCCGACGCCAAGGGCGAAACCCTTGCCATGTTGCACAACCGCGCCGGTGAGCTGGGTATCGCGGTCGGCTTCAACACCGCCGAGCTGCCGGTGTTCTCGCTGTGGAAGAACACAGATACCGAGAAACAGGGCTATGTCACCGGATTGGAGCCGGGTACCAGTTTTTCCTACAACCGCCGCTACCAGCGCCCGCTGGGCCTGGTTCCGACTGTCGAGCCCGGCCAGCAGCGACATTTTCGCGTCGACTATGAGCTGCTCGCCGACCGCGCCGCCGTGGATGATGCGCGCAAACGCATCGAAGCCATCCAGGCCGGGCGGAAAACCGAAGTGCGCGAGCAACCCTTGGTGGATCTCAACAAGGAGTGAGAGGTTGTGAAAAAACTCTCGCCTACTGCGACCGCCTCCAGGCGCCCGCTGCTGACGTTGCGCTACGTGAAAAGCAGGGTCATTTAGCTCACTAAACTCCCCTACTTTTCACGTAGCGCGCCTTGCCGCGAACGCCTGGAGACGCTCTCGCTACGGCGCACGATATTTTCACACCCTCTGAGAGCTTGTGAAAAAGGCTTGTCCCCGTTACCTGCTGCAAACACGCCTAGGCGTGAGGATCTACCCGTAGGAGCGGCCGGGCGGCGTTCCGCTTCAGCCGCTAAATGCGCGGATAAATCCGCTCCTATAGGGGCCAATACTCCATGCAATGCATAACTGGTACAGAGCCGTGAAAAAACTCCCGCCTACTGCGGTCGCTCAGGTCTGCTAACGCCTATTGCCCGACTGGCCTCGGAACTTGGCGCTAGCCATGTCAACCCGGCGCCAGTCGAGCTAGTCTATCGGCACGTCCGAGCCATAGAGAATTGTCATGAGCAGCGAAACCACAACCCCGCCCATCGATGTGCCGCTGACGACCGTCGAAGCTCGAGTTCTGGGCTGCCTGATCGAGAAGCAGGCGACCACCCCGGAAGTCTATCCGCTGACCCTGAATGCCCTGGTGCTGGCCTGCAACCAGAAAACCAGTCGCGAACCCTTGATGAACCTCACTGCCGGGCAGGTCGGCCAGGGTTTGCGCAGTCTCGAGGGGCGAGGTCTGACCCGCCTGGTGATGGGCAGTCGCGCCGATCGCTGGGAGCATCGTGCGGACAAGGCGCTGGAACTGGTGGCGGCCCAGGTCGTACTGATCGGCCTGTTGCTGTTGCGCGGGCCGCAAACGGTCAACGAGTTGCTGACGCGTAGCAGCCGCATGTATGCGTTCGAGGATGCCGAGCAGCTGCAGCACAATCTGGAGCGCTTGATCACCCGTGGGTTGCTCTGCCAGTTGCCGCGTCAGGCCGGGCAACGCGAGGATCGCTATATGCACCTGCTCGGCGATCCCGCCGATTTTCAGGCCATTATTGAAGCGCGTGCGAGCCACATCGAGCGGCCGCCCGCCGGTGCATACGATGAGAGTCGCCTAGATGCGCTGGAAGCACGAGTGGCTGAATTGGAAGAACGCCTGGCGCGCCTGGAGTAGGGCAGTCGGGGAGAGTAGAAACAGCAAAGGCGCCGGGTAGGGCGCCTTTTTGTTTGGCTATGTCTGAGTTAACTGTTGCTCGCTCGTATAGCCCAGTGACTCACCCAAGCAAATCAATGGGTTGAGCTGGTCAGCCCGTTCAGTTGGTGGATATCAGCCTATGCGGTTGACGCCGGTGCGGTCGGCGCCGTCCTCGGCAATGCGATTGACACCGGTGCGGTCGGCACCGTCCTCGGCGATGCGGTTGACGCCAGTGCGGTCGGCACCGTCCTCGGCAATGCGATTGACACCGGTGCGGTCGGAGCCGTCCTCGGCAATGCGGTTGACGCCGGTGCGGTCGGCGCCGTCCTCGGCGATGTGATTGACACCGGTGCGGTCGGCACCGTCCTCGGCGATGCGGTTGACACCGGTGCGGTCGGCACCGTCCTCGGCGATGCGATTGACTCCGGTGCGGTCGGAGCCGTCCTCGGCAATGCGGTTGACGCCGGTGCGGTCGGCGCCGTCCTCGGCGATGCGATTGACACCGGTGCGCTCGGCGCCGTCTGCGGCGAGAGTGCTGCCGGCATTAACGCCGTCGAACTGGGGTTGCGGGGCGCCTTGTGGCAGGGCAAAGGCGCTAACGGACAAGCTGGCCAGGATCAGGCTGGTAAGGATTTGCTTTTTCATCTTCAGGCTCCTCGTGGGGGCGGTAAGTGGCTACGGGGCCCATATTACTGATGTAAATTAGATGAAGAAGTGCAGCTTAGGCATGGTAATAATCGATGCTGTCGATAGTAGGTGTTGACCCTTCTGTTTCGGCTGTTTCAGAGGTTTTTACAGGTTCTATCCAGGAGTTTTTCAGGCTTGTATTTTGTGATTAAAATAATCTAAATATTAGATGTTTTTTGCCCGCAGACTACTTCGAGTAACAACGGGTAATTAACCTGCTTGAAATCATGCACGGCCGATGCGTATTTTGTACGCATTGCTGTTTGATTACGGCCTCTGCGCAACAAGGACAGGAATAGATGAACACCGCTAGCGGCAGTGCACTGGAAGAGCTTTTGCGCGGAGTCGATGAAATCGAGTGCGTGACCCCGGATCTGAATGGTGTACCGCGCGGCAAGGTGATGACCGCCGCGGGCTTCCTCGAAGGCCGGCGCTTGCAACTTGCTCGTGGCGTGCTGTTGCAATGCATCATGGGCGGCTACCCGGCGCCACGTTTCTACGGCAGCGACGACGGCGATCTGGCGCTGAATGCCGAGCCGGGCCAGATCCACCGTCTGCCCTGGAGCGATACGCCGCGCGCGCTGGCGATCTGCGATGCGGATGAGCTGGATGGCCGCAGCTCGGGCCTGTCCACTCGCGCTTTGCTCAAGCGGGTGGTGGCGAACTATGCCGCCCACGGTTGGCAGCCGGTGGTGGCTACCGAATTGGAATTCTTCGTGTTTGCGCCGAACCCTGACCCGCAGCAAGCGTTTCAGCCGCCAGCAGGTCTGGACGGTCGGCGCGAGGAGGGTGGCAGTGCCTTCAGTATCAGCTCGCATAACGGCCTGCGGCCGTTTTTCGCCGAGGTGTATCGGTGCATGGCGGCGCTAGGCTTGCCGCGCGATACCTTTATGCACGAGATGGGCGTCAGTCAGTTCGAGATCAATCTGCTGCATGGTGACCCCGTGCAGTTGGCCGACCAGACCTTCCTGTTCAAGCACCTGCTCAAGGAGGTTGCCCTCAAGCACGGGCTGGCAGTGGTGTGCATGGCCAAGCCACTGGCGCACACTCCTGGCAGTTCCATGCACATCCATCAGAGCGTGGTCGAGCAGGGCAGCGGGGGAAACATCTTCAGCGCCGCGGATGGTCAGGCGACGCCGGCCTTCTATCACTTTATCGCCGGTCAGCAGGCGGCGCTGGTGGATTTCACCCTGCTGTTCGCCCCGCATGTGAACTCCTACCAGCGGTTCTGTCATCCTTTTGCCTCGCCGAACAATGCCTGCTGGTCGGACGACAATCGCGCTGCGGGTCTGCGCATTCCGGCCAGCGCGCCAGTGGCGCGGCGGGTGGAAAATCGCCTGCCGGGTGCCGATGCCAATCCCTATCTGGCATTGGCGGCCAGTCTGGCTGCCGGGCTGCATGGCCTCGAGCAGCAGTTGCAGCCGAGCGCACCGATGCAGGGGGAATTCGAGGTGCCAGATAAATTGACGCTACCCTGTACCCTGCATGCCGCCATCGAACGTCTGAAAGACAGTCGATTGGCAGTAGAACTGTTCGGCAGGGAATTCGTCGAAGGCTACATCGCCAGCAAGACCCTGGAATTGGGCAGCTACCTCGACGAGATCACGCCTTGGGAGCGCCGCGTTCTAGCTGCCCAGGCCTGAGAGGTTGTGAACAAATCGCTTGCCTGCTGCGACCGTCTTCATGAAGTGGCACAGTGGGCTCCGACCAGTTACTTCGAGCAATCCACGATCCGTCGGGTGCCACTCGCCGTAGGCAGTGCACCATGGTTCATCGGCGAGGTACCCAGCTGGCGGGTTGTCGCTGCGCGCCGAACGGAACGCGGCATGTCGCTGCATCTTGCCGCGAAGGTCTGGGGAGTCTGGCGACGGTGCTCGATATTCACACCATCTCTGTCTGCTGGTGGTGGGTTGTCAGGCTACGCCCCCGACCCAGCCTGCGGCAATTCCAATGGATGCGGGCCAGGTGCATGCTTGCATGCATCGCGATTTGGCTTTGCTTCTGTGTTCTATGCTTCATCCGTTTGCTCATTAGTTAATTTTTGCGGCCATCGGGGTCGCGCCGTTCGTATGGAGCGGTTCAGTCATCATTCAGGGAGTCATTCGCAGAGTCATGCGCCTCATTTTTCGGTCTTTCAGTTCGCTGTATTTCGCCACCCTGCTGATGTTTCTGGGGTCGGGTTTGTTGAGTACCTACCTGGCACTGCGTCTGGCGGACACTGTGGATGGGCTGTGGGTCGGTGCCCTGATGGCGGCCAACTATCTCGGCCTGGTGCTGGGTGGCAAGCTGGGGCACCGGTTGATCGGCCGAGTCGGGCATATTCGTGCTTATGTGGCCTGTGCTGGAGTGGTGACCGCGGCAGTGCTCGGTCATGGTTTGAGCGACTGGCTATCGGTCTGGCTGGTGTTGCGCCTGGTGGTCGGTCTGGCCTCGATGTGTCAGTACATGGTGGTCGAGAGCTGGCTCAACGAGCAGGCGGAAACCAGCCAGCGCGGCCAGGTGTTCTCCGGGTATATGGCCGCCTCCTACCTGGGGTTGATTCTCGGTCAGTTGGCGTTGGTGACGTATCCGGCCCTTGGCCTCGAGTTGCTGATGCTGGTGGCGTTGTGTTTTGCCCTGTGCCTGGTGCCGGTGGCATTGACTCACCGGCTGCACCCGGCGCCCATGCATCCGGCGCCGCTGGAACTGCGCTTCTTCATCCAGCGGGTACCGTTGTCGCTGATCACCATTGGTGTGGCTGGTCTGCTGGTCGGCGCATTCTACGGTTTGGCTCCGCTGTATGCGGCGCGTATGGGCTTGTCTACCGAGCAGGTCGGTTTGTTCATGGGCAGCTGCATCATCGCCGGCCTGGTGGTGCAGTGGCCGCTCGGCTGGTTGTCGGATCGCTACGATCGGGCCAAGTTGATCCGTAGCTGTGCGGCATTGTTGATCCTGGCGGCGCTGCCACTGGCGTTGATGCCCCAGGCGGATTTGCGGGTATTGCTCGGCGTCGGTTTCATCGTCGGCTTGTTGCAGTTCAGTCTCTATCCGCTGGCCGTGGCCTTCGCCAACGACCACGTCGAAGGCGAACGGCGGGTATCGCTGACGGCGATGCTGCTGGTCACCTTCGGTGTCGGTGCCAGTATCGGCCCGCTGTTGGCCGGTGTGCTGATGCGCTTCCTGGGCCCCAACATGCTCTATGTCTTCTTCTGCGCTGCGGCCTTGATCCTGGTCTGGCGGGTGCGCCCGGCCAACATCACCCACCTGCACCAGGTCGATGACGCCCCACTGCACCATATCCCGATGCCGAGCAACATGAGCAGTTCGCCCTTGGTTGCCGCCCTCGACCCGCGGGTCGACGAACAGGTGGTGCAGGATCAGATGCTCGATGGCAGTCCGGCGGAGGTGAGCGACGATGGCCCGGTTGACCCGGTTGACCCGGTTGACCCGGTTGATCTGGGCGAGCAGGGCCCTCGGTCGTGACACCGCCACTCAGCGTGATCATCCCGGTGCGCAATGAGGCGGCCGCCCTGCCGCTGCTGCTGGCGGACCTGACGCCTTTACGGGCAGCCGGCGCG
>NZ_JBFIIG010000193.1:0-7660 GCF_041601375.1 Pseudomonas sp. | reverse complement strand
TCGCCGGCGAATGGCTGGCGGGCGCGGCCGGCGAATGGTTCCAGGCGGCGCTGGTGCTGCTGGCCAGTCTGCTGATCCTGCAGATGGTCGGCTGGATGCGCCGGCACGGCCGCACCTTGAAAAGCGACCTGCAACAGGCGGCCGGCAATCACCTGAACCACAACGGCGGCCTCGGCCTGCTGCTCCTGGCGATGCTCGCGGTGGGTCGCGAAGGCAGCGAGACCGTGGTCTTCCTCTATGGCCTGGGCGTGCACAAGCAAGGCACCGCGCTCTGGCAGTTCGCCCTCGGCGGTGCGGCGGGCTTCGCCCTGGCACTGCTCACCTTCATGGTGCTGCAGGCCGGCAGCCGGTTGGTGTCCTGGCGGCATTTCTTCATGTTCAGCGAAGTAGTGCTGCTGTTGCTCGGCGCCTCCATGCTGATCGCCGGGCTCGACCGCATCAGCGGCCAGTTGATGGCCCTGGAACTGCCCGAGCAAGTCTACGGTTGGTTCGGCGATGCGCTCTGGGACACCTCGGCCGGTCTGGATGACGCCTCGGGGCTGGGGTCGGTACTGGCCAACTTCGCCGGCTACCGCGCCATGCCCTCCCCGGCTACGGTCGCCGCCCTCGCCGGCTACTGGTTGCTGGTCGCGTTCTGGCTGCGACGCAGCTCGCCCGCCGTGTCGCCATGCGCCAGCTGAACGGCCTGCTCGGCGGACTGGGCGATACGCTGCGGCGGCATGCGCGGCTGATTCGTGGTCTGCAATGGGCGGTCGTGGCCTTCTATAGCCTGTTGCTGGTGCTGCCGGCGCTGCTGCCGTTGCCGCCCAGCCAGGCACGCATGCTAGACAACCTGACGCTGCTCGCCCAGTTCATTTTCTGGGGCCTCTGGTGGCCGTTCGTGTTGCTGTCCATCGTGCTGTTCGGCCGGCTCTGGTGCGGGGTGCTCTGCCCCGAAGGCTCGCTCAGCGAGTGGATCAGCTGGCGCGGCCTGGGTCGCGGCACGCCACGCTGGATCCGTTGGGGCGGCTGGCCGACCCTGGCGTTTATCCTCACCACTGTTTATGGCCAGCTGATCAGCGTCTACGACTATGCCCAGGCGGCCTTGCTGATACTCGGCGGTTCGACCCTGGCGGCGATGCTGGTGGGCTTTCTCTATGGCCGCGGCAAGCGTATCTGGTGCCGCTACCTGTGCCCGGTCAGCGGCGTGTTCGCCCTGCTCGCCCGCCTGGCACCCCTGCACTATAAGGTCGACGAACAACGCTGGCTGGAAAACCCGCCGCCGCGCCAGCCGCCGCCCAACTGCGCGCCGCTTCTGGATATCCGCCGCATGCGGGGCGCCGCCGACTGCCATGCCTGCGGGCGTTGCAGCGGCCAACGCGGCGCGGTGAAGTTGAGCGCGCGTTCGCCGAACGCCGAGGTATTAATAGTCGGCCCGCTGCACGCCAGCCATTGGGACAGCAGCCTGTTGCTGTTCGGCGTGATCGGCCTGGCCATGGGCGCCTTTCAATGGACGGTCAGCCCCTGGTTCGTCAGCCTGAAACAAGCGGCGGCCACCTGGTTGGTCGAGCACGACAGCTACTGGCTGCTGCAGGCCGATGCGCCCTGGTGGCTGCTGACCCACTACCCGCAGGCCAACGACCTGTTCAGCTGGCTCGATGGCCTGCTGATCCTGTTCTACCTGGCGGCCAGCGCGCTGCTGCTCGGCGGCGGCCTGTGGCTGCTGCTGCGGGCCGCAGCATTGCTGGCGTCGCGCACCGGCAATGCCTTCGAACACCTGGCCTTGACCCTGATTCCGCTCGGCGCCAGTGGGCTGTTTCTCGGCCTCAGCGCCACCACCGTCAAGCTGCTGCGTTACGAGGGCCTGGCCCTGGCCTGGGTGCAACCGGCACGCGCCGGCCTGCTCGTCGCAGCCATCGCCTGGAGCCTGTGGCTGGGCTGGCAGGTGCTGGGCCGGCATGGCGCGCGCGGACTCAATCGACTCGCGGCATTCTGCTGCCTGGCGCTGGGTACGGCCTGGGTCGGCTATGGCTGGTGGCTGCAGTTCTGGGGCTGGAACTGAGTCCTGTCGGCAGACGGTGATCCTGCCCGCCTGGTTCCCCATCCGCCCGTCTCGGCAGGACTTGTTTGAGATCAAGGAATCCCCGGCTATCGACCTTCTAGCATGCAATCTCGAGCAATCCCGAGCTGCGTCGTGGGAGAAACCATGCTGACCGAACCATCGCTTGTCGCACAGTTGCGCCATCATCACCTGTTCAGCCGACTACCGGAGGCGGCGCTGCAGGAGGTGTGCGCCTCGGCCAACCTCAAGCGTCTGGCTTCTGGCGCCTCGCTGTTCCATCAGGGCGACAAGGCCGATCGCTTCTATTTCGTCTTCAGCGGCCAGGTGAAACTGCACCGGATAGTCTGCGACGGTCAGGAAAAACTGGTGGAAATCATCCGCGCCGGCGAATCCTTTGCCGAGGCGCTGTTGTTCACCGGCGTGCCGCACTACCCGGTCAGCGCCACCGCACTGAAGACTTGCCAGATGGCCAGCCTGCACGGTGCGCAGTACCGCCGCCTGCTGGAACAACACCCGAGCATCTGTCTGGATATTCTCGCCACCCTGAGCATCCGCCTGCACCAGCGCTTGAACGAAATCGATACTCTGACCCTGGCCAACGCCTGTCACCGAGTCAGGCGTTTTCTGGCCCAGGCCCACGAAGAAGGCAACGGGGCGATCATGCTCGATGTGCCCAAACGGCTGATCGCCTCGAAGCTGGGTATCCAGCCGGAAACCTTCTCGCGCATCCTCCATCGCCTGATCGACTCGGGCGTGATTGCCGTACAGCGCCGGCGCATCGAGATCATCGACCTGCAGGGGCTGAACAACTACGACGACTAGCAGTGCAGAATTGACCGTAATCAACGTCAGCCGCTGCACGCGGGTCAAACTGGGCAGCCTCTTGACGATTGAAGGGTGCACGCAATGCCCAAGACCACCCTGCCCCTGGTCTACTCCTGTTCCGGCTGCTCCAACGTGGCGCAACTGGCGAATACCTTAGCCGTGCGCCTGGATCGTACCGGTCTGGCGGAAATGTCCTGCATCGCCGGGATCGGCGGGCATGTTCCGGCGCTGGTGAGCAAGGCCCGCTCCGGGCGCCCGATCCTCGCCATCGACGGCTGTCCCCTGCATTGCGCCAGCGCCTGTCTGGCCCAACACGGCATCGGCGCCGACGTGCACATCACCCTCAGCAGCTCAGGCCTGCGCAAGCGCTATCGGGAAGACTGCAGCGAGGCAGAAGCCGATGCGTTGTTCGCGGACATGACCCGCATCATCGCCAGCGATCTCGGCCGCACGGATCAGGCGCAAGCCGAACTTGCCTCATGCCAACCGCCGCCGACTCGGAGTACGGGCGCGCAAACGACGGATTGAATGGTGCGCGAGCAGCATCATGGTCAAAACGACCATAAAGGTATTTACAACCCTGCCCGGGCGCAGTCATATTTACCATGACCATCCACTAAACCCTTTAAATTCAACGAATTGAAGATGGCACGCGGCTTGCTCAAGGACAAATAACTAGAACTATCCATGACCGCAACACGCGTTGCATGACCGCCATGCAGGGAGTCCCCATGAAGAAAATTCTGCAACCACTGGCCTGGTATCTGGTCCTGACCTCGGTACTGGCCCTGGCCAGTGGCGTCGCCTTGAGTTTCGCCACCGACACGGCGCTGGCCGCCAGCAGCATCAGTGCGCATCTGGCTATGCCCGTGCATCATTGAGCAACTGCCCGCCATCCAGGCTGTCCGATAGAACACTCGTTGACCACACAAGACCGAGTCGTCAGCCCGTCACGGACAGGGCCGAACTCCAGGCCACTCAGGGTCGATCTTCACGCCACACAATCAGGATGTCTTCCATGGTGCTTCATCGCGTTCATCACCAGATTCTCCGCAGTCACCATTTGTTCGAGCCGCTGAACGAAGAGCAGATGGATGAGCTGATGAGCACCAGTCAACTGCTCAGCATCGACAAGGGCGAGCCCTTGTTCCGCCAGGGCGAGCCGGCCCATTCGTTCTATTTCGTCATCGCCGGCGCGGTGAAGATCTACCGCCTGACCCCGGACGGGCAGGAGAAGGTGTTCGAGGTCATCGGCAATCGGCAGACCTTCGCCGAAGCCATGATGCTGATGGACACGCCCAATTACGTCGCATCGGCCGAGGCGGTGTGCCCCACGCAGCTCTACCGCATCGCCAACAGCACCTATATGCGCCTGCTGCAGAGCAATAGTCGGCTGACCTTCGCCCTGCTCGGCAAGCTCTGCGTGCGCCTGCACCAGCGGGTCAACGAGATCGAAACGCTGTCGCTGAAAAACGCCACCCACCGCGTGGTGCGCTACCTGATCACCCAGCTCGCGCGCCAGCCGGACGCGGGCAACAGGTTCGAGTTGCCGATGGCCAAGCAGTTGATCGCCGGGCACCTGTCGATCCAGCCGGAGACCTTCTCACGGATCATGCGCCGCCTGATCGACGAGGAAATCATCACCCAGGAAGGCCGGCAGATCGTGATTCTCGACCGCCTGCGCCTGGAGCAGTTCGAGTGAAATGCCCGTCTTCGCGTCTATGAGCGATCGCCATGCCTAAATGCCTGTATTGCCAACGAGACAATCCCCCCCGGGAACCCGAGTGCCGCCACTGCGGTATGCCTCTGCCGGCGCTGGCCGACGGCGCGGGCGAACGCCGGCAACGGAGGTTTATGTGGTTCTGCATCGGCCTGACGGTGTTTTGTGCGGTGATGGTGGTGTGGTTGCCGCGAAGTATTGCCTGACGAGCTCAGCGTCCCTGTCCTATTCCTACGGCCTGGTACATAACTCGTAGATGGGTTAGCCGCCGAGATGGTTTTCGGTAGTGCCTCGTTTCAGGTGCGGCGTAACCCATCATCGCGGTGTGTCTGCAGGCCCCCCTGTTGGGTTACGCGGCGGTTGGCTACAGCGGTGCCTGGGTGATCGTTGGCGCCGCTAACCCAACCTACGACTCCGCGCAGCCCGAACCAACTCCAGATAATCGCGGCCTTGGCCGCGATTGTTCATACCTGGGTCAACTGCCTATACAACTGCGGCAGGCGCAGCGGCAATTGCTGCGGCTGGCGGATCTGCGTGTAGCCATTGGCGCCGAACATGTACGGCAGGTAGTCGCCGGCTTCGCTGTCGATGGTGATGCAGAACGGCAACAACCCCTGACGCCGCGCCTCCAGCACCGCTTCGCGGGTGTCCTCGACGCCGTAGCGGCCCTCGTAGAGATCCAGGTCGTTGGGTTTGCCATCGGTCACCAATAGCAGCAGTTTGCGCCGCTGCTTGCAGGCGCCGAGCAGCACGGTGGCCTGGCGGATGGCGGCGCCCATGCGCGTGTAATAGCCGGGCTTGAGCGCCTGGATGCGTCCGCGGGTGTTGTCGTCATAGCGCTGCTTGAACGACTTGAGCTCCTGCATGCGCACCTGCTGGCGACGCAACGAGGAGAAACCGTAGAGGGCGAAATCGTCGCCCAGGGCCGACAGGGCTTCGCCGAACAGCAGCAGGCTGTCGCCGATCACATCGATAACCCGGTGCTGGTCGTCCAGGTGGGCGTCTGTGGACATCGACACATCCGCCAGCAGCAGGCAGGCCAGATCGCGCCGGGTGTGGCGCTGCTCCATGAACAGGCCACGCTCGGCGCACTGGCCATGCTGGCGCTCGACATGAAAATCCAGCCAGGCCTGCATGTCCAGCTCCGAGCCCTGGGGTTGCTGGCGCAGCCACTGGCGATCGTTGCGCAGGTGCTCGAACTGCCGGCGCAGACGCTTGGCCAGCGGTGCCAGACGCAAGGGCAGCGGCTGCGGCTCGCTGCCACGCGGCACCATCATCTGCAGGTTGACGAAATCCTCGCGCAGGCTGTGCTTGCGGTAGTCCCACTCCGGCAGCTTGATGCCCTCGCCCAGCGGGATGTCGTCGACGTCCGCCGGCGGCAGGTCGAGGTGCAATTTCAGCCCGCCGCTCTTGCGCAGGCGTTGCTTGGACAAAGCCAGCTCGTCGAGATCCTCGGCGACCCGCGCGGCGTCCAGGTCTTCGCTGTCGTCGCTGCAGCGATCCAGCTCGACATGCTCGGACCAACTGAACAGGTTCTCCAGGCGGAATATCAGCAGGCCGCCCTTGCTGGTGCTCTCCTCGACCCGCTTGGCGCGCTTGGGCCCGCCCTTGCTTTCGCCCGGAGGGGTCAGCAGGTTGCCCTCGCTCTCCTCGCCCAGGTCACAGGCCTGGGGTTCGCCGAGGTTTTCCGCCGGGTACAGCCACAGCGGCAACGGCCAGGGTGCCAGTTCGCTACGCGGGAAATGCTCGACGCTGCCCGGTTCGCGCAGGGCCTGACAGAGCGCAATCTCCAGCTCGGCCTCGCCCTTGCCCAACGAATCCGGGTCCGGGCGCAACTGCAGATGGGCCTCGACCAGGCGCTGGTAGCGCGGACGCAGGGCCGGGTAGTTCTGCAGCAACTGTCGGGTCCAACGCTGGTTATCGCGCGCCCAGTGACGCATCTCTCCCGCGTGCGCGGCCAGCAGCGCCAGCCAGCGATACAGGTCCTGATTCAGCGCGACCTCGGGATAGACCGCCAGGCTCGGCGGCAGGCGCAGGTTGCTGGCATCGCACCAGGCCACCGGCAGTTGCTTGCAGCTACCGGCCACCTGTTGCAGCAGGGTGCGCCGCAACACCAGGTCACGGGCGCTGGCGGCCTCCACGCCGACCCCGCTGGCGCCGCCCATGGCGCGAAACAACAACGCCAGGGGGCGCTGCATGCTGGCCAGTTCGACCCGCGCCTCGGGGAAATCCGGGCTGGCGCGCCGGGTGATAAAGCGGTGCCAGACGCTGCCCACCCACTCTTCCAGTTCGACGGTAAAAGCCATCTGCTTCACCTCTTCTATGGCTATATCCCAATTGATTGTTGCAATGCAAAGGCGGTCGAGCAGTCCTCGTAGGGTGCGCCATGCGCACCAGCGCTGGCTGCATCATCCTTGGTGCGCATGGCGCACCCTACGTATTGCGACCACTCTTCCCCATGCAACACCTAATGGCTACATAACCAATGCAAAAACGGCCCGCTGTACCAGCCGGGCCGAGATGTATCTACCGCGCACCGCTCAGGCCGAAACGGTCAGGGCGGCTTCATCGCGGGCCGTGGCCCGGGCACGTTGCTTGAAGCTGTACAGGTAGCAGAGCAAGCCGATCAGGAAGAACACCCCGGCCACCAGGCGCAGCCAGAAGAACACGGCCAACTGGTCGACGGTACTCATGAACGACAGCGCGGTGCCATCCGTAGGCCAGCGTTGCAGGGCGACCTGGACCACGCCTGCGGCGGTGAGGAACAGGGTGATCGCCACCATCGACAGGGTCATCAACCAGAAGCCCCAGATCTCGATGGTCTGCGCCCGAGCATCCGGCGCCTCGCCGAGCCCGCGCAAACGCGGCATGGCGTAGCTGATCATGGTCATCACGATCATTGCGTAGGCGCCGTAGAAGGCCAGGTGACCATGCGCCGCGGTCAGTTGCGAGCCGTGGGTGTAGAAGTTCACCGGGGCCAGGGTATGCAGGAAGCCCCACACGCCAGCACCGAAGAACGCGGTCACGGTAGTGCCCTTGGCCCACAGGGTGGCGGCGCGGTTCGGGTGCTGCCG
>NZ_JBFIIG010000192.1:0-7756 GCF_041601375.1 Pseudomonas sp. | reverse complement strand
GTTCACTGCCGCATAGGCAGCTCAGAAAGGGATGTTCGGGAAGAACTTATCCGCGATGAAGTTCACTGCCGCATAGGCAGCTCAGAAACACTCCACCCAGCTATCCACCATGCACGGCTGCTTCACTGCCGCAAAGGCAGCTCAGAAATGCCGCCCCGCTTCATCAGCTGGTATAGCCTTCCATCAGGTGCTGATCCTTCAGACGCACGTAGTTGTCGGCGCTGTAGCGGAAGTAGCTACGTTCCTTTTCGGTCAGTTCGCGGGCTTTTTTCGCCGGGCTGCCGACGTACAGGTAGCCGCTTTCCAGGTGGCTGCCGGGGGTGACCAGGCTGCCGGCGCCGAGCACCACTTCCTCGTCGATCACCGCGCCATCCATGATGATGCTGCCCATGCCGATCAGCACCCGGCTGGCGATGTTGCAGCCGTGCAGGGTGACGTTGTGGCCGATGGTCACGTCGTCGCCGATATTCAGCGGGTAGCCGCGCGGGTTGAAGGGCCCGGCGTGGGTGATGTGCAGCACGCAGCCATCCTGGATACTGGTGCGGTTGCCGATGCGGATGCTGTGCATGTCGCCGCGGATCACCACCAGCGGCCAGATCGAACTGTCGGCGCCGATTTCCACGTCGCCCATAACCACGGCCGAGACATCGACGAAGGCCCGCTCGCCGAGCTGCGGGGTGAACTGTTGGTAACTGCGGATTGCCACGATGGGAGTCTCCCGAGCTAGTTTATGCATGAGTGTAATCAACTCTGGCCGATAACGCCGGTCTGGCGAGTGGAGCCGCTCGCCAGAAATTGATGTCTCAAGGCCATTTACGCTGGCAGAATGCGGCAAAAAGCTTCCTCCTAGTTGACGGAGGGGCACGCAGACGCAAGGTCAGGTTTTCGATGGTGGTGGGGGATCTATTGAGCGTAAGGGCGGCGGCCTGGCGCATCCTGGCCGGCTTGTCGCTTTGGCTGTGTTTCGGGCTGGTTCAGGCCGAGGTGCGCGCGCTGGTTCTGCCTCAGCAGGGCGAGACGGTCAACCTGGCGCCCCATCTGCAGTTGCTCGAGGACCCCAGTGGTCAGCTCAGCCTGGAGCAGGTTCAGGCCATGGAGTTCCGCGACAATCAGGCCGAGTCGGCCAACTTCGGCTTCAGCCATTCGGCCTGGTGGGTGCGGGTGCGCCTGAGCAACCCCTCCGCGCAAATCCGCCACCTGATGCTGCGCCAGGACTATCCGCTGATCGATTGGCTCGATTTCTGGAGCCCTCAACCAGATGGCAGCTGGCAGGTGCGCAACACTGGCGACCGGCGGCCATTCGCCAGCCGCGAGATTCACCATCGCGATTTCATCTTCAGCCTGGACCTGCCGCCTTACAGTGAACAGAGCTATTACCTGCGCTATGCCTCGGCCGGGCCGATCAACATCGGCCTGGGCCTGTCCTCGGCGCAGACACTGTTCGAGCGTATCAGCCTGGAGCAGCTGGCCTACGGCTTCTACTACGGGGCCTTCCTGTCGCTGGTGCTGTACAACCTGTTCATGTTCCTGGTGGTGCGCGACCGGGCGTTCTTCTTCTACCTGCTGTACGTCAGCTGCTACGGCCTGTACATGGCCGTGCACAACGGCCTGAGCTACCAGTTCCTTTGGCCGGACAGCCCGCGCCTGGCCAACGACAGCCTGTTGCTGCTGCTCGGCCTGTCGCTGCTCTGGGCGCTGCAGTTCGCCCGCGACATCCTCGCCACCCGCCAGCTGGCACCGCGCCTGGATCGGCTCAGCCAGGTGCTGCAGGGCCTGTGCGTCCTACTGATGCTGGGCATTCCCGAGTTCAGCTATGGCCAACTGATCCAGCCGTTTGCCGGGTTGACCCTGGTCATCACCCTGCAGCTGCTGCTGCTCGGCGTGCTCGCGCTGCTGGCCGGTGCACGCCCGGCCCGCTACTACCTGCTGGCTTGGTCCACGTTGTTGGTTGGGGTGCTGATCTACATGCTGAAGACCTTCGGCTGGTTGCCGCACAATATGCTGACGCAGAATGCCTTCCAGCTCGGCTCGCTGATAGAGATGGTGCTGCTGTCGCTGGCCCTCGGTAGCCGGGTGCGCGAGTTGAAGCGCAGCAGTTATCTGGACGCCCTGACTGGCCTGTGCAATCGCCGCCACTTCGACGGTCAGATGCACAAGGAGCTGCAGATGGCGCGTCAGCTCGGCCGGCCGCTCAGCCTGTTGCTGCTGGACATCGACCACTTCAAGCGCTTCAACGACAACCACGGCCATCAGGCCGGCGACCGCGCCTTGCAGAAAGTGGCGCGGCTGCTGCAATGCGAGGTGCGCAAGCCGTTCATTGCCTGCCGCCACGGCGGCGAGGAATTCGCCGTGATCATGCCCAACAGCAGCGCGGCGGACGCCACGGTGCTGGCCGAACGCTTGCGCCGCGAACTGGCCAACCTGGTCGAGGGTGATGTGCCCCTGACCCTGAGCATCGGCCTGGCCAGCCTGGCCGATGGTCCTTTCGAATGCCCTGAACAGCTCTTCGCCGCTGCCGATGAGGCGCTCTACGCCGCCAAGCGTGGTGGCCGCGACCAGTTGGTGTGTTACCAGGGCTAGCGTCGCGGCCGGGGGCGCGGCGATGTGCCGCCGTCAGGTCAATCGCGCCGATAGAGCGCTTTGCTGCGGCTGCGGGCCTGGCTTGTATTAAGATAGCGGCCATTACGGCGCGTTCGACGCCGCCCGAATTAGCCAAGGTGCCACCGTGACTGCGAACAATCCGCTGCTGCAAGATTTCGACCTGCCGCCCTACTCCGCCATTCGCCCGGAGCACGTCGAGCCGGCCATCGATAGCATTCTCGCCGACAACCGTGCGGCCATCGCCGATCTGCTCAACCGTCAGGCCGACCAGCCGAGCTGGGACGGGCTGGTGCTGGCGCTCGACGAATTGAATGATCGTCTTGGCCGCGCCTGGAGCCCGGTCAGCCATCTCAATGCGGTGTGCAACAACGCCGAGTTGCGTGCGGCCTATGAGACCTGCCTGCCCAAGCTGTCCGAGTACTCGACCGAGCTGGGCCATAACCGTGCGCTGTACGAGGCCTACCATGCCTTGGCCGCGAGCCCCGAGGCGGCCGGGTTCGACGTCGCCCAGCAGACCATCCTCAAGCACAGCCTGCGCGACTTTCACCTGTCCGGCATCGACCTGCCCGAGGCCGAGAAGCAGCGCTTCGGCGCCATTCAAAGCAAGCTCTCCGAGCTGGGCAGCCGCTTCTCCAACCAGCTGCTCGATGCCACCCAGGCCTGGAGCAAGCAGGTCAGCAGCGAGGCAGCGCTGGCCGGCCTGACCGATTCGGCCAAGGCGCAGATGGCCCAGGCGGCCGAGGCCAAGGGCCTGGACGGCTGGCTGATCAGCCTGGAATTCCCCAGCTATTTCGCGGTGATGACCTACGCCGACGACCGCGCCCTGCGCGAAGAGGTGTATGCCGCCTATTGCACCCGCGCCTCCGATCAGGGGCCGAATGCCGGCCAGCATGATAACAGCCCGGTGATGTTGGAAATCCTCGCCTTGCGCCAGGAACTGGCCAAGCTGCTGGGTTTCGCCAACTACGCCGAGCTGAGCCTGGCGAGCAAGATGGCCGAGTCCACCGACCAGGTGCTGCACTTCCTGCGTGACCTGGCGGTGCGCAGCAAGCCGTTCGCCGCCCAGGACCTGGCCGAGCTGCAAGCCTTCGCCGCCGAGCAAGGCTGCCGCGACCTGCAAAGCTGGGATGTCGGCTACTACAGCGAGAAGCTGCGCGAGCAGCGCTACAGCATTTCCCAGGAAATCCTTCGCGCCTACTTCCCCGTCGACAAGGTGCTGGGCGGCCTGTTCGCCATCGTCGAGAAGCTCTATGGCATCCAGATCGAGGAGCTGTCCGGGTTCGACGCCTGGCACCCGGATGTACGCCTGTTCGAGATCAAGGAGCACGGCGAGCATGTCGGGCGCTTCTTCTTCGACCTTTACGCTCGCGCCAACAAGCGCGGCGGCGCCTGGATGGACGGCGCGCGCGACAAGCGGCGCAGCACCTCGGGCAAGCTAATCAGCCCGGTGGCCAACCTGGTGTGCAACTTCACGCCTAGTGTCGGCGACAAGCCGGCGCTGCTGACCCACGACGAAGTCACTACCCTGTTCCACGAATTCGGTCACGGCCTGCATCACCTGCTGACCCGGGTCGAGCATGCCGGCGCGTCGGGGATCAATGGCGTGGCCTGGGATGCGGTCGAGCTGCCGAGCCAGTTCATGGAGAACTGGTGCTGGGAGCCCGATGGCCTGGCGCTGATTTCCGGTCACTACCAAACGGGCGACGCCCTGCCGCAGAACCTGCTGGACAAGATGCTGGCGGCGAAGAACTTCCAGTCCGGTCTGATGATGGTGCGCCAGCTGGAATTCAGCCTGTTCGACTTCGAACTGCACGCCACCCATGGCGACGGCCGCAGCGTGCTCGAGGTACTCGAAGGCATCCGCGACGAAGTCTCGGTGCTGCGCCCGCCGGCCTACAATCGCTTCCCCAACAGCTTCGCGCACATCTTCGCCGGCGGTTACGCGGCCGGTTACTACAGCTACAAGTGGGCCGAAGTGCTGTCGGCGGATGCCTTCTCGCGCTTCGAGGAAGAGGGTGTGTTCAACAGCGACACCGGCCGCGCCTTCCGCGAGGCGATCCTCGCCCGTGGCGGCTCGCGCGAACCGATGGAGTTGTTCGTCGACTTCCGCGGCCGCGAGCCGAGCATCGACCCGCTGCTGCGTCATCTGGGCCTGAGCCGGGAGGCCGCATGAGCGACGTACCGGTGAATGTCAGCAAGCGCCGCTTTATCGCCGGCGCCGTATGCCCGGCGTGCAGCGAGCTGGACAAGATCCAGATGTGGGACGAAGACGGCGTGCCGCACCGCGAATGCGTGGCCTGTGGCTACGCCGATACCCTGGATGAACGCGGCAACTCGGTGCCCAGGGAGCTGCCGACCCGGGTCAACGTCAGCGGCCTGAAACCCAAGGCGGCCGACCCCAAGGTGCAGGCGGTGCAGTTCTTCCCCAATCCCAAGCTGAAGAAGCCGACCGAGTAAGCCCGCAGGGGCTAACCGCTGCTGTCGCCCGGCGCCGCGGTTTTCAGGTGTTGGCTTCGTCGCTGACGCCCAGCGTTACGGGCGGCGTGCCCAGGCGCCAGCCTGGGAGCGATGAACGCGATGGCGGATGGAAAGCGGCTGCCACAGGCCGTGCCCATGGCCATGGGGTCGACGGCCTGGGCCGGCAGGCGACGGCTGGTACTTGGTGATCAGGCAGAATAACTGTATTTATATACAGTATTCTGTCGGAGTCGCCCCATGTCCGTTTCCCTGCCGCCGCGCGGTCGCGCTACCGCCAGCAACCCGCACAACCGTTTCGCCCCGACCCGTTCGCTGGCCGAGGACGACGGCTGGTTTCAGGACGAGACGCCGCCGTCGCGCGCCACCGAGGTGCGCAGCGAACTGGCGAAGACGGTGATCACCCGCAACAACTCGCCGGATGTCGGTTTCGACCGTTCGGTGAATCCCTATCGGGGCTGCGAGCACGGCTGCGTCTACTGCTTCGCCCGGCCCAGCCACGCCTATTGGGACATGTCGCCGGGCATCGATTTCGAAACTAGGCTGATCGCCAAGACCAACCTGGCCAGCCGCCTCGAGGAAGAGCTGCAGAAGCCCGGCTATGTACCGCAGCCGATCGCCCTGGGCATCAACACCGACGCCTACCAGCCGATCGAGCGCGAGCAGCGCCTGACCCGCCAGGCCCTGGAGATTCTCCTGCGCTACAAGCATCCGCTGCACATCATCACCAAGGGTTCGCTGATCCTGCGCGACCTCGATCTGCTCAGTGAGCTGGCCAGCCAGCGCCTGGTCAGCGTGGCCTTCAGCCTGACCACCCTGGACGACGAACTGAAACGCATCATGGAGCCGCGCGCCGCCTCGCCGGGGGCACGCTTGCGCGCCATGCGCACGCTGCACGAGGCCGGGGTGCCGGTCGGGGTGATCTGTGCGCCGATGATTCCGCTGATCAACGACAGCGAGCTGGAGCGCCTGCTCGAGGCCGCCCGCGATGCCGGCGCGCGCTCGGCCGGCTATGTGCTGCTGCGCCTGCCGCTGGAGATCGCCGAGCTGTTCGAGCAGTGGCTGCAGGCGCACTTTCCCGAGCGCGCCGTGCATGTGATGAGCCTGATCCGCCAGTCGCGCGGCGGCAAGAACTACGACAGCCGCTTCGGCAGCCGCATGCGCGGTGAAGGCCCGTTCGCCGAACTGCTGGCCCAGCGCTTTCGCCTGGCCAGCCGCAAACTGGGCCTGGATCGCCGCGATACCCAGGGCCTGGACTGCTCGCAGTTCTGCCCGCCGGGCGCGCAGCTGAGCCTGCTCTGAGAGGCTGTGAAAAAACTCCCGCCTACTGCGACTGTCTCCAAGCGCCCGTGCAGAGCGCCATCAAAGCGAGGCGCGGATGACCAGCGGACAGTCCACCCGCTGAGTCCCGGATAGGTCGAGGCCCTCGATCAGGTGACGCGCGGCGCGCTGGCCGATCTCGTAGTAGGGCAGTTGCACCGTGGTCAGCGGCGGCAGGAACAGCTCGGCGATGCCGATCATGTTGTCGTAGCCGAGCACGGCGACGTCAGCGGGGATCTTCAGGCCGCGGGCCAGCAGCACCTGATAGGCGCAGAAGGCGATGCGGTCGTTGCCGCAGATGAGGATGTCGAACTGCGGCCGGCCCTCGACGATGTGCCGGTCGAGGATCGTCAGCGTCTCGCCATAGGCGTCATGGGCCGAGAGGTCGTACTGCAGGAGCGCCTCGGGCGCCAGGCCGAACTCGCGGAAGGCCCGTTGCATGCCCTTCTGGCGCAGTTCCCAGGCCAGGCTCTGGTTCGGCAGGTTGATGCACAGGGGGCGGCTATAGCCCTGGCTCAGGGCATGCTGCACGGCGCGGTATTGTCCGCTTTCGTCATCCGGCACGTAGCTGACCAGGCTGCTGTCCTCGGCCTGGCAGTTGGCCAGGATCAGCGGTTTGCTCTTCAGCCGCTCGGGAACGCTCACCCGGCGCAGCCCCATGGCGCTGAAGATCAGGCCGTCGGGACGGTGCGAGAGCATCAGGTCGATGCTCTGCTCGCTGGGTGGGTTGCTCAGCAGGTTGAGCACGAACACGTTCCAGCCGGCCTGTTGCGCGGTCCGCTCGATGGACAGCAGCAGCTCGACCGCAAACGGTGTGGTCGCGGTATCCAGCGCGAACACGCCGATGGTTCGGCTCTGCAGGTTGTCGCCGCGGATCTTGCGCGCCGACATGCTGGGCACGAATTGCAGTTCATCGATGGCGCGGCGTACCCGCTGGTAGGTCTCGGGGCTTAGCTTCTCGGGACTGTTGAGCGCCCGCGAAACCGTCATCAGGGACACGCCGGCTAGCCGTGCAACGTCTTTTACTGAAGTCATGCAAACCAACCAGGCAGGGTGAGTCGCGAATCATGCCACAGCGCCGCCGCCTGCCGCGACGGGCAGCCGGAGGCGGCCGCAGCAGGTGCACGCGTGTTCACGGGCTGTCCACCCAGCCCGAGGCCAGGTGCCAGGCCTGGTGGATCGCCACCCGCCCGCTGCCGGCGCCGAACAGCTTCAGCCCGAGGCTGCCGGGCTGCGGATAGATGCGGCTGCTGAGGCTGAAGCTGCCGTCTGCGGCGAACACCTCGATGGAGGAGCGGTCGAGAAACACCCGCAGCCGTAGGGGTTCCCGGGCGGGCGCCAGCGCCACGCTGCGCTGACC
>NZ_JBFIIG010000191.1:0-7838 GCF_041601375.1 Pseudomonas sp. | reverse complement strand
GCGTTTCAAACCGCTGTCAACCACCTCTTTCACCGCCTCCGACCTCCTCGACCGAAACACCGACAGGCTCAAACCACCACCTTGTCAGCCCGGCGCATTCTACACAGCTTTCGCTGCTTTGCAACCCCTCTTTTTAATCTAACTTCTTGTTTTACAAGAGGTTTCCCGAGAGGCCTGCGCCGGAAGAGGTGCGCATTATAGGCCCAGCAGAAACTGCGTCAAGCCTTTATTGGAAGTTATTTACCACCTCCTCCAATTGCCTACGCAGCCCCCTTAATACCTGCAGCAGATTAAACCGTTGCGACCATGGCTTTCACAGGGCGGAGTTCGCACTCTATATATAGGAGCCAGATATAGGAGCCCGGGCAATACTCGGCTGGCTCACGGGAGGAAGTGGCGCTACTTATTCGCGCTCTGCCTGGCCAGTAGGCGGCGCATCTCGCTGGATGCGCCAACTGGCGAAGCCACTAGATAAGGCCAGCAGAATAACCAGCCCCAGGTTAATCGACATCAGACGGCCTGCAGAAACGTGCCGGCCCGCACAATGCGGGCCGGCAATTACAGTCAGTCGTTGACCTGCTGCAGGTAGGCTGCCGGTGCGGCACCGAGGTTGTTGAGCATCTGCTCGCTGTACCAGTCGATAAAATTGACTACGCCAAACTCGTAGGTCTTCGAGTACGGCCCCGGCTGGTAAGCAGTGGAGTTGATACCGCGCTGGTTCTCTTCACCCAAACGACGATCCTGCTCGTTGGTCGCATCCCAGACTTGGCGCAGGCGTGCCACGTCATAGTCGACGCCCTCTACCGCATCCTTGTGCACCAGCCACTTGGTGACAACGATGGATTCCTGAGCGCTGATCGGCCACACGGTGAAGTTGATCAGGTGGTCGCCCATGCAGTGGTTCCACGAGTGCGGCAGGTGCAGGATGCGCATTGAGCCCAGGTCGGGGTTCTTGATGCGACCCATGAGCTTCTTGCTGCCTTGCTTGCCATCCATGGTCATGGACACGGTGCCCTTGAGCAGCGGCATGCGTACGATGCGGTTGCGCAGACCGAAACCGGCATGCAGGTAGGGGATCTTTTCGGCTTCCCAATCGGCCGCGCACTGGGCCACGTGATCCTTGAACGCCTGGGGAGCGCGCGGGTCGCTGGTGTCGTCCCACTCCAGCAGGCTATTGAGCAGTTCGGGGTGCGCACCATTGCAGTGGTAGCACTCGCGGTTGTTCTCCAACACCAGCTTCCAGTTGGCCTGCTCGCGCATGGTGCTTTGCACCGCGACCTTGGTGTTCTCCATGTCGTAGGGCTCCATGTAGTGAGCCAGGGTGGAGAGGAAATCGTCGATCGGCGGCGGGTTGTCCGCCAGACTGATGAAGATGTAGCCGCCGGCAGTCTTGCAGTTCACCGGCTTGAGGTTGTAGTCGCTGAGCTTGAAGTCGTCACCCATCTCGGTGCCGGCGAACAGCAGGCGGCCGTCCAGCTCGTAGGTCCACTGGTGGTAGGGGCAGACCAGCTTGGCGACCTTGCCCTTGTCACTGACGCACAGGCGCGAACCGCGGTGGCGGCAGACGTTGTGGAAGGCATGCACCGCGCCTTCAGCACCACGGATGATGATGATCGGGTTGTCGCCCAACTGCACGGTCAGGTAGTTGCCCTTGGCAGGAATCTCGCAGGTCATGCCGGCGTTCAACCATTCTTTATGGAAGATTTCCTGCATGTCGACCTGGAACAGACGCTCATCGTTGTAGAACGGCTGCGGCAACGAAAAGGCGCGCTCGCGGGTCTGCAGCATCTCGGCGGTGGCCTTGCGTGCGGGCTCTAGTGGATCGCCCAGGCTCAGTTTGGAAGTGACGTCCATCGGTAATTCCTCAATGGCGCTCGCCATGCGAGCGCCGCAAAAAGTGGCTGTTTCGGTTTACGCAAGGCGGCGTGACTGACCCTCCGCAAACCGCCTGCCGAATAGCGGTTCTTACGTGGGGCTAGAGAGAGTCGGACGCTCTTTATCCATTTGCTTCGGCTGGAGCTGAGTGTGGCGATGGAAGCCGAGCAAACCTTATCTACAGGCGACATGGCCACATCCGTTTCCGACGCGGCAAGCCAGGCGTCAGGCGGCAGGTCGCGATAAGTATGTCAATGTCGCTCATGGGTAAATGACCCCATCAAGCGTTGCGCACAATCCACCGCAATAGGCCAACATCTAGGCCGCTGCACGCGAGATACCGACCATGTCGAACGATTTCCTCAATCCCGTTACCACCCAGACCTGGAGCAACGGCCGCCATATGGTGCGTTGCGTCAAAGTGATCCAGGAAACCTGGGATGTGCGCACCTTCTGCTTCATGGCCGCACAACCGGTGTTGTTTTTCTTCAAACCGGGCCAGTTCGTCACCCTGGAACTGGAAATCGACGACCAGCCGGTCATGCGTTCGTACACCATTTCCAGCTCCCCGTCGGTGCCTTACAGCTTCTCCATCTCGGTCAAGCGGATGCCCGGCGGCAAGGTCTCCAACTGGCTGCACGACAACCTGCAGGAAGGTCAGGAGTTGGCGGTCCACGGCCCGGTCGGGCTGTTCAACGCCATCGACTTCCCGGCCGACAAGGTGCTGCTGCTCAGCGGCGGTGTGGGCATTACTCCAGTGATGTCCATGGCCCGCTGGTTCTATGACACCAACGCCAACGTCGACATGGTCTTCGTGCACAGCGCCCGCACGCCCAAGGACGTTATCTTCCACCGCGAACTGGAGCACATGGCGGCGCGAATCAACAACTTCAGCCTGCACATCATCTGCGAGAAGCACGGCCTCGGCGAGGCCTGGTCCGGCTACCGCGGCTACCTCAACCAGAAGATGCTGGAATTGATGACGCCAGACTTCATGGAGCGGGAAATCTTCTGCTGCGGGCCGACGCCCTACATGAATGCAGTCAAGCACCTGCTCGAGAGCAACGGCTTCGACATGCAGCATTATCATGAGGAGTCCTTCGGCGCGACACCACCGGAGATCCGCGCCGAGGTCAAGGAGCTGGCTGCGGAAGCCGCCGACGCCGAGCCAGTGCCGGTAGCCGACCAGCATCAGGTGGCGTTCGTCGCCACCGGCAAGAGCATTCGCATCGATCCGGGCGAGACCGTGCATGCCGCTGCGGCCAAGCTCGGCCTGCACATCCCCAAGGCCTGCGGCATGGGCATCTGCGGCACCTGCAAGGTGATGAAGACCGCGGGCGAGGTGAGCATGGAGCATAACGGCGGGATCACCGACGAGGACGTCGCCGAAGGCTATATCCTCTCTTGCTGCAGCGTGCCCCAGGGCGACGTGGTCATCGACTATTGATCGATCGGTCGCCGGCAATACGTTTATCCGCCGCCGATCTTACCCCCTGGCCACTCAGGGGGTAAGCACCTCCTCAGACCACAGCCCACCCGCATCTTTCAGGTACCTGACACGCTCCCGCGCGCGCTGCCAGCCAGACGGCCAGAACTCGATCCGCTCAGGCTGCAGGCGGAAGGCGCACCAGTTCGGACTGCGCGGCACCGGTTCGAAACCCAGGGCCTGTTCAAGCTGGCGCACCTGCCGCCGCGATTCGCCTTTTGCCAACGCCGGCGCCCCCTGCGGCAGCACCCAGGACGCCAGTTGGATCTCGCGCGCCCGCTTGCGCCAGTAGCTGTCCGAGGTTGCAACGGATTGGCGAACGACGTCGCCTTCGAGCGTCACCTGTTCCTGCAGTTCGCGCCAGAAGAAACACAGCGATGCGCGCGGATTGTCGATGAGCTGCTGGCCCTTGCCGCTCTCGGTGTTGACGAAGAACAGCAGCCCCGCCTCCTCGACCGCAACGATGTAGACCATGCGCACGGACGGATGGGCGTAGCGATCCGCCGTCGCCAACGCAGCAGCATGAGCCTCGTCAACGCCCTGTGCGGTGGCCTGCTCGATCAGCCGCTGCAGCTGCTCCAGGGCTTCTCGATAAATCGCTTCACTGCTCTTCATGCTCGGTAGTCATCCTTTGTGCCGATCCGTGAAACGCTTGTCGGGGTAGCCTAACCCAGTGCGGGTTCACTGCCCGGCGGCCTGCGCCACATAGTGGGCCACCGCATCGATCTGCTCGGCGCTGAGCGATGCGGCAAAGCTCGGCATCACCCCGACACCACCGCGTACCGCCGCCGCCACTCGCTCGACGCTCGGTTTGAGCTGATCCAGATCGGGGCCGATGACGCCGCTGGCGCCGGCTTCGCGCAGACTGTGGCAGAGACTGCAGGGAGGCTGCGCCTGCTCGGTGAACACCTGCCGGCCGAGCGCCAGGCGCGCATCACCGGCCTGCGCCTGCGTCATAGCGAGCAGACCGAGCAAGGCAAGTCCCAGCCTCCGCATCGGCTCAAGCCACCACGAGGCTGACAGCATGATCCTGCCAGCCGTTGTGACCGTAGCCGCGTTCATTATCTAGGCGCTCCTGGGGTTGCATGGCACCCTGGTCGTCGATCGCCCGGCTGGCCAAGGTGTAGCGCCCCGGCTTGAGTTCGGTGATCAGCACGAATGGCCGCCAGGCGAAGGGACCCAGATCCGGACCGACGAAGCGCGCCACCTGCCAGTTCTTGCCCGCATCCAGGGATACTTCGACCCCCTGCACGGCCCTGGCCCCACCGAACGCCACGCCCTGGATCCGCACCCTCCCGGCCTTGGCCTGCTGCAGCGGCTGGGTGATCCAGGACTTGACGCTCATCTCCCACATTGACGGCTGATCAGGCGCGCCACCCTGACCGACCGGGCGGATGCGGTAGCCGGAGGCCTGGATCTTGGCGTCAGTCTGCTCGGCAGTGAAGGCCACCTGCTTGACGTACTTGACGTTGTTCACCCCGTAATAGCCGGGCACCACCAGGCGCAACGGGCCACCGTGAGCCAGGGGCAATGGCTCGCCGTTCAGCTCCCAGGCGAGGAGCGCATGCTCCAGGGCCTTCAGCGGCACCGAGCGCTCGACCACCACGTCCTTCGGCTCGATGCCGGCGGGAAGCTCCTCGCCGCCGGTGCTGGTCATGTACTTCAGCCCATCGCCAATGCCGCCGAGGGCATCGACCACGGCGCTGACCGGCACCCCACTCCACAACACGCAACCGGCCGCCCCCACGCTCCACTGAGTGCCGCTGGCGCCGTGGGGGAAGAACGCGCGGCCGTTGCCCGAGCACTGCAGCACGCTGGCCACGGTCTCGATACCGAGGTTCTTGAGTTCGCCCAAGGTCATGCTGCGCGGGCTCTTCACACCCTGGAAGGCGACCGTCCAGGCGTCACGGTCGGCAACGATGGCGGCATCCGGTGTCGGCAGGTTGTTGCGCACGAACAGCTGCTCATTGGAGGTGACGATACTGGTGCCGATCGCCTCGCGCCTGGTTTCCAGGGTGTTGGCACTGTGCACGATCAACGCCTCTGGGTTCTTCCAGTTGACGTAGTCCGGCAGCGGCATCTCAGCCGCCAGGCTGAGCGGGCTGAAGCCGAACAGGCCGGCCGAAGCCACCGCTCCGGCGCTGCCCAGTAGCAGTTGCCGACGCTGCAGATTAAAGGTCTCGTTCATGGGGGACTCCCGGACTATGCGAGGCGCGCAACCCGCAGGCAGGAAAACCGGAATATCTGGGAAAGAGGCGCGCGCGGGTGCGGGTGCGGGTGCTGGATCTGGATGGAGAGGGGCAGGCGCCTGCAGGCGGCGCCCCTCACAAACCGGAGCATGGTGCTTTCCTCTCGGTGTCAGCCAAGGTTATTGCCATGGCTAGTTTCGGTCTAGGTTGCCGGTGCCCCCCTGTCAAGGTAAGTGGTCGATTGCTCCGCTCTGCATGGCGCGCCCGCCCCGGAATAAGGGCACAGGCTCAACCCCACTATCGCGCGGGACAGAGAGCAGCCGGCATCGGCGCGGGCACCCTGCTGGACAGGCCGGCGGATCGGATCAGGCCTCGCCCGCAGCCATGGCCATGCGGATATCCGCCGCCAGTTCGCGCACCCGCTCTTCTTCGGTATCCCAGGAGCACATGAAGCGCGCGCCGCCGGCGCCGATGAAGGTGTAGAAACGCCAGCCCTTGGCGCGCAGGCCTTCCAAGGCCGGTTCGGACATTTGCAGGAACACGCCGTTAGCCTCCACCGGAAACATCAGACTGATGCCCGGCACATCGCTGACCAGCTCGGCGAGCAGGCCGGCGCACCGGTTGGCATGACGGGCGTATTTCAGCCAGGCGTCGCTCTGCAGCAGGCCGACCCAGGGCGCGGACAGGTAGCGCATCTTCGAGGCGAGTTGACCGGCCTGCTTGCAGCGGTAATCGAAATCCTCGGCCAGCGCCTTGTTGAAAAACAGGATGGCCTCGCCCACCGCCATGCCGTTCTTGGTGCCGCCGAAGCAGAGCACGTCGACACCGGCCTTCCAGGTCAGCTCGGCCGGACTACAGCCGAGAAAGGCGCAGGCGTTGGAGAAGCGCGCGCCGTCCATGTGCAGGTTGAGGCCCAGCTCGCGGCAGGTGGCACTGATCGCGCGGACCTCTTCGGGGCGATAGACCGTGCCGACCTCGGTGGCCTGGGTCAGGGTCACCACCCGCGGTTTCGGGTAGTGGATATCCTGGCGCTTGAGGGCGATTTCGCGGATCGCCGCCGGGGTCAGCTTGCCGTCCTCGGTCTGTGCCAGCAGCAGTTTGGAGCCGTTGGAGAAGAACTCCGGGGCGCCGCATTCGTCGGTCTCGACATGGGCGGTGTCCGAGCAGATCACGCTGTGGTAGCTCTGGCACAGCGCAGCCAGGGCCAGGGAGTTGGCCGCGGTGCCGTTGAAGGCGAAGAACACTTCGCAGTCGGTTTCGAACAGTTCGCGGAAATGATCGGCGGCGCGCGCCGTCCACTGATCGTCGCCGTAAGCGCGGTCATGACCGTGATTGGCCTCGGCCATGGCGGCCCAGGCTTCCGGACAGATGCCGGAATAATTGTCGCTGGCGAACTGTTGCGATGAATCGGACATTGCTCGTTCCTTCTTGTTGGATCATCGGCGCATGGCGCTACTTTACTCCCGCAGCCAGCCGCGGGTAGCACACTGTGGCGACATCTTGTTCATTTCAGGCGCTGTCCGACCCACCGAACGACTGGCAGGCGCCTGTAAACAAATAAGAAGGAACTCACGACAGCGGACGGCCTCACAACCAAGGTCCCGGCAGCGCCGGCCGACGTCATTGACCCGCACAGGAATTCATCATGAACTACCGTCATCTGATTGCGCTTGTCCTTCCCCTGGCCCTCGCCCTGCCCGCCACTGCCGCGGAATGGCCGGCAGGCGCCAAAATCGAGTTCGTCAACGAGTGCGTGGCCGGCGCCCAAGCCAGCCACAGCGAGGAACAACTGCGGGCCTTCTGCGAATGCGCGGCCGACAAGGTCAGCCAAGAGTTCAGCGCAGCAGAGCTGGAAGCGATGCGTAGCCAGACGCAACCCGACCCGGCACTGCAGCAGCGCCTGGTTACCGCCTCCAACAGCTGCAACGCCAAGCTGCAGGGCTGAGCGCTTGGGGAAAAAACGCTCGCCTACTGCGACCGCCTCCAATCGTCCGCAGTGCGACGGCGCTGGATATTTTCAGCGCCGCTGAGAGGCGCTGAAACCCCGCGGACCATGGCGACAGCGGTGCCCGCCATACCGTTGGCGGGATGCCGGGTGGGCAGCGGCGGCGATCTTGGGTTAACGTCGCTCACCACTCGATGATCCGTGAGCGCCGCCATGCCGCCCCCGTCCCCAGCCCTGACCAGCCGTCCGCGTGATACCGCGCTGGACCTGCTCAAGTGGCTGGCGCTGCTGAGCATGCTGATCGATCACCTGCGGCATGTCTGGCCGCCGCTGTATGCCCTCT
>NZ_JBFIIG010000190.1:0-7967 GCF_041601375.1 Pseudomonas sp. | reverse complement strand
TGCTGCTGCTGCGCGGCGCGGCCTGACCGAGGCTGCCGATTAGCGCACGCAGGCCAACCAGTTGTTCCAGCCAGTCGACCAGCAGGCGCCAGTGGCCATTGAAGCGGTATTGCTCGGCCAGGCGTTGGCTGCTGCCGAGCAGGTGCCAGGCAATGGCGGCAAAGCCCTCATCCAGGCTCATTTCGGCGTTCAGTTCGGGGGCCGGCAGGCTGAGGCTGTAACTGTTGGCATCGAACAGGCGGTAGCCGCGCTCGGCCTTGCTGATGTCGCACGGCATCAGCGGCAGATCGGCGGCGAGTTCGGCGGCCAGTTCCAGCAGGGCTGCAGGTTCACCCTGGCGCAGCTCCAGCTCCAGCTCGCAGATTTCTTCCTCGCCTTCGCCAGCGATGACCTTGCCGAGATCCAGGGCGGCCTCGATGACCACCTTGGCCTTGCCGCGACCCCAGGCGATGTCGGCGCGCTGGCGGACGAAATCGGTGCTGAAGATCGGTTGCAGCAGGCTCTTGTCTAGGTCGGCCAGGGCCGCCGGCCAGCAGCTGTCGTCGAGTTTGCTCGGATCCAGTTCGGCCTGATCCAGATACCAGTCGAATTCGTTGCGCTCGGACAGACCGGCAACGCTCTGGCCACGGCTTTTCAGGGTCTGGATAAAGGCATCGCCATCGCGGCGGATGCGCAAGGCGACCTTGGCCTGGGCCAGATCACGGGCGGGCGTGTCGAAATACTGATTGAATAGCTCGCGCTGTTCCCAGCCGCTCTTGTTGCGCTTCTTCAGCAGCGGGTGCTCGCGCAGGGCTGCCAGGGTGTCGCGGCTGACCCGCAATTTGATTTCGGTTTCTTTGACCATGATGGTGAACTAAGCGCCTACTGTGAAATTGTGACTGTCTGATGATGCGTGCTGGCGAGCTTTTCGAGCGATCCGTATACTTGCCACCTTCTTAAAAGCCGGGGTTCACCCTATGCCGCTCAATCCATTCGCCAGCCTGTTCGGTCGCTCGCCCATCGGGCCGATGCAGAAGCACTTCGCCAAAGCCCACGAGTGCGCCGCACACCTGGTGCCTTTTTTCGACGCCGTGATGGCTGAGGATTGGGTCAAGGTGGCACAGGTGCAGCAGGACATGGCGCGGCTGGAGGACGAAGCCGACAAGCTCAAGAAAAGCGTACGGCTGCACCTGCCCAAGAGCTTGTTTCTGCCAGTGCCGCGTTCGGATCTGCTCGAGCTGCTGAGTGTACAGGACAAAGTTGCCAACCGCGCCAAGGACATTGCCGGCCTGATGCTGGGTCGCGAAATGGCCGTTCCACAGGCTTTGCAGCCACTGATGCGGGCCTTCGTGCAGCGCACCGTGGATGCCAGCGGCCAGGCGCTTAAAGCCATGAACGAGCTGGACGAACTGCTGGAAACCGGGTTCGGCGGGCGCGAAGCCGCCCTGGTCGGATCCATGGTCGAGGAACTGGAGCAGATCGAGCGCGATACCGATCTGATGCAGATCGACGTGCGCCGCGCCCTGTTCAAACTGGAAAAGGATCTTCCTCCGGTCGACGTGATGTTCCTCTACCAGATCATCGAATGGATCGGCGATGTCGCCGACCGTGCCGAGCGTGTCGGTAACCGACTGGAACAACTGCTGGCGCGCTAAGCGCCAGTGTCCTTTCTGGAATCTACGGATTAATTATTTATGTCTCTGATTGCGGACTACGGCCTCGTACTTCTGCTACTCGCCTGTCTCTTCGGCTTTTTCATGGCCTGGGGCGTGGGTGCCAACGATGTGGCCAATGCCATGGGTACCTCGGTCGGCTCGCGGGCGCTGACCATTAAGCAGGCGATCCTGATCGCCATGGTGTTCGAGTTCGCCGGCGCTTATTTGGCCGGCGGTGAGGTGACCGAAACGATCAAGAGCGGCATCGTCGACGCCTCGATGATCACCCCGGACCTGATGGTGCTGGGCATGATGTCGGCGCTGCTGGCGGCCGGTACCTGGCTGCTGGTGGCCTCGACCCGTGGCTGGCCGGTGTCCACCACTCATTCGATCGTCGGTGCGGTGATCGGCTTCGCCGCGGTCGGCGTGTCCATGGACGCGGTCAACTGGGCCGGTGTCGGCCCGATCGTCGCCAGCTGGGTGATCTCGCCGCTGCTCTCCGGCACCGTCGCCTTCGGCCTGTTCGTCAGCGTGCAGCGGCTGATCATCGATACCGATGAGCCCTTCGCCAACGCCAAGCGCTTCGTGCCGCTGTATATGTTCGCCACCGGCTTTATGGTCAGCCTGTTGACCGTGACCAAGGGCCTCAAGCATATCGGCCTCAGCCTCTCCGGTACCGAGGGTTTCTTTCTCGCCGCGGCTGTCGGTGTGCTGGTGATGCTGCTGGGCATTGCCCTGCTCAGCCGGATCAAGGTCGATGTCGAGGCGGACAAGGACTTCCACTATGCCAGCGTGGAAAAAGTCTTCGCCGTGCTGATGATCTTCACCGCCTGCTCGATGGCCTTCGCCCACGGCTCCAACGACGTGGCCAATGCGGTCGGCCCGCTGGCGGCCGTCGTCGGGGTGATCCAGTCCGGTGGCGAGATGGTCGGGGCCAAGGCGGCGCTGCCGGCCTGGGTCCTGCTGCTCGGCGCCATCGGTATCGTCATCGGCCTGGCCACCTACGGCTACAAGGTGATCGCCACCATCGGCAAACAGATCACCGAGCTGACCCCGAGTCGCGGTTTTGCCGCCGAACTGGCCACGGCTACCACCGTGGTCGGCGCCTCGGCCATCGGCCTGCCGGTGTCCACCACCCACACCCTGGTCGGCGCGGTACTGGGCGTCGGCCTGGCCCGCGGTATCGGCGCGCTGAACCTGGGCGTGATCGGCAAGATCTTCATGTCCTGGCTGATCACCCTGCCGGCCGGTGCCGCCCTGGCCATCCTGTTCTTCTATGTCCTGCGCGGGATCTTCCTCTGAGATAGCCCCGACGGTTTCATCCGCACCGGCGTTGCCCCTATGATGGTGGCAACGCCCGTGGAGACCGCCAATGCCCCTGCCTTCCTTCAAAGAACAATTCGCCGCGCTGATCGCCACGCCTTCGGTGAGTTGCACCCAGGCGCGCTGGGATCAGTCCAATGGGCCGGTGATCGAGCTGCTCTCGAGCTGGCTCGGCGACCTCGGTTTCGCCTGCGAGGTGCAGGAGGTCACCCCGGGTAAATTCAATCTGCTCGCCAGTTACGGCAGCGGCCCTGGCGGCCTGGTGCTGGCTGGACACAGCGACACCGTGCCCTTCGACGCGGCCTTGTGGCAGAGCGATCCGCTCAAGCTGACCGAGGTCGATGGCCGCTGGGTCGGCCTGGGCAGTTGCGACATGAAGGGCTTCTTCGCCCTGGTCATCGAGGCGCTGCAACCCTTGCTGGAACAGCGCTTCCAGCAGCCGCTGCTGATCCTCGCCACCTGCGACGAGGAAAGCTCGATGTCCGGCGCCCGCGCCCTGGCCGAGGCCGGGCGGCCCCTGGGGCGGGCCGCGGTGATCGGCGAGCCGACCGGGCTCAAGCCGATCCGCCTGCACAAGGGCATCATGATGGAGCGCATCGACATCCTCGGCCAGAGCGGTCATTCCTCCGACCCTGGCCTCGGCCACAGCGCCCTGGAGGCGATGCAGGACGTGATGACCGAACTGCGTGGCCTGCGCGGCCAGTGGCAGCGCGAGTTCAACAACCCGCAGTTCGGCGTGCCGGTACCGACCCTGAATCTCGGCTGCATCCACGGCGGCGACAACCCCAACCGAATCTGCGGCCAGTGCTCGCTGGAATTCGACCTGCGCCCGCTGCCGGGCATGCAGCCGGAACTGCTGCGAGCGGCGATCCGGCAGAAGCTGCAACCGCTGGCCGAGCGGCATCAGGTCAAGATCGACTTCGCCCCGCTGTTTCCCAGCGCGCCGCCCTTCGAACAGGCCGCCGACAGCGAATTGGTGCGCCTGGCCGAGCGCCTGACCGGGCACAGTGCCGCTGCGGTGGCGTTTGCCACCGAAGCGCCTTATCTTCAGCAGCTTGGCTGCGAGACCCTGGTGCTCGGCCCCGGCGATATCGACTGTGCCCACCAGCCGGGTGAGTACCTGGAAATGTCACGTCTCGAGCCGACCGTGCGTCTGTTACGTGAGCTGATTCAACATTACTGCCTGAGTCCGGCCCCATGAGCCTGCATGCGGCCCTTGCCAACCGGAGGAGAGAACGCGTGATGCCCCAACTGCGACGATAAAGCGGATAACGATGGCTGCTTCGTCCGGCGCTCGCGCGCCTTGTTCATGTGTTCTTTCCACGACTCACAGGTTCTCTCTGCAATGCACGACTACGTCAATTGGCTTCGCCACGCCTCGCCCTATATCAATGCCCACCGCGACTGCACCTTCGTCGTGATGCTGCCGGGCGAGGGCGTCGCCCACCCGAATTTCGGCAATATCGTCCACGACCTGGTGTTGCTGCACAGCCTCGGCGTGCGCCTGGTGCTGGTGCACGGCTCGCGCTCGCAGATCGAGGCGCGCCTGGCCGCGCGCGGGATAACCCCGCATTTTCACCGTGATCTGCGGGTCACCGACGGGGCGACCCTGGAGTGCGTGATCGACGCGGTCGGCCAGCTGCGCATCGCCATCGAGGCGCGCCTGTCGATGGACATGGCCGCCTCGCCGATGCAGGGCGCGCGCCTGCGCGTGGCCAGTGGCAACTTCGTCACTGCGCGGCCGATCGGCGTGGTCGACGGCGTCGACTATCACCACACCGGCGAAGTGCGCCGGGTCGACCGCAAGGGCATCGGCCGCCTGCTCGACGAGCGCAGCATCGTGCTGCTGTCGTCGCTGGGCTATTCGCCGACCGGGGAAATCTTCAACCTGGCCTGCGAAGATGTGGCCACCCGTGCCGCCATCGACCTGGGCGCCGACAAGCTGCTGCTGTTCGGCGCCGAAAGCGGCCTGCTCGACGAGCAGGGCAGGTTGGTGCGCGAACTGCGCCCGCAGCAGGTGCCGCAGCACCTGCAGCGCCTGGGCGGCAGCTACCAGGCAGAACTGCTGGATGCCGCCGCCCAGGCCTGCAGCGGCGGGGTGCGGCGCAGCCATATCGTCAGCTATACCGAGGACGGCGCCCTGCTCAGCGAACTGTTCACCCGTGCCGGCAACGGCACCCTGGTGGCGCAAGAGCAGTTCGAATCCTTGCGCGAGGCGACCATCGAGGATGTCGGCGGCCTGATCGAGCTGATCAGTCCGCTGGAAGAGCAGGGCATCCTGGTGCGCCGTTCGCGCGAGGTGCTGGAGCGCGAGATCGAGCAGTTCAGCATCGTCGAGCGCGAGGGCCTGATCATCGCCTGCGCCGCGCTGTACCGGATCGACGACTCGGACTACGGCGAACTGGCCTGCCTGGCGGTCAACCCGGACTATCGCCATGGCGGCCGCGGCGACGAACTGCTGGAACGCATCGAAGCGCGCGCACGGGCCCAGGGCCTGAAGCAGCTGTTCGTCCTCACCACCCGCACCGCCCACTGGTTCCGCGAACGCGGCTTCGTGCCCAGCAGCGTCGACCGCCTGCCGGCGGCGCGCGTTTCGCTGTACAACTTCCAGCGCAACTCCAAGGTGTTCGAAAAGGCGCTCTAGCCGAACATGCCGGCGCTGCCCGGCATGGGCCTCTCGCCGGCGTGGTTGTGGGCGACGGGGTAGGCCTGTGTCCGGCGATCAGCCGGCTTTTGCAGGGCGGGGTGCCGGCCTGCGGCCGTGAGAGCGGTTTATTGCTCGGCCAACTCGGCCTCGCGCTTGGCGATGGCCAGCTCCAGCTCGGGAGAGCGTTTGGCCCATTGCGCGGGCGGTAGGGGTTTGGACCATTCGACGACTTCGGGGGCGGTGAGGTCGGGGATATGGGCGAGTTTTTTGCGCAGCAAGTGCTCCAGCAAAAAACCGTTGAAAACCAAACTGCCGAGTCCTTCCCACAAAAACGCCAGCAGCCACCCTCTGGACTTTACTGCTTGCATGAAATCGTAGGTAAAGCTCTGCCAAAGGCTCATGCCTTTGTTACGAATAACCGAGGGTTCTGGAGCCGCATCCGGCCCCGTCTCCATAAAGCTGCGAATGCATTCCCACTGCGCCATGGAGGAAATTCCGCCGCCGGGATTGACCATCAGCACCCAGCCCTTCTTGTCGGGGCCATAGGTTTCATGTTCCTGGCCCTTGAGCGGGAACCACAGCAGCAGGCAGCCATGCTTGGTCGCACCATAGGTGCCCAGGTTGGTGACACTGGGGGCGATGGCATATACGCGCTCCCAGGGCACGAACCAGTAGCTGCCGTCTGGCTCGGTAATGCATACCTCGCGGCGCTGACGGTTGAAGCGAATCGGTGGAGTCAGGGGCTTGCGCCATTGCTTGATATACAAGTACCAGAGGGTGCCCATTAGCCCCCCCCCCATAAAAGCAAGCATCGCTAGGCTTAACCAATAGTCTCCTGTTGAAGCAACCCAAGCGGAGATCGCCACCACCAAGACAGTACCCATGTGCAGCGTCAGCCAGCCCGCTGCCATAGCGAAACTGCCGATATCCAGATAAGCCTCGTTCTTGCGCCAGATGATATTCATCAGATCGCTGGCAGGTTGTCCGGTGGGAATGGGCATTGGGGCCAGGTGCTCCTGCTTCCAGAGCAAGCCCCGTTCTACTTCGCCGGCGTGTTCGGTCATGTCGCGTCCTTGGGTTGTAGCAAGTCAGAGCTGACCGCCACGGAGCTGTAGCGGTCACTGATAAGCGGGCCGTCGCTGGAGCCATGCTCGACGATGGTCGAGCCCGTGATGATATAGCGCATACCCATACCGCCGCCGACCACCTGCTTTTGCGGGCCGAGGGTGCCGGCCTGCATGGCCAGCGGGCTATGGTACAGAACCTGGAGTTGCCAGTAGGTGCAGTCGGCCCGGCGCGGCACTGTGCCGGCCAGGCGCAGGCCCATGCCCTGATGGATGGGCAGCCAGTGGCTTTCGAGGTTATTCAGCCATTGCTGGGTGCAGTCGGTTGGGGTGTTGAGCTTGTCGAAGGCAATAAGTTTTACATACAGCTGAGAGCGTTCGGAGTCGGCGCCGGGCAAAAATAGTTGCAGGCTATCTGTCTGGCTATCCAGCACGATGTTGTTGCCGCTATGGCCAATCTGCCGGCTGACCAGTCTGGATTCGGCCAGTAGACGCGGTTTGAACAGCAGGTCGATCAGGGTTTGCAGTTCCTCGCTCTGACCGGCGGGGCTGTCGCCCCAGCGCCGGTCGTTACCCCAGCAGCACTGTTCGAGAAAGGCTTGCAGCTCGCTGTCCTTGAAGTAGTTCCAGGCCAGGTAAAGTCCCTCGACGATCAGCAATATCCAGTTCAGCGGTACCAGGCGCAGGGTGAACCATTTGATCGCCTGCTGGGTGGTCCATTGGCCGGTCAGCGCCATATAGGTGGCATGGCCGCCCAATCCGGTTTGCGCCGCCATCAGGCCGAGCACGGCACCGTCGTGACCCAGGCGTGCCCAGTGGTTGGCCGTCCAGTAGGCACCGTCTTTCTGCATTTCGGCGGAGAGTTTGGCCAAGTCGGCCATGCTGCCAAATGCTGCCAGTGCGCCGGTGGTAAAACCAAACAGCGTTACGATCGGGGCTTTAGAGCCACGCCACTCGACCTCCACCTGTCCTGTGGCCTCCCACGCCGCTCCCACCACCGCCGAAAAGGCCGCCCCCACCTTGAAGTTCTCGGCCAAATGTTCCCGTTTGCGCACATCGTCATTTTCACGATGTTGGTCACGTAGGTTGAGCTCGCGCACATTGTTCAAGTGCAGCAGCAATGCGGCGAGGGGGAGAACGCCGCCAAAGGTGTTCAGGTTCCTGATGCCGGTGACGGTCGGGGCCAGGCCTTTCTGCAAGCGCTGGCCGGTTTGCTGGCCCCAGTTCCAGAGTTGTTGCCCGGCACTGCCGCTGAGAATAAAGCCGGTTTTGCCAGCCTTGATCGGGGCGTCCACGCAC
>NZ_JBFIIG010000189.1:0-8081 GCF_041601375.1 Pseudomonas sp. | reverse complement strand
CCAGATCTGGAACAATCCGCAATCCGTAAGGTGTCACTCGCCGCAGGCAGTGCACCATGGGTTGCTCGACGCGGCGCAAAAGCTGGCGGGTTGTCGCTGCGCTCCGAGGCCGCCCTACGGACCGAACGGAACGCCAGATCTGGAACAATCCGCAATCCGTAGGGTGTCACTCGCCGCAGGCAGTGCACCATGGGTTCGTCGGCGCGGCGCAAAAGCTGGCGGGTTGTCGCTGCGCTCCGAAGCCGCCCTACGGACCGAACGGAACGCCGAATTTGGAGCAATCCTCGATCCGTAGGGTGTCACTCGCCGAAGGCAGTGCACCATTGGCTGCTCGTCGCAACACGGAAGCTGGCGGGTTGTCGCTTCGCTCCGGACGGAACGCCATCCGGGCCGCGGCGTCGAAACGCCCATCCGCCGCTGGCTATGACCCAGATCAACGTCGTCGCGCTTGAAACTCGCACAATCGGCCTCATCTAGTCTTCATCTCGGCAGGCTTTCAATACAGGGGTGTCCATCGCGCCGGCCTGCTCTTAAAAGGAAGGATGACGCAATGCGAATCGACCGATTGACCAGCAAGTTGCAACTTGCGCTATCCGACGCCCAGTCCCTGGCCGTCGGCCTCGACCATGCCGCCATCGAGCCGCTGCACCTGATGCAGGCGCTGCTCGACCAACAGGGCGGCTCGATCAAGCCGCTGCTGATGCAGGTCGGCTTCGACGTAGCCAGTCTGCGCCAGGCGCTGAGCAAGGAGCTCGATCACCTGGGCAAGATCCAGAACCCGACCGGCGACGTCAACCTGTCCCAGGACCTGGCGCGCCTGCTCAATCAGGCCGACCGCCTGTCCCAGCAGAAGGGCGACCAGTTCATCTCCAGCGAACTGGTGCTGCTTGCCGCGCTGGACGAAGGCACCAAGCTGGGCAAGTTGCTGCTGGCCCAGGGCGTGAGCAAGAAAGCCCTGGAAAACGCCATCAGCAACCTGCGCGGCGGCGATGCGGTGAACGACCCGAATGCCGAGGAATCCCGCCAGGCCCTGGACAAGTACACCATCGATCTGACCAAGCGCGCCGAAGAGGGCAAGCTGGATCCGGTGATCGGCCGCGACGACGAGATCCGTCGCACCATCCAGGTGTTGCAGCGCCGCACCAAGAACAACCCGGTGCTGATCGGCGAGCCGGGCGTGGGCAAGACCGCGATCGTCGAAGGCCTGGCCCAGCGCATCGTCAATGGCGAGGTGCCGGATGGCCTGAAGGACAAGCGCGTGCTGTCGCTGGACATGGGCGCGCTGATCGCCGGCGCCAAGTTCCGCGGCGAGTTCGAGGAGCGCCTCAAGGCGGTGCTCAACGAGCTGGGCAAGCAGGAAGGGCGGATCATCCTGTTTATCGACGAAATCCACACCATGGTCGGCGCCGGCAAGGCCGAAGGCTCCATGGACGCCGGTAATATGCTCAAGCCGGCCCTGGCCCGTGGCGAGCTGCACTGCGTCGGCGCCACCACCCTGGACGAGTACCGCCAGTACATCGAGAAGGATGCTGCCCTGGAGCGGCGCTTCCAGAAGGTGCTGGTCGATGAGCCGAGCGAGGAAGACACCATCGCCATCCTCCGTGGCCTCAAGGAGCGCTACGAGGTGCACCACAAGGTGGCGATCACCGACGGCGCGATCATCGCCGCGGCCAAGCTCAGCCACCGCTACATCACCGACCGTCAGCTGCCGGACAAGGCCATCGACCTGATCGACGAGGCGGCCAGCCGCATCCGCATGGAAATCGACTCCAAGCCGGAAGTGCTCGACCGCCTCGAGCGGCGCCTGATCCAGCTCAAGGTCGAGGCCCAGGCGCTGAAGAAGGAGGACGACGAGGCGGCGATCAAGCGTCTGGAAAAACTCAAGGAAGACATCGCCCGGCAGGAGCGTGAGTACGCCGACCTGGAAGACATCTGGAAGTCGGAAAAGGCCGAGGTGCAGGGCTCGGCGCAGATCCAGGAGAAAATCGAGCAGTCGCGCCAGGAGTTGGAGGCGGCGCGGCGCAAGGGTGATCTCAATCGCATGGCCGAGTTGCAGTACGGCATCATTCCGGATCTGGAGCGCAGCCTGCAGATGGTCGACCAGCACGGCAAGACCGAGAACCAGCTGCTGCGCAGCAAGGTCACCGAGGAAGAAATTGCCGAAGTGGTGTCCAAGTGGACCGGCATTCCGGTCTCGAAGATGCTCGAAGGCGAGCGTGACAAACTGCTGAAGATGGAAGGTCTGCTGCACCAGCGGGTGATCGGCCAGAACGAAGCGGTGGTCGCCGTGGCCAGCGCGGTACGGCGTTCGCGCGCCGGGCTGTCCGACCCCAATCGGCCGAGCGGCTCCTTCCTCTTCCTCGGCCCGACCGGGGTGGGCAAGACCGAGCTGTGCAAGGCCCTGGCCGAGTTCCTCTTCGACACCGAGGAGGCGCTGGTGCGCATCGACATGTCCGAGTTCATGGAGAAGCATTCCGTATCGCGGCTGATCGGTGCGCCGCCCGGCTACATTGGCTACGAAGAGGGCGGTTACCTGACCGAGGCGGTACGTCGCAAGCCTTATTCGGTGATCCTGATGGACGAGGTGGAGAAGGCTCACCCGGACGTATTCAACATCCTCCTGCAGGTCATGGAAGACGGCCGCCTGACCGACAGTCACGGGCGCACCGTCGACTTCAAGAACACCGTGATCGTGATGACCTCCAACCTCGGCTCCGCGCAGATCCAGGAGCTGGTCGGTGATCGCGAAGGGCAGCGTGCGGCGGTGATGGACGCGGTGAACTCGCATTTCCGTCCGGAATTCGTCAACCGTATCGACGAAGTGGTGGTGTTCGAGCCGCTGGCCCGCGAGCAGATCGCCGGCATCGCGCAGATCCAGTTGGGCCGTTTGCGCCAGCGCCTGAGCGAGCGCGAGCTGAGCCTGGAGCTGAGCGACGAGGCCTTGGACAAGCTGGTCGCCATCGGTTACGACCCGGTCTACGGTGCGCGGCCGCTGAAGCGGGCGATCCAGCGCTGGATCGAAAACCCGCTGGCGCAGCTGATCCTCGCCGGCAAGTTCGCCCCCGGCAGCACCGTCACCGGCACGGTCGAAAACGACGAAATCGTCTTCGGCTAAGCCCCGCTGCATTCATAACGCCCCGTCACGGTCAGCGCCGTGCGGGGCGTTTTTTATGGCGATGTACCCGTTATCTGTTGAGCCAGATCGCAACCTCGTGGGAGGGGCTTTAGCCGCGAAGCTTTGCTGTGTCGCGAAGAATTCGCGGCTGAAGCCGCTCCTACGGATGACGTAATAACCCGTAAAATCAATGATATACGGGTTGTTTGATGACAGGGGCTTGGCCGCGAACCGTGGTTCAAATATTCGCAGACCGCGCCGGACGCAAAGAAACACTCCCGCCCACAGCGACAGATTCTTCATGTCGTGAGACTAGCGTTTAAAGATGCTGGAGCAGCACGTCCAGCGCGGCGGCCTGGTCTTGTTCTATGTCGGTGATATGAAAACCGGCCCAGCAGTGTTGGCCGTCGGCGCCGGGGCGGCTCCATAGGCAGTCGGCGCTCAACTGGATCTCGCCAACCCCGTCGATCACCTGTTCGCTGACCAGGCGGCATTCGACCAGGCTGTCCGCTCGGTGCGGCTTGTCGCTGAACAGCATGAATCCGTCGGCAGAGAGGTCTGCCACGCGCCCGAGACGCTGGCCGGTATGCAGGTCGAAGACTTCCAGCTGCAGCTCGGTGCTGTGCCGACTGTGCTGACGACGATCATCCATAAGGGCTCCTTGGCCTGTTAGCGGGTTTTGTCCGTGCGTCCGCTAAAGCGCTGCAGCACACGATAAATGGCGTTGAGGGCGCGATCCACCAGCGGCGCATCGCGTTCAGGTGGAACGATGCGGGCCAGACCCTGTTCCATTTCGCTGGCCAGTTGGGTCAGGGGTTTGATCGCCGCCCGCTGGCCGCTGTGATCGACAAACATGTAATTGCGCGTGGTCGGGCTGAACCAGGAGAGCTTGAGCTGGTGGGGCTGGTCGTCGTCGAGGAATTCGAACCAGGTGCCGAATTCGACCTGCATCAGCTCCTGGGCGAGCGCCCGTGCGCGGGCAGACAGGCCGGACTCGCGCGGCGCCAGAGTGGCGAGCATGGCGTCATCGCCGAGCATGGCGCCGAGCGCACTCGGCGCCAGCTGCGGGGCGAAGGTGTCGGCGAGTTGCGGTTGCTTGGCCTGGGCGGCGTATTGGCTGGCGACCAGGTCCTGCAGCAAACGGCGAATGCCGTCCTCATGGTAGCCGCCGAGCAGTTGCAGGCCTTTGCGCAAATCGTCCAGCAGCGTCACGCGCAGTGTTTGCAGCTGTTGGCGACCGCTTTCATCCAGTGGCGTGCCGCTCCAGGCCAATTGCTCGGCCACTTCGCAGGCGCGCAGCCACTCGCTGCTGTTCTCGCCATGGCGGAGCAGGGCGAAGACCAGCACGTCGGTCCAGGTCAGTTCGAGAAAGTTGCGGATGATCCCCGGCGTCTGGCGGCCACTGAGGCTGCGGGCAACCACGTCGATGGCCTGCTGACGGGCGCCCAGCAGCTTGTCGCGGCCCTTGGCGGCCTCCACTGCGCGGCGTTCGCGCAGTTCGACCTTGTGCTTGAGGGTGTCGGTGTAGGCGTCGAATTGTGCGAGAAGCCCCTCGAACAGCAAGGGATCGTCGGTGTTTGCGCCGACCACCTGCTCCACCACCCATTTCATCTTGGTCAGCAGGCCGCGCTCATTGGCCTCGCTGCCATAGAGTACGCCTGCCTGGGCCATGCTGTTGAGCAGGCGGCGAGCGGGGTGCTGGTGCTGGGTGAACAGTGCCTTGTCTTGCAGCGCCACTTTCAGATAGGGGGTGTGCAGGTGGGAGAGGGTGGTCTTGTAGCTGTCGATCAGGCAGGTGTCGTCGAGGATGAAGTCGAACAGCATGCCGACCAGGTCGATCACGTCGGCCTCCTCCTCCGACAGTTTCTGTTTGCCCGGGCGCTGGCTGAAGGTTTCCAGCTGTCGCTGCAAATCGGCTTTCAAGCCTTCGACCCGTTGCGGGCTGTCCAGGCGTTGCGCCAGCTCATCGGCAGACTGGCGTTGCATGCGGTTCAGGGCGTCGAGCAGATCGCTGGCGCTGTAGGTGCTGGTGGCGTCGCGCGGGGCAAAACTGGCGATGCTGCGGGTGCCGCCGAGCAATGGTGCGTCAATATCGCGTTGGCGATGTTCGCCGAGCAAGGCGGACAGGCCCTGCAGCAGCGCGCTCGGGTTGCTCGGTGGCGGGCCGTCGAGGTCGATCGGCGCTTGCGCGGCTGAGTCCTCGGGCGCGCGTGTCGAGGGGGCGGCGTTGGCCTGGGCGGGATTGTCGCCCTGCCGTTGCTGCGGGGCGCCCGGCGTGGTGGCCGTCTTGCCCGGCCGCTCGGGATTGGCGGCACGCTGGGCGCGGTACTTGAGCGCGGGCAGTACCCCGGCGTCGATCAGGCGCTGGTTCAGGGCGTCATACACCGTGTCCAGGCTGAGCATCACGTACTGGTCGAACAAGCGGTAGAGGATGGTTTTGATCCGTAGCGGGAACGGGCTGGGCGCCAGGGCCTGGCGAAAGGCCAGGGCAATCATCTGCGGGCCGAAGGGATTGTTCTCCTCGATCAGTTGTTTGCCGTTGTTGAGCAGGGCCAGGCGCTGCTCCAGGGCAAACAGCTGCTCCGCGCAGCGTGACTTGACCTGGCTGACCATCGTGATGATCAGCAGGTTTTCCTCGTGCTCCTCTTTCTGTACCAGGGTGAGCTGTTCGGCATCCAGGTCCATGACGCTGGGCGCCAGCTTGAGCTTGCCGTCGAGAAAGTCCGAGAAATTCTGCGAGATCGTCTGGTGGTAGGCTCGTTCGATCTGCGGCCGCTGCTTGCGGATATCGCGCATGCTGTCGAAGAACAGGGTTTGTAGCTGATTGTTCTCGGCTTTTTCCGCGCACTCGAACAAGGCGTCATCGACCTGGCCGAAAACGCAGGTCAGCTGCTCGGCCAGTTGGTTCATCGCCAGCTTGCGACAACTCTGTACCAGTTCGCCAAAGCGTGGCTGAATGCCGCGGCTGGCGAGAGTCGGCGCGGGCTTTGGCGTGTTCGGTGGCGTGTCCTGGTTGCTCATGGACTTTCCTGATTGAAGCCTGTGACTAATGCATCCTGCGCTGATCATCCCCGAGGAAGATATAGCAGGCCGTCACTAACGTGCAAAGCATTGTCATAAAAGCAATTTAAGGGCTTGACAGGCGGCTGCGGAAACGTAAAATGGCGCGCCTCAGACACGGGAATCGGTTCACACCGAAGCTTAGTAGAAGAGATTTGAAAGCGCTTAGTTCCGCGATAGCTCAGTCGGTAGAGCAAATGACTGTTAATCATTGGGTCCCAGGTTCGAGTCCTGGTCGCGGAGCCAATCTTTCAATCGGGGTATAGCGCAGTCCGGTAGCGCGCCTGCTTTGGGAGCAGGATGTCGGGAGTTCGAATCCCCCTACCCCGACCATTTTTGGGTCGTTAGCTCAGTTGGTAGAGCAGTTGGCTTTTAACCAATTGGTCGTAGGTTCGAATCCCACACGACCCACCATTTTCACCATGGTGGTATGTAGTTCTAGGAAGGGTATTGCAGTGCCGTCTTGCTAGTCTTGCAGCCGTCTGGGGCGAACATTAGATTCGCTCTGGAGTGATGTCAATATGGAACAGCCCGCCTTTTTAGGCGGGCTGTTCTGTTTCTGGTGCTTTATTCCTTTCTGTAGGCGTGCGAAATCGACCCCGATGTGACCGAAAATCACAGGGGTTGCGGCCAGTTGCCTCTTCTTTGAAACGCGCTCGACTTGTCATTGACACCACTTTTCAGGCGTCAGTCGGCACCATCCCTCGCATCTGTAATGAGATCTCGCGATCAGGCTTAGATGGCGAAGTGCAGTTCGTCGGTAGCTGTGCCGAAATACCGCCTAGGGAGAAGCCCTTGCATTGGCTGTCTGTCCAAATCCCCCTGCCGTGCCGCTGCTGCGGCGGCTGAAGGTTGGTGCCCTCTGCATATTCGCTATTAGCGTGAACAGCATGTTGGTTTCGAACAGTTCCCCGGGTGGTAAGGGCGGAACCGAATCAACCGACGAGAACTCCAGCGGCATCGCGCTGCGGTCGGTCGGGGCGGTAGGCATTTGCCCTGACTCACACGGCTGTCGATTGGACGTAAGGTGCTCAATCTGTTGAATGGCCTGGTTGGCTGGCTCTCTATTAAGCCTCTGCTCCTGGTCATTTGTCGGCTGGGGTATTGCTCCACTGCTATCTACCCGACGCACATGCTTTAGAGCGCCTTGGGCAAGGCTACGTTCATGCAGGACAGCACGCATGTGGTCGTAGTCCGCCTCGATGTAGTTCATCGTTGTAGCAATGTTCGTGTGATTCAACAGGCTCTTGGTCAGGTGGATATTCCGCTCCGGCTGCTTCATTAGATCCGTGGCCAGCGTGTGGCGAAACCTGTGTGGCGTCATTCTCACGCCGATCTTGTCGGTGAGCTTCCGGTACATCGCTTCCACCTGGTCGATGTTCATTTCCTTGCGGTGGTAATGCCGAGAGAAGCGATTGACGTTGAACAGCAGGTCATCCGGTGCAAAGCCAGCGCCCTTTGCCTCGTCCAGGAGGCGTCGTAGGTGTGGTGCCAGGCCCTCCATGATCGGCACCGAGAATTCACGGTGTGTTTTCTCTGTTTCACCACGAACAAGGATCATCTGCTTGTCCCAGTCAATGTCCTTGTAGCGCAGGCAGAGCAAGGCATTCAGTCGGATGCCTGTGTAGTAGAACATTTCGAAGGTGGCCAGCCAGAACCAGGCCGGCGTGATCTTGCTCCTGTCGCCGGTGCATTGCTCTAGGTCCACCAGTGAGGTGAGCCAGCTCCGTGCTCGTTGAATAGCGTCACCGGCGACTGTCTTGCTCGGTCGCTTGGGCGGTATCACGGTGGTCTTCTTGAACGGGTTGATCGAGGTATGGGTCAGGGTTCCATGCTCGAGGCCATACCCCCAGATGGTGCGCAGGTGGTTGGAGTACGTATTCCAGCTCCGTTTGGACAAACCATT
>NZ_JBFIIG010000188.1:0-8093 GCF_041601375.1 Pseudomonas sp. | reverse complement strand
GCGACGAAGTAGGCGTTGAACACCGCGGTGATCACCACCGTGGTGTAGCCGGAGTTGGCGAAGTCGTACATCGCCCAGGCCCAGGCTTCGCGGCGTGACACTCCGGGGGCGAGGCTGGGGGGCATGGCAAGCACTCCGTTGGCGGCCGCACGGTCGGGGGCGCGCAATTCTGGTCACCCAAGCCTAGCCGCAGGCCGGCCACTCGGCGAGAGACCACTGCGCTATAACAGCGGGCCTGTTATGGGCCAGAGGTTATTATCGCCGGCGCCGGCAAAGGCTTATTGTTTTTGGGCGAGGGTGGTCGTCAAGACTGCCCGCCCGGTGAGGGGTCGCCGATGAGTCGTTTGCCTCATGCAACACGTGCCCATCCCGATTCAGCGGCTGCGGCGCAACGACTGTTACGCACCGTTCGACAGACGGTTATCGAGTTGCGCCCCGATGATGCGGCGCAGGATTCGCCCGTCAGCCTGCACAGCGTACTCGACAGCGATCTGGGGCTGGACAGCCTGGCCCGGGTCGAGCTGTGGTCGCGTGTCGAGCGCGAGTTCGGCGTGCGCCTGCCGGAGACGCTGTTCGCCTCGGCGGAGACCCCGGGCGATTTGCTCGAGGCGCTGTTGGCATGCGCCCCGCCAGCGGCGTCGGAGTCGCGCGGCAGCGTCGAGCGCTTGCCTACCGGCCCGCGGGGGCAGCTCGCGCCGGATGCCGCGCAGACCCTGACCGAGGTGCTCGACTGGCATGTGCAGCAGCACCCGCAGCGCATTCATGTGCGCCTGCTGGGCGACAGCGATGTGCCCGAAGACATCAGCTATCAGGCCTTGCAGCAGGGCGCCAGGTCGGTTGCTACCGGCTTGCAGCAACGCGGCCTGCGAGCCGGGCAGCGGGTGGCGCTGATGCTGCCGACCGGCCGCGATTTCCTCTTCGGCTTCTTCGGCATCCTCCTCGCTGGTGGCGTGCCGGTGCCGATCTATCCGCCCATGCGTCTGTCGCAGGTCGAGGAGCACCTGCGCCGCCAGGCCGGCATTCTGGGCAATGCCGAGGCGACCATGCTGATCACCGTGAGCGAAGCCAAACTGCTCGCCCGCCTGCTCAAATCGCAGGTGCCGAGCCTGCGCGAGATCGCCAGCGTGGCCGAGTTGTCCGCCGAGCCCGGCACCTTCCTGGTGACCAGGCGCCAGACCCAGGATCTGGCGTTCCTGCAGTACACCTCGGGCAGCACCGGCCAGCCCAAGGGCGTGATGATCAGCCACGCCAACCTGCTGGCCAACCTGCGGGCGATGGGCACGGCGTTTCGCGTAGGTGCCGACGATGTGTTCGTCAGCTGGCTGCCGATGTACCACGACATGGGCCTGATCGGCGCCTGGTTCGGCAGCCTGTATTACGGTTTCGTCCTGGTGCTGATGTCGCCGCTGGCGTTCCTCGCCCGGCCGCTGCGCTGGCTGGAGACCATCCACCGCTACCGCGGCACGCTGTCGGCGGCCCCGAATTTCGCCTACGAGTTGTGCCTGAGCAAACTCACCGACAGCGAGATCGAGGGTCTCGACCTGGGCAGCTGGCGCCTGGCCTGCAACGGCGCCGAGCCGGTCAGCCCCGACACCCTGCAACGTTTCGCCGAACGCTTCGCCCGCTGTGGGCTGCAGCCGGGTGCGCTGGCTCCGGTCTACGGCCTGGCCGAGGCGACCCTGGGCGTGGCCTTCCCACCGATGGGCCGCGGGCTGCTGATCGACTGGGTTCGGCGCGAGCCGTTCCAGGTCCGGGGCAAGGCTGAGCGCGCCGAGCCGGGGAGTGCCGATGCGCTGCGTTTCGTCAGTTGCGGGCGGCCGCTGCCGGGGCATCAGGTGCGGATCGTCGATGACCACGACATCGAACTGCCCGAACGCAGCGAGGGCCATCTGCAATTCACCGGACCGTCGACCAGCAGCGGCTATTTCCATAACCCGCAGGAGAGCCGGCGGGTGCGCCATGGCGAATGGGTCGACTCGCTCGATCTGGCCTATATGGCCGCAGGCGAGGTCTACCTCAGTGGGCGGGCCAAGGACCTGATCATTCGCGGCGGGCGCAACATCTATCCCTACGACGTGGAGACCGCGGTCGGCGACCTGCCGGGCCTGCGCAAAGGCTGCGTCGCGGTGTTCGGCAGTGGCGACCCGGCCAGCGCCAGCGAGCGTCTGGTGGTGCTGGCCGAGACCAACGAGAAGGACGCCAGCGCGCGGCAAGGTCTGCAACAACAGATCAGGCGGATCGCCGTCGACCTGACCGGGGTGCCGCCGGACGATATCGTCCTGGCGCCGCCGCACAGCGTGCTGAAAACCTCCAGCGGCAAGATCCGCCGCGCCGCCAGCCGCGAGCTGTACGAGCGCGGCGAGGTGGGCCGGCCGGGGCGTCCGGTGTGGCGGCAACTGCTGCGCCTGTCGCAGTCGGCGGCGCGGGCGCAGCTCGGCCGCGGCTGGCGCAGCATTCGGGCCGCGTGCTATGCCGGGTATTTCTGGGCCTTGCTCGGGCTGCTCGGCAGCCTGACCTGGACGGCCGTGCTGCTGTTGCCGCGGCTGACCTGGCGGCGGCGCCTGTGCGGGGTTGCGGCGCGCCTGTTCCTGCGTCTGGTGGGCATCCCCGTGCATATCGAGCGCCTGGACAGGCTGCACCGCCAGGAGGTGCGCGTGCTGGTCGCCAACCATGCCAGTTACCTCGACGGCGTGCTGCTCTGCGCGGCGTTGCCGGCCGAGTTCAGCTTCGTCGCCAAGCGCGAGCTGGCCGGGCAGCGCATCGCCGGGCCCTTCCTGCGCAGGCTCGGCACCTGCTTCGTCGAGCGTTTCGACCTGCAGCGCAGCGCCGCCGACGCCGAACGCCTGGCGCAGGCGCTGCAGAGCGGGCAGTCGCTGGTGTTCTTCCCCGAAGGCACGCTGAGCCGCGAGCCGGGGCTGTTGCCGTTTCGCATGGGCGCCTTCGTCCTCGCCGCGCGCGCCGACGTGCCGCTGGTGCCGGTGGCCATCGGCGGTTCGCGCATGGTTCTGCGCGACGGCCAGTGGTTCCCCCACCGTGGCGACATCCACCTGCACATCTGCGCCCAACTGCTGGCGCAGGGCTCCGACTGGCTGGATGCGATCAAGTTGCGCGACAGCGCGCGGGCCGAGTTGCTGCAGCACCTGGATGAGCCGGACCGGCTGCTGCTGGCGGGCTGAAGGCATGCGCCGCTGACTTGCGCGGCTGTGGAGCAATAGGCGCGAAGCGTTCGAACCGTAGGGTGCGCTGTGCGCACCAGATTGCCGAAGGCGGTGAGGCCTTGGTGCGCACGACGCACTGGGGGTTACTCAGCGACCTTGTCCAGGCTACAAAAAAGCCGCTCACCTGGCTGGGTGAGCGGCTGCTGTCGTGGTCGATGGCGCTGGGCGGCAGGTGCGCCTGGCGCACCTTGGGTTACTCAATGGTGGCGATTTTTCTTGTGTTTCTTGTGCTTGTGGCCATGGGAGTGGCCACCGCCGTCATAGTGGCTGTCATAACGGTTGTCGTTGCTCAGTTCATTGCCGAGCGCGCCGCCGGCGGCGCCACCCAGACCCGCGCCTATGGTCGAGCCGGTGCTGCCGCCGACTTGGCCGCCGAGCACCGAGCCGCCTGCGGCGCCCAAACCACCACCGAGGGCGGCGTTGGTCTTGTTGCCGTCGCGGGCGGTAATCACCCCGCCGGCCGCGCCACCGACCCCGGCGCCAATCGCCGCGCCCGTGCTGCCACCGACCTGTTGGCCGATGACGTTGCCCAGGGCGCCACCAACACCGCTGCCGATGGCGACTTTGCCGGTGTCGCCGGCCAGGGCATAAGGCGCGGCGATAAGGCTGCCGAGCGCGAAGGCTGCGAGAATATTACGCATGGTTTGAGTCCTGCTGAATAAGGGGGGCGAGCGTACTGCAGTCACGATTGGCAGGTGTTTTTTCAACACCCGCTTAGTGGCTTTTTGCTACGTCGCACAGATGTAGAGGCACATGGCGGGCTTTGGTTCCCTGGCGGGGGCTGGTCGCGCCCCATCCTTGGTAAGGCGCGCGCCGCGCTGATGTCTCAAATCAACCTGCGTTCTAGCGGTCTCTTGTAGGCCGGGTGGCGCTCCGACTGCTAGTGGCGCCAGCCGTGACCGTGGTGCTTGTGCTTGTGCTTGTGGCGCTTGCCGTGGTGATGGCCATGGCGGCGATCGTCGCGGTAATAAGCCCGCTCGCCGCGGTAGTCGCGATCGTCGTAACGGTTGGCATCGCCATAGCTGCTGCCGATGGCGCCGCCGGCTCCGCCGCCGAGCGCCGCGCCGATCAGGCCGCCGGTGGTGCCGCCCATCTGCTGGCCGATGACGTTGCCGCCGGCCGCCCCGAGGCCGCCACCGATAGCGGCTTCGGTCTTGTTGCCGTTGCGCGCGGCGACCGAGCCGCCCGCGGCGCCGCCGACACCGGCACCGATGGCCGCGCCGGTGCTGCCGCCGATATGCTGACCGACCACCGAACCCAATACCCCGCCCAGCGCGCCGCCGACACCGGCCTGGATGTTATCGCTTGCCATTGCCTGTCCTGCGGCGAAGCCGAGGCTCAGTAGAAGCATCGAAATGTACTTCATGGAGAAGTTCTCTCAGTGGTTGAGTCGGGGGCGATGCTGGGGTTGGCGAGCAGGCCTGGCAAGAGTCTGCCGACGAGCGGTGCACTTAGGTAAAGGTTGTGTAAGTAACTGTTTTGAATGGAGAACTTTTTCATGGTCGGGCGGTCTGAAGTCCTTGTTTCAAGCAGCCTGGGCGTTTTTCAGGCCTTGTGCGGGGCCTTCAGCGGTTTATCCAGGCGCCTGCTCGTGGCCCCTGGCGGCGCGGTTCCATCGATCGCCGGAGCGCAGCAAGCTGGCTCCTACAACAAGGCCTCATCACCCATAAAAGCAATGCCATACCGGTTGCTTGATAAGCGCTCGCCCGCCGTATTCGCCGAAGCGCTGTCGCCGCTAGCACCTGTAGGAGCGGCTTTAGCCGCGAAGCTGTGCTGTGCATCGAAGAGTTCGCGGCTAGAGTGGGGCGCCGCCCGGCCGCTGGATCGGGCCGCCAGCGGAGTGGTCAGGCTGGCCCGCCGTCCTGGCAGCACTCGGCCATCATGAAGTTCAGGGCCTGCTGCAGCCGGGCGAAGTCGACCCGGTTGAATACTTCGCGGCCTTCGCGCTGCTGCACGAGCACGCCGGCCTGCACCATGCTGTTGAGGTGATGGGCCAGGGTCGAGCGGGGAATGCCGATGCGCTCCTGCAACTGGCCGAAGTTGAGCCCGTTCGGGCCGCTGCGCACCAGCGTGCGGAAGACCTGCAGGCGCAGCGGATTGCCCAGCGCCTCGAGGCAAGATGCGACTTCATTGAGTTCCATGGCGCGGAGAATAGACAAGCGGCCAGCGGCATGCAACCATATAACTAGATTACTAGTTATATGGTCATTCAGTGAAAGCGACGGCGCCTGCCGTCCGGGAGCCTGTCGTGAACAAGTCAGCTTTGCGCTTCGTCGCCGGTAACGGCCTGCTCGATCGCCGCGCCTTTCTCAAGAGCGGTTACGGCCTCAGCCTGGCCGCCGCCATCGGCCTGTCGCCGGCCGGGCGGGTGCTGGCGCAAGGCGAGCCGCCCATGCCGGCCTGGATGACCAGCCTGGGCGGCGCCGACGTCGACTACGGCAGCCCCTCGGGCCATGAGCGCCAGGTGTTGCGCCAGCTGCAGCCGAGTACCGCGCAGACCGCCGGCTTCAGCATCTGGCATTCGCCGTTGCAGCATCAGCGCGGCAGCATCACTGCCAGCGGATTGCACTTCGCGGTGCACCACAACGGCATCCCGGCCATCGACCCCGAGCGTCATCAGCTGCTGATTCATGGTCTGGTCGAGCGGCCGCTGAAGTTCGACCTGGAGCGACTGATGCGCTACCCCATGGTGTCGCGCATCCAGTTTCTCGAGTGCGCGGGCAACACCGCGGCCAACGCCATCTCGCCGACCGCGCGCGATGCCGACTGCCAGGAATTGTTCGGCCAGGTATCGGGCGCGGAATGGACCGGCGTGCCGCTGTCCTACCTGCTGCGCGAGGCGGGGGTCAAGGCCGAGGCGCGCTGGGTGATCTGCGAGGGCGCCGATGGCGGCTCGCACAGTCGCAGCCTGCCGCTGGCCAAGCTGCTGGATGATGCCATCATCGCCTTCTACCAGAACGGCGAGCGCCTGCGACCCTCCCAGGGTTATCCGCTGCGCCTGTTCGTGCCGGGTTGGGAAGGCAATGTCAGCGTCAAGTGGCTGCACCGCCTGGAGGTCAGCGACAGCCCGGTCTTCAGCAAGGACGAGTCGGGCCTCTATACGCGCATTCTCAGCGACGGCGAGATTCTCGCGTTCGGCTTCCCCATGGAGGTCAAATCGGTGATCACCCACCCCAGCGGGCAGCAGCAGTTGCCCGAGCTCAAGGGCTTCTACGAGGTCTCCGGGCTGGCCTGGTCCGGCATGGGGCGCATCGCCAAGGTCGAGGTTTCCGCCGACAACGGCCGCACCTGGGCGCCGGCGCAGTTGCAGGCGCCGGTGCTGGACAAGGCCCTGACCCGTTTCAGCATCCCCTGGCAGTGGACGGGCGCGGCCACCACCCTGCTCAGCCGCGCCACCGACGAGCTGGGCAACACCCAGCCGAGCCGCAGCGAATGGCGCAGCCGATATGCGGCCCACTCGTTCAACCACTACAACGCCATCCAGGCCTGGCGCGTGCGCAGCGGTGGCGAGGTGGAGAATGTCTATGCGTAGCCTCTGGCTGCTGCTGGCGCTGGCAACCGGCGCGGCGGCGCAGCCGCTGATCGACTTCGGCCTGCCGCTGTCGGCGCAGACCATCCAGCGCTATGCCATCAGCGTCTACCCCGATGGGCGCAACCTGCCCCCCGGTCAGGGCAGCGTGCGCGCCGGCGGCGAACTCTATGCTGGCCGCTGCGCCGGCTGCCATGGCGCCAAGGGCAAGGAAGGCCCGGCGGCGCGCCTGGTCGGTAGCGATGGATTTTTCAGCTTCGACGACCCGCTGCGCATCCTGCGGATCAGCGAGCATCCGCTGCTGCTGCTGTCGGTCGGCGGTCAATGGCCGTACGCCACCAGCCTCTTCGACTACACCCGCCGGGCCATGCCGCACCATGCGCCGAAGAGCCTGAGCGACGATCAGGTGTATGCCGTCACCGCCTATATCCTGCACCTCAATGGCCTGCTGGACGCGAGCGCCGTGCTCGATCAGGACAGCCTGGCCAAGGTCGAGATGCCCGGACGCAAACGCCTGCGTTGGGCGCAAGGCGCGCCGCAGTCCGCAGCGCCCTGAGAGATCGCCCGTCGTCCAGACGCCGCGCTGTCGCGCAGCAAACGGGGGCAATCGTGTCTGTCGGCTTGCGGGTACCTGTAGGAGCGGCTTCAGCCGCGAAGCTTTGCTGTGCCGCGAAGCTGTGCGTGCAAGCTTTCGCGGCTCTAAAGCCCCTCCTACAAAGAGCGTAATAACCCATAAAATCAATGACATACTGGTTGTTTGAGAAGGCCTGATGAAAAAATTCCTGCCTACTCCAGCAGGCTCTCGCGGCTCCATTGTTCCAGCGCCTGGGTCAGTGGCAGCACCTCGCCGGGGCGGCTCAGGGCGTAGCCGGGCAGCTGGGCGATGCGCGCCTGGAACTCGGGGTTCTGCAGCACCTCGAGCAGGGCGCCCATGGCGGGGAGGTTGAGGCTGTCCTGGTGGCAGAGCAGGCAGTAGTGCTCGCGGGCGATGGGGATGAAGGCCAGGCCGAACATCCGCGCCGCCGCCTCGACACCGAAGCCGACATCGGCCATGCCGCTGGCGACGTAGGCGGCCACCGCGGCGTGGGTATATTCCTCGTTATGGAAGCCGTCGATGCCGGCGCTGTCGATCTGCGCCTGCTGCAGCAGGCTTTCCAGCAGCATGCGCGTGCCCGAGCCCTGTTCGCGGTTGACCAGGCGCAGGCCGCTGCGCTGCAGGTCGGCCAGCCCGGCGATGCCCAGTGGGTTGCCGGGGGCGAGGATCAGCCCCTGGGTGCGCACGACGAAGGTGATCACCCGGTGCTCGGCGCGCAGCCAGGGCTGGATGCGCGCCATGCTCAGGTTGC
>NZ_JBFIIG010000187.1:0-8110 GCF_041601375.1 Pseudomonas sp. | reverse complement strand
TCGAGCATGCGCGCGATGGCCTTGTTGCTCAGGCCCTGCACGAGCATCTGCAGCACCTCGCGCTCGCGCGGGGTCAGTTCCTCGGCGGCGGCCGGCGGGCTCACGGTTTTTTCCAGCAGGTCGGCGCTGTAGTAGGTACCGCCAGCGGCAATCGCGTCGATGGCGGCGACTATTTCCCACGAGGCGGCATCCTTCAGCACGTAGCCGCGGGCGCCGGCACGGATCGAGCTGGTCACGTATTCGGCGTGGTCGTACATGCTGAGAATCAGGATCTGCATGCCCGGATACTGACGACAGAGGATCTCGGTCAGCTGCAGGCCGGTCATGTCCTTCATGCCGATGTCGACCAGCAGCAGGTCGGGGCGAACCTGAGCGACCAGGATCAGCGCCTCGGCACCGCTGCTGGCCTCGCCCACCACCTCCAGCTGCGGCATGGCCGTCAGCAGCGCACGCAGGCCGTCGCGCACCAGCTCGTGGTCATCGACCAGGGCCACACGGATAGGTTGACGATCTTGCGGTATGTTGGACATGGCTCAACCCGGTAGCGGCAGACTCACCATAAGCTCGGTGCGGCCTGGCGTGGAAGATAAGGTAAAACGACCGCCAAGGTGCTCGACCCGCTCGCGCATGTTGCGCAGGCCAATGCCGCCACTGCGCGCCTGTTCGATCCGGGCGATGTCGAAGCCGATGCCATCATCGCGCACCCTCAGTTGCACCGCCGAGCCATCCTGCCCCAGCGCGATGCTGACCCGGCGGGCCTGGGAGTGACGCGTGATATTGGCCAGCGCCTCCTGCACGATACGAAACAAGGCGACCGACTCGGCATCGGGCAACCTTACCATCTCCAGGCTCTGCTGGTATTCGACCAGCAGCCCGCTGCGCTGCTCGAACTCGACTGCCAACTGGTCGATGGCCGCTGGCAGGCCGAAGCTGTCCAGCAACGAGGGCCGCAGATCATGGGAGATGCGCCGCACCTCGGCGATCGCCCCGCCGAGGCGCGCCAGCCCGCCGCGCAGCGTCTCCAGCGCCTGGCTGCGCCCGCTTTCCAGTTCGTGACAGGCCAGTTCGAGGCGGAACTTGACCGACACCAGCAACTGGCTGATGCCGTCGTGCAGCTCGCGCGAAACCCGCGAACGCTCCTCCTCCTGGGAACTGACGATGCGTTGCGCCAGCAGCTTCAGCTTGCGGTCGGCCAGGCGCTGCTCGCTGAAATTGAGCGTCAGCCCGCCGGCCGATACCAGCAGCACCGCCACCAGCGCCACGCCGGCCAGCGCCCACATGGTGCTGCGGATGTTCTCCGCCACCTTGGCCCGCGCCTGCTGGGTGGCCAGCTCGACATCATCGAGATACAGGCCGGTGCCGATCATCCAGTCCCAGCGCTCGAGCATCACCACATAGGCGAGCTTTTCGGTCATCTGGCCGGAGGAGGGTTTCTCCCATTGATAGCGCTGGAAGCCGTCGCCGCTGCGCGCGCTGAGCAACAGCGCCTGGATCGCCTGCACCCAATGCGGGTTGCTCATGCTTACCAGGTCACGGCCGGTCAATTCCGGCTGGCGCGGGTGCATCAGGTTGCGTCCCTTGCCGTCGTAGACAAAGAAATAGCCATCGCTGCCATAGTCGAGGCCGAGCAGTATGTTCAGCACCTGCTGCTGGGTGACGGCGTCGTCGCGACCGCTGGCGTACAACGGGGCGACAGCGCTCAAGCCCAGCTCGACGTAGTTCTGCAGCTCGGTCTTCTTGCTGGCGATGATGCTGGTTTCGATCAGCAACTCCTGCTGCTCGCCCAGGCGTTTGGCATGCGACAGCACCAGTGCGCCGATCACGGCAATGGCCAGCAGCAGCGGCAGAATGGCGAGGGCGACGATCTTTTGTTTGAGCTGCATAGGGACCATTGATGACGACGCAGCCAGGTTGCCTGGCATGGCGGCTGGCAAGCAGGAGCCGGGATTCTAGCAAAGCGCGACTGGCTCACCCTGGCCGGTTCGTCGCCTTTGTCGATCCCGGCAGCATGGCCCAAGGGCCCGGCGCTTCAGACTTCGAGCAGAAAGGTCACCGGGCCGTCATTGACCAGATGCACCTGCATGTCGGCACCGAAGCGGCCGCTGGCGACCGGCGCATGCTTGCTCTGCGCCAGCTCGACCAGCAGGTCGAACAACGCGGCGCCCAGGGCCGGCGGCGCCGCGCTGGAAAAACTCGGGCGCAGACCGTTGCGGGTGTCGGCCGCCAGGGTGAACTGCGAGACCAGCAGCAGGCCGCCGCCGACATCGCCGAGCGACAGGTTCATCTTGCCGTCGGCATCGCCGAAGACCCGATAGTTGAGCAGCTTGTGCAGCAGTTTGGCGACGCTGGCCGGATCGTCCTGCGGCTCGACCGCGACCAGGGCCAGCAGGCCCCGATCGATGGCGCCGACAACCTCGCCGGCCACTTCCACCCGCGCGCCACTGACCCGTTGAATCAGCGCCTTCATGCTTCGTCGGGCGACAGGTCGAGCAGGCGCCGGGCGATCTGGTTGGCCGCACGCACCAGGGCGTCGGTGATGCCGACTTCGGACGCGGCGTGACCGGCGTCACGGATGATCTGCAGTTCGCTGTTGGGCCAGGCGTGGTGCAGTGCCCAGGCATTGTCCAGGGGGCAGATCACGTCATAGCGGCCATGCACGATCACCCCGGGCAGGTGGGCGATTTTCGGCATGTCGCGGAGCAACTGGTCGGTCTTGAGGAAGGCGTTGTTGACGAAGTAGTGGCATTCGATCCGGGCAATCGACAAGGCCCGGTGCGAATCATTGAAGCGCTCGACCACCTGCGGGTTCGGGCGCAGCGTGGCGGTGCGCCCTTCCCAGGCCGACCAGGTCTTGGCCGCATGCATCTGGGCGATCTGGTCGGGGCCGGTCAGGCGCTTGTAGTACGCCTGCATCAACTCGCCCCGCTCCGAGAGCGGGATCGGCGCCAGGTAATCCTGCCAGTAGTCGGGGAACAGGCGGCTGGCGCCTTCCTGGTAGAACCACTGGAATTCCTGGGGCCGGCACAGGAAGATGCCGCGCAGGATCAGCGCGTGCACCCGCTCGGGGTGGCGCTGGGCATAGGCCAGCGCCAGGGTCGAGCCCCAGGAGCCGCCGAACAGCACCCACTTGTCGATGCCCAGGTGCTCGCGAATGCGCTCCAGGTCGGCAACCAGGTGCCAGGTGGTGTTGTTCTCCAGGCTTGCATGGGGCGTCGAGCGCCCGCAGCCGCGCTGGTCGAAGGTGACGATACGGTACAGATTGGGGTCGAAGAAGCGCCGGCTCAGGGCATCGCATCCCGCGCCCGGGCCGCCATGGATGAACACCACCGGCAGACCGTCCGGCGTACCGCTCTCGTCCACATAGAGTACGTGCGGCGCCTCTACCGCCAGCTCGTGGCGGGCGTAGGGTTTGATCTCCGGATACAAAGTCTGCATGGTGCACTCCTGGATTTATACATAGGGTACGGCGCCAACTCGTGTGCAAACGGTCCGCTACCGTTTCCCGCTCCGTTTCGCATCATAACCATGTAAAAGGATTTCAGCATGTCAGCTCGCCGATTTGCCTTGCTATTAGTGCTGCCTTTCATCCTGCTGAGCGGTTGCGGCGCCAAGGATGACCCACAGGCGAGCCTGGAAGCGGCGCTGCTGCGGCTGCAGGACAACCTGGAAGCGAAAGACGGCGGCGCCGTCCTCGAGCAACTGCACCCGCAGTTCTCCGCCCAGCAGGAGTTGGACCGCGACTGGGCCAGGCGCACCATGGCCCTGCTGTTTCTGCGCCACAAGAACGTCAGGGTGATCGCCCTCAGCAAGAGTAGCCGGATCGACCCGACTTACAGCGAGAAAGGCCACACGGAAGCTCAGGTGGCGCTGACCGGCGCCGAAGGGCTGATCCCCGACAGCGCGCGGCATTATGCGGTCAAGCTGGAGTGGTGGCGCGAAGGCGATGAATGGCAGCTGGCGCGGTTGCGCTGGGAGTGACGCCCAGCGCGCATAAGGCCGCAGGGCGCGAGCTTATCTGCCGGTGCTTACCAGTCCCAGTTGAGGGACAGGTTCACGCCATGTTGACGGTCGTCGGTGCCGCGAAAGTGATAGGCCGCGCGCAGCTGCAGTTCCTCGGCCAGGGCATGGCTGATGCCCAGCCCGGCGAGGGTCTGACCGCTGGCCGGCGTATGCCCCTGCAGCTCGAAGCTGTTGCCGGCTACCGAATTGAGGCCCATGCGCAGATCGCGGCGATCGTCCTCGAACTCCAGCTCGCGGGCGATCTCGGCAAACACCTGGGTCGCCGGCGCTAGCTGGTAATTGGCTTGCAGGCCCAGCCCCAGCCGCGCGCTGTCGCGCTGTTGATCGGCGAAGTTCAGCGCAGTGGCACTGGCACCGTCCTCGCGATAACCGTCCACATCCACCTTGGCATAGTCGGCGCTGAGGAACGGACTGACCCGCCAACCCGTGTCGGCATTGGCCAGGTCATAGCCCAGGCGCCCGGACAGAGCCCAGAGCTGGCCATCGCTGTCGCCCTTCTCGCTGCGCTGGGCGATGCCCAGGGCGAACTTCCGCTTGAGATCGCTGTAATCCAGATGACCGAGGCTGAGGCTGGCGTCCGCCCACAGGCGACCCTGCTGATACTGGGCGAAGGCGCTGAGCAGGTAGCTGCGCAGGTCGTACTCGGAGTCGGCCTCACCCACTTCGAGGGTCTGTTCCTGCAGGCCCAGGGCCAGGCCCAGGCGCCACTGCTCGCTTAGCCGGTAGCTGCTGCCCAGGTTCACGCCAAGGCCATCGCTGTCGCCGCCGGCCACCGCCTCGCCGCGCTCGAACTGCTGGCGCTGACCGCTGGCGCCGACGAAGCTGCGCCACTGTCCGACGGCTTGCCAGGCGCCACGGTCGGCCTGCCATTCGCTGCGCAGCTGTTGCTGGTGGCCGTTGAGGCTGGCCATGGCCATTTCCGGCAGCAGGGACACTTCCCAGGGCGCACCGAGAATCGAGTAGATGTAATCGGCACTGATCTGCTGCACCGCGGCGGTGGGGTGTACGCCGTCGTTGAACATCAAGCGGTCGGGGTTCGGCGTGAGCCCGCCCAGCCCCCAGGTCGGGTCGGCCAGACAGCCATCGCCGCTGAAGCAGACATCGGTCTGGCTCACCAGCGGGTCGAAACCGTAGGTCGCCAGATCGCCCTGCACCTCGCCGAGCAGGGCGCGGAAGTTGAGACGGATGACATTGCCGCCGAGGGCCGAAAGCTGGCTACCCAGCTCGGCGTTGAGCAGGCCCGAGGCGCTCGACCAGGCATCTCGAAAGCCGAAGGCAAAGCCGGCGGGCGTCAGACCGACGTCGGGCAGATCGGAGACGATGATGGTGCGCGCCCCTGCCTGCTGCAGGGCGGCGACGCCCGCCACCAGATCGGCCGCCGCTACGGCGGCGCTGGCCTGGTCGGTGACCACGAACTGCAGCACATCGTTGCCGCCGCCGTTGATGTAGAACAGCGCATTCGGATCGACCCGCGGCACATCCAGCAGATAGCCGTTGCGGGTGCGCATGGTGCCGCCGCCGGCATCTACCACCGAGCCGTTGGCCGCGGTGATCGAGGCGAGGATCTGATCGGTGCGGTAGCCGCCCACCGCATAGTTAGTGCCATCGGCGTTGCCAGTTAGTATCTGCGGCAGAATGGGTGTCGAGGGCAATGCCTGCAGGCCGAGCAGCGCGGCCAGGCGCTGGGTGGCGACGGCATCGAAGTACTCGCGGTTGTTGCTCAGGAAGCCGGGGCCGGTGCGGTTGGTGAAGCGCAAGCCGCCGGTGGGGTTGCCCCCCAGCAGGGGGCTGCCGAGGTCGGGAAACTGTCCGCTGTCGCTCAGCGAATCGCCGAAGATGATCAGCTGCGAGTAAGGCATGGCGTGGGTTGCTGCGGGCAGGCCGGCGAACAGCACGGCGGCGGTGAGAACTTTCAGGCTCGGGGTCATGGATGCTCCTTCTTATTGGGGTTGCCTGCGGGCAAGCACCGAAGAGTATCCAGACCACTCGGACAGCACAGCCACCCATATGGGTGAGGCGGAGCCGGCAGTTCCGGCCCGCGAGCTGGTCGCTGCGCCTGCTAACGCCCGTAGCGTTCGCGGCCCCAGGCCAGCATGGCCTGCAGCAGGTCGCGAAGCACCTCCTGGGTCGGCTCGGCGAGGTCTTCGCGGTAGTCGAAGGGCACCTGCTCCTCCATGTAGGTGCACTGCGCCAGCTCCAGCTGTACGGCATGCACCTGGGCCTGCGGCTGACCGTAATGGCGGGTGGTGTGGCCACCCCTGAAACGCCCGTCGAGCACATGGCTGTAGTCCCGGGCCGCGGCGCAGACCGCCAGCAGACGCTCGCTCAGCTGCGGGTCGCAACTGGCGCCGGCATTGGTGCCCAGGTTGAAGTCCGGCAGCAGGCCGTCGAACAGGTGCGGCACGCAGGAGCGGATCGAGTGCGCATCGAACAGCAGCGCATAGCCGAACTCGGCCTTGATCCGCGCCAACTCGGCGGCCAGGGTCTGGTGATAGGGCCTCCAGATCTCGGCGAGATAGCGCGCCCGCTCCTCGCGGGACGGCTCGCAGCCGGGGCGGTACAGCGGCTCGCCGGTGAACAGGGTCGCCGGGAACAGGCCGGTGGTGGCGCTGGCGTAGAGCGGCGCGTCATCTTCCGGACGGTTGAGGTCGATGACATAGCGCGAGTAGCACGCCTCCAGGGTACTGGCGCCCAGCTCGCCGGCAAAGTCATAGAGCAGCGGGATATGCCAGTCGGTATCCGGGCGCTCCAGCGCCTCCTCGACCAGCCCGGCCTCGACGGCGGGGGTCAGCAGGATGCCGGGGTGCGGCATGCTGATCAGCAGCGGTGCGCTGCCGCGCTTGAAACTCAGTACGTTATCCATGGGCAACCTCCGCGCCGTGTCGAATGATCCGCTTGGGCAAATCGCCGCCCAACCAATAGGCCAGCTCCGCCGGTCGGCGGATCTGCCAGGCGACAAAATCGGCGAGCTTGCCCACTTCAAGGCTACCGCGACTGGCCGCCAGGCCCAAGGCCTTGGCGGCGTTCAGGGTGACCCCGGCCAGGGCCTCTTCGGGGGTCAGGCGGAACGAGGTGCAGGCCATGCTGAGCATCAGGCGCAGCGACAGCGCTGGCGAGGTGCCGGGGTTGAGATCGCTGGCCACCGCCATGGCCACGCCATGCCGGCGCAGCAGCTCGATCGGCGGCAGCCGGGTTTCGCGCAGCAGGTAGAAGGCCCCAGGCAGCAGCACCGCGACGCTGCCGGCCGCCGCCATGGCGAGCACATCGGCCTCGTCCATGTACTCCAGATGATCGGCGGACAGCGCCTGGTAGCGCGCCGCCAGGCTGGAACCGTGCAGTGAGGACAGTTGCTCGGCGTGCAGCTTGACCGGCAAGCCCAGTGCCTGCGCGGCGACGAACACCCGCTCGACCTGGGCCGGGGAGAAGCCCAGATGTTCGCAGAAGGCGTCCACCGCATCCACCAGCCCCTCGGCCGCCAGCTCCGGCAGGATCTCGCGGCAGACCCACTCGATATAGGCGTCGGCGCGGCCCACATATTCCGGCGGCACGGCATGGGCGGCCAGGCAGGTGGCGCGCACGCTCAGCGGCAGCATGTCGCCGAGGAGGCGGATCACCCGCAGCATCTTGCGCTCGCTGGCCAGGTCCAGGCCGTAACCGGACTTAACCTCCAGGGTGGTGACACCCTCGCGCAGCATCTGTCGTGCACGCTGCAGCGCGCCGCTCAGCAACTCGCCCTCGCTGGCCTCGCGGGTGGCGCGCACGGTGCTGGTGATGCCGCCGCCGGCCGCGGCGATATCGGCATAGCTGACGCCCTCGAGGCGCTGTTCGAACTCGCCGCTGCGGTCGCCGCCGAACACCAGATGGGTGTGGCAGTCGATCAGCCCGGGGGTCAGCCAGGCGCCCCCGAGATCATGCCGCTCGGCATAGTCGCCGGCGGGCAGCTCGGCCCTCGGGCCGATCCAGGCGATGTGCACGCCCTCGGTGACCAGCGCGGCGTCATCGATGATCGAGTAGCGCCCGCCGGCCATGGTCGCGGCGTGGCAGTTGAACCAGAGAGCTTGCATAAAGGTGTTCCTCCTCGCGGCGCAGC
>NZ_JBFIIG010000186.1:0-8148 GCF_041601375.1 Pseudomonas sp. | reverse complement strand
TGTCCAAGGCGCAGGCAATCGCCTCGATAGTCGACAAGGCACCCGCCATCGGCGCCTTGCGCAGCCGATAACGCGACTGCAAGCCGGGCGCCAGCGTGACCCGCGGCAATGCCGCCAGCAGCGGATTGCAATGCAGCAATTTGCGCGCCTTGCGCCAGGTGCCATCAGGCACCACCAGCAATAGCGGCTGCTGGGCCATCTGTTCGCCGAACTGCACCAGCGGCTGCGCGCCCTCCCCCGGAAACAGCAGACAAGCCTGGTAACCCGGCTGCGCCAGCAGCTCGGGCAAACCTTCGAACACCTCACCCACCCGCAGTTCGGCGTTGCACAAGCCCAAGGCGGCAAAGCGCGCGGTATTCAGCGCATGTTTGACCTCGCTGGGGTGCTGCAGGATCAAAAGCCGGGTGCGGCTGCGCAGTTGCGGAATAAGCGGGCACAAACAGTGCTCGAGCGGGCGGCTACAACGCGGGCATTGGGGGCGTGACATCGGTCTCTCCTGATGCCGCGCAGTGTGCCATAAGGCCACGCATGGTTTTACAGGCTTTGCCTGCGCCACAATCAAGAGTAATGTAGCTACAGCTACCAATTATGTAGTATCAGCGATGAAAAAATGGCTCACCCTGATCCTAGGTCTGCCCACCGCCAATGCCACCGCGCGCATGCGCGCCTGGCGCGCCTTGAAGGCCAGCGGCGCCGCCGTGCTGCGCGATGGCGTCTACCTGCTGCCGGATAATCCGGCCTGCCGCGAGGCCATGGTCGCTATCGAACGTGACATTCTCGCGGTCAACGGCACCGCCTATCTGCTGCCGATCGACGACCCCGAGGGCGAACGCTTTATCCCGTTGTTCGAGCGCAGCGCCGATTACGCCAAGCTGCTGGACGAAGTCGGTGCCTGCCATGCCGGGCTCAACTCAGATAATGCGCTGGCCTGCACCAAGCAGATCCGCAAACTGCGCAAAACCTTCGCCCAGTTGGCGAGCATCGACTTCTTCCCCGGCCCGGCCAAACAGCAACTCGACGACGCCCTGCAAGCCTTGGAAAGCGCGGCCAGCCGCGCGCTCTGCGCGGACGAGCCGAGCAGCCAGGATTTGCCGATAGCGACACTGAACCGGCGCGACTACCGCGGCCGGCTCTGGGCCACCCGTCGCCGGCCCTGGGTCGACCGGCTCGCCAGCGCCTGGTTGATCCGCCGATTTATCGATCCCGAGGCGCGCTTCGCCTGGCTGCGCTCGCCCGAGGAGTGCCCCGTCGATGCCCTGGGTTTCGACTACGACGGCGCGACCTTCAGCCATGTCGGCCAACGCGTGACCTGCGAAACCCTGATCGCCAGCTTCGCCCTCGCCGAACCCGGCCTGCAACGCGTCGCCGCCGTGGTGCATTACCTGGATATCGGCGGCGCGCAGCCGGCGGAAGCCGTCGGCGTCGAGCGGGTGCTGGCCGGGCTGCGCGAAACCCTGAGCGACGACGACCAATTGCTTAATGCCGCCAGCAGCCTGTTCGATGGCTTGCTGGCCGCCTTCGGAAAGGAACCAACCAGCGATGAATGAGCCCATAGCGCCTGCCGAACAGTGCGTCGAACCCGTCAGCCTGCTGCAGGCATTCTGGTTCTGGCTCAAGCTCGGGCTGATCAGTTTCGGCGGCCCGGCCGGGCAGATTTCGATCATGCATCAGGAGTTGGTGGAGCGGCGCCGCTGGATCTCCGAGCGACGTTTCCTGCATGCGCTGAACTACTGCATGTTGCTGCCCGGCCCCGAAGCGCAGCAGCTGGCCACCTATATCGGCTGGCTGATGCACCGCACCTGGGGCGGGGTGATCGCCGGCGGGCTGTTCGTGCTGCCGTCGCTGTTTATCCTGATCGCCCTGTCGTGGCTATACATCGCCTTCGGCGACGTGCCGCTGGTGGCGGGGATCTTCTACGGGATCAAGCCGGCGGTGACCGCCATCGTGCTGCAGGCGGCCTATCGCATCGGTTCGCGGGCGCTGAAAAACAACTGGCTGTGGGCGATCGCCGCCGCCTCCTTCGTCGCCATTTTCGCCCTCAACGTGCCCTTCCCGCTGATCGTGCTCGGCGCGGCGCTGCTCGGTTATATCGGCGGGCGCCTGCTGCCGGCGCAGTTCAGCGTCGGCGGCGGCCATGCGGCCAGCGATAAAACCTTCGGCCCGGCGCTGATCGACGACCACACTCCCCCCCCCGCCCATGCCCGCTTTAGCGCCGTGCACCTGGCGAAAATCGCCGCCATCGGCGCCGCACTCTGGCTACTGCCCATGGGCCTGCTGATCGGCTTGTACGGCTGGGACGGCACCCTGACGCAGATGGCCTGGTTCTTCACCAAGGCCGCACTGCTGACCTTCGGCGGCGCCTACGCGGTGCTGCCCTATGTCTACCAGGGCGCCATCGGCCATTACGGCTGGCTGACCCCGACGCAGATGATCGACGGCCTGGCCCTGGGCGAAACCACACCGGGGCCGCTGATCATGGTGGTAGCCTTCGTCGCCTTCGTCGGCGCCTATGTGCAGCAGGTGTTCGGCCCCGAGCAGGTATTTCTCGCCGGCGCCGTGGCGGCGACCCTGGTCACCTGGTTCACCTTCCTGCCGTCGTTCCTGTTCATCCTCGCCGGCGGGCCGCTGGTGGAGTCGACCCACGGCGAGCTGAAATTCACCGCCCCGCTGACCGGCATCACCGCCGCGGTGGTCGGGGTGATCCTCAATCTGGCGTTGTTCTTCGGCTACCACGTGCTCTGGCCGCAAGGCTTTAGCGGCAGTTTCGACTGGCCCTCGGCGCTGATCGCCCTGGCCGCGGCCGTGGCGCTGCTGAAGTTCAAGCGCGGGGTGATCGAGACGATCGCGGCCTGTGCCTCGATCGGTTTACTGGTGCATCTGGGACTGAACTGAATGAGAGCCGAGCGATGAACCGAATCTCCATAAGCGAACTGGCGCAGTGGCATGCGGCAGGCCAGATTTTCAGCCTGATCGATGTGCGCCGCGCCAGCGTACGTCTGGCCGACGCGGCGCAGATTCCAGGGGCACTGTGGCGTGATCCCGACGCGCTATTCACCTGGAAAGACGCTATCCCCAGGGACAGACCGGCGATTCTCTACTGCGCCCATGGCCACGAGATTAGCCAGGGCTGCGCCGCGACCCTGGCCGCCATGGGCCTGGATGCACGCTATCTGGTCGATGGCTTTGCCGGTTGGCGCACGGCCAACCAGGCTATCGAGAGCCTGGAAAGCTAGCCTGCGCGTCAGCGCGCGTTGAGCTGCGCCTTCAACAGATCGCGAAAGGTCTGCAGCAAGGCCTCGCGCGAGCGGCCACGACGGAGGATCAGGGAAAACGGCGCCTGATAACCGAAGGTCGCCGGCAGCAATACGCGCAAACGCCCCTGCTCGACCCAGAACTGCGCGTAGTGCTCCGGCAGATAACCGATATAGGCACCGGAGAGGATCAGAATCAGCTGCGCCTCCATCGATTCCACGGTCGCCGCACTGTGCTTGAAGCCGTGCCGGGCCAATTCGGCCTGGCTCCAGTAACCGCGACCGACCATGCGCTGCTGGGCGATCACGTCGCCGGGAACGCGCCGCTCGCCGAACAGCGCATGGCGCTCGCTGCAATACAGCCAGTGCTGCTCACGGTACAGTGGCTGATAGACCAGGCCGCTCATCCGCGTGGAGAAGGCGCCTATGGCCAGATCCAGGCGGTTATCCAGCACCGCCAGTTGCAGCTCATAGGGGCTCATCACCGACAGGTGCAGGTGCACCGCCGGGTGTTCCTGACTGTAGGCGCCTATCACCTCGGCCAGCGGCAGGGCCGGATCGCTGACGGTCGAATCCAGCACGCCGAGGTTCAGGGTGCCGCGCAACTCGCCCTTGAGCGAGGCGGAATAGCGCTCGAAACCTTCCAGTTCGCCGAGCAGGCGCAGGCATTCCCGATGGAACAACTCGCCCTTGCTGGTCAGGCTGAAACCGCCGCGTCCGCGATGGCACAGGCTCAGGCCGAGCTGGCCTTCCAACTGGCTCATATAGGTGCTGATCGCCGAGGTCGACAGGTTCAGCTCCTGCTGCGCCGCGGCAAAGCCCTGGTGGCGCACCACACTGACGAAGATGCGCAGCAGTTTCAGGTCGGGCAAAGCGCTGGTCATGGCGTTCTCGACGGTTATCGCAGAAATGAATGGTGCGCGCAGCACACCCTGGGGCGTCGGCTGCGCAGGGTGCGCCGCGCGCACCACAAGGGTCGCCCAGTGTAGGCCAGGCCCATTTAGTTTAGAAATCTCTGAACTAAGTTTTTGCCCACACCGATTTTTCCTCGCGGCGCCTTGCCCAACAATCCGGGCCAACCAAAACAACAACCGTGAGGCCTTCCCCGTGGAGAAGATTCTGCACCAGCCCCTGGGCGGCAACGAGATGCCGCGCTTCGGCGGTATCGCCACCATGATGCGTTTGCCGCATATCCAGACCCCGGATGAAAAACGCGCCCTGGACGTCGGCTTCGTCGGCGTACCGCTGGATATCGGCACCTCGCTGCGTGCCGGCACCCGCTTCGGCCCGCGCGAGATCCGCGCCCAGTCGGTGATGATCCGCCCCTACAACATGGCCACCGGCGCCGCGCCCTTCGATTCGTTGAACGTGGCCGACATCGGCGACGTGCCGATCAATACCTTCAACCTGCTCGACGCGGTACGCATCATCGAGGCGGCCTACGACGAGATCCTCGACTACGGCATCATCCCCCTGACCCTCGGCGGCGATCACACCATCACCCTGCCAATTCTGCGTGCGCTGAAGAAGAAGCATGGCAAGGTCGGCCTGGTGCATATCGATGCCCATGCCGACGTCAACGACCACATGTTCGGCGAGAAGATCGCCCACGGCACCACCTTCCGCCGCGCCGTGGAGGAAGACCTGCTCGACTGCGACCGCGTGGTGCAGATCGGCCTGCGCGCCCAGGGCTACACCGCCGAGGATTTCAACTGGAGCCGCAAGCAGGGCTTTCGTGTGGTCCAGGCCGAGGAGTGCTGGCACAAATCCCTGGCCTCGTTGATGGCCGAGGTACGCGCCAAGGTCGACGGCGGCCCGGTGTACCTGTCCTTCGATATCGACGGCATCGACCCGGCCTGGGCACCGGGCACCGGCACCCCGGAAATCGGCGGCCTGACCACCATCCAGGCGATCGAGATCATTCGCGGTTGCCAGGGCCTGGAGCTGGTCGGCGGCGACCTGGTCGAGGTCTCGCCACCCTACGACACCACCGGCAACACCTCGTTGCTCGGCGCCAACCTGCTCTACGAGATGCTCTGTGTTTTGCCCGGTGTCCAGCACCGCTGAAGCGGGCCCGGCTTTTATACTGAACGGGTACCGCGTGCGGTGCCCACGCACTACAACAATAAAATAGGGTGCCACCATGAACCATGAAGAAGCCATGCCCCTGCTGGACGACCAGCCACCGGCGGAGACCTCTTACAACCTGCGCCAACTGCTGATCTTTCTGATCCCCTCGCTGCTCGGCGTGCTGTTGTTTCTCACGCCGATCGTCTACGACGGCAAGGTCACCATTGGCCTCGGCGTGATGGCCGATGCCCTGAAGACCTCGCTGAGTGCCTGGCTGCCGGCCATCGCCACCGGCCTGCTGCTGTTCTCCGCCGCCCTCGGCCTGCTCGGCTCTGCCCTCAAGCCGCGCTGGCTCACCCAGCGCCACGCGCTCAACGAGCTGTTCAACCTGCACCCGCTCTGGCTTGGCCTGCGCGTGCTCGGCGCAGTCTTTGCGACCATGACCTTCTGGCAGTTCGGCCCGGAATGGATCTGGAGCGCCAACACCGGCGGCGTGGTGCTGAAGGACCTGGCCCCGGTGCTGATCACCTTCTTCCTGGTGGCCGGGCTGATCCTGCCGTTGCTCACCGACTTCGGCCTGATGGAATTCTGCGGCACCCTGGTGCGCAACGTGTTCCGCAAGGTCTTCGGCCTGCCCGGGCGTTCGGCCATCGACGCCATCGCCTCCTGGCTCGGCTCCGGCACCGTCGGTGTGCTGATCACCGCCCAGCAGTACCAGAAGGGTTTCTACAGCGCCCGGGAAGCGGCGGTGATCGCCACCAACTTCTCCGTCGCCTCGATCGCCTTCAGCCTGCTGATCACCAGCTTCATGAAGCTCGACCACCTGTTCGTGCCCTTCTACCTGACGGTGGTGGTCGCCGGCCTGGCGGCAGCCATCATCACCCCACGCATTCCGCCGCTGTCGTGGAAGAAGGACGAGTACGTCGCCGGCGTCGGCAAGCAGATCAAGGAAGACGTCCCCACTGGCAGCTCGCTGCTGAGCTGGGGAGTCACCCAGGCGGTCAAGCGCGCCAACGCCAACCCGTCGCCGGCGCAGATGGTCAAGGTCGGCGTGCACAACGTGGTGGACATCTGGCTCGGCCTGCTGCCGCTGGTGATGGCGATCGGCACCGTTTCCCTGGCGATCGCCGAGTACACCCAGGTGTTCAACTGGCTGTCCTACCCCCTGGTGCCGCTGCTCGAACTGCTGCAGTTGCCGGAAGCCGCCAAGGCCGCGCCGGCCATGCTGGTGGGCTTCGCCGACATGTTCCTGCCGGCGGTGCTGGGCAAGGGCATCGAGAGCGAACTGACCCGCTTCGTGGTGGCCTGCGTGTCGCTGACCCAGCTGATCTACATGTCGGAAGTCGGCGTACTGATCATCAAGGCCAAGCTGCCGCTGAACCTGCTCGAACTGTTCGCCATCTTCATCATCCGCACCCTGATCACCCTGCCGATCATCGCGCTGATGGCCCACTGGATAGTCGGTTGATACGGCCGCTACAAAACCTTGAGCGTAGGAGCGCGGGTGACGCCGAGTCTCCCCGCTCCTACAACGACAGAACAGGACTCGATGACATGACCACCTGCGGCGAATTTCTCGTCAAACAGCTCGAAGCCTGGGGCGTCGACACCGTCTTCGGCATTCCCGGCGTACACACCGTCGAGCTCTATCGCGGCCTGCCGCACAGCGGCATCCGCCACATCACCCCGCGTCATGAGCAAGGTGCCGGCTTCATGGCCGACGGCTATGCCCGCGTCTCGGGCAAGCCGGGGGTGTGCTTCATCATCACCGGGCCGGGCATGACCAATATCCTCACGGCCATGGCCCAGGCCTATGCCGATTCCATCCCGATGCTGGTGATTTCCAGCGTCAACCAGCGTAACCGCCTGGGCCTGGGCAAAGGCTATTTGCATGAACTGCCCAACCAGCGTGCACTCACCGCTGGCGTCACGGCCTTCAGCCACACCCTGATGAGCGTCGAGGAACTGCCCGGCGTGCTGGCTCGCGCCTTCGCCGTGTTCGAAGGCGAACGGCCGCGGCCGGTGCACATCGAGCTGCCGCTGGACATCATCACCGCGCCGGCCGAGCACATGCGCTTGGCGCCACGACCGAGCATCCAGCGCCCGTCGCCCAACCGCGCGCTGATTCGCGAGGCGGCGGCCATGCTGAAAAACGCCAAACGCCCGCTGCTGCTGCTCGGTGGCGGTTGTGTCAGCGCACAAGCCGAGGCCCGTGCCCTGGCCGTGGCCCTGGATGCACCCACCGCGCAGACCATCAATGCCAAGGGTCTGCTGCCGCCGGGCCACCCGTTGCTGCTGGGCAGCAACCAGTCGCTGCTGCCGGTACGCCAGCTGGCGCTGGAAGCGGACGTGGTGCTGGCGATCGGCACCGAGTTGGGCGAGACCGACTACGACGTGGTGTTCGACGGCAACTTCCAGCTGGGCGGCCAACTGATCCGCATCGACATCGACGCCCAGCAGCTACAGCGCAACTTCAGCCCGGCGCTGGCGATCCAGGGCGATGCGCGCCTGGCCATGCGCATGCTGATGGCCGAGCTGAATCCTGGCGAGCTGCGCGCCAATAGCCCGGGCGCCATGCGCACCGCCGCCGTGCAGGCGCAGCTGGCCGAGGATTTTTCCGGTTGGGCGCATTACCGCCAGCTGTTCGGCACGCTGCTGGAAACGCTTCCCGAGGCGCGCTTCGTCGGCGACTCGACCCAGACCGTGTACAGCGGCAACCACCTGGTCGAGCTGGACGGCACGCGGCGCTGGTTCAACTCCTCCACCGGCTACGGCACCCTGGGTTACGGCCTGCCGGCGGCGATCGGCGCCAAACTGGCCGAACCGG
>NZ_JBFIIG010000185.1:0-8310 GCF_041601375.1 Pseudomonas sp. | reverse complement strand
GCAATGCGTGCCACATTCTTCTCCGTCATGCCGGCATGTCCGGCTGGCTATCCGTCGCGGTGCGATTCGCCGGCTGGCGATCCACCAATTTCGCAATGCTCTCGAGCAACAGCGACTCCTGATAGGGCTTGCCGAGGTATTCGTTGACGCCGATGGCCAAGGCGCGCTCGCGGTGCTTCTCACCGGTACGCGAGGTGATCATGATGATCGGCAGGTCTTTCAGGTGCTCGTCGTGACGCACCAGGGTCGCCACTTCGAAGCCGTCCATGCGCGGCATTTCGATGTCCAGCAACATGATGTCGGGCTTGTGCTCCTGCAACTGGGAGATGGCGTCCACGCCGTCCTTGGCGGTCAATACGTTCATGCCGTTACGCTCGAGCAGACGGCTGGTGACCTTGCGTACGGTGACCGAATCGTCCACCACCATGACCAGGGTCGGCCGATCCGCTTCGATTTCCGCGGCGCTCGCCGTGTGGCCGGGCAGGCGCGGCTGCAGTTGGTTGAGCAGGTGCGCATGCAGCACGCGGATGGTGGCCAGCAGGTCGAGAATCACCACCACCCGGCCGTCACCGAGGATGGTCGCCCCGGAAATACCGTGCACGCCGGCGAACTGCGGCCCGAGGCTCTTCACCACGATCTCGCGCGAACCGGCCAGGGAATCGACCTGCACCGCCACTGCGTGTTCGCTCGAGCGCACCAGGATCACCGGCAACGGCAGGCTCTGGCCGACCAGTTTGGGTTGCTGGCCGTTATTCAGCAGGTCGCCGAGGTACCGCAACTCGTAGGCCTGGCCGGCGTACTCGAAGCGTGGCGTATCCGCCGTGCCCGCGGCGCTCTGTTCGTAGAGCGCTTCCAGCTCGTAGGGCGAAATCCGCACGATGCCTTCGATGGTGTTCAGCGGGATGGCATACAGGTCTTCGCCCGACAGCACCATCAGCGCACGGTTGACCGACACGGTGAACGGCAGGCGGATGGAGAAGCGAGTCCCCTCGCCCGGCGTCGAATCGATGCTCATGGCGCCGCCGAGCTGCTTGACCTCGGAATGCACCACGTCCATGCCGACGCCACGCCCGGAAATCTGGGTGACCGCCGCGGCGGTGGAGAAACCGGCCTCGAGGATGAACTGGAGGATTTCGTGATCGCTCAGATCCGACGCCTCGTCCATCAGGCCACGCTCGATGGCCTTGCGCCGCACGGCATCGAGCCTGATCCCGCCGCCATCGTCGCTGAGGGTCAGGACGATATCGCCACCCTCGCGGCCGAGGTTCAGGCGGATAGTACCCTGCTCCGGCTTGCCGGCAGCGCGGCGCACCTCGGTCGACTCGATGCCGTGGTCGACGGCGTTGCGCAGCATGTGCTCCAGCGGCGCGACAATGCGTTCGAGCACGCTGCGGTCCATCTCGCCGTCGGCGTTGCCGAGGACGAATTCGACCTGTTTGCCCAACTCGCCAGCGACCTGCCGGACGATTCGCCGCAACCGCGGGACCAGGCGGTCGAAGGGCACCATGCGGGTGCGCATCAAGCCTTCCTGCAACTCGGTATTGACCCGCGCCTGTTGCAACAACAGGGTTTCCGCGTCGCGGCTGCGCATGGCCAGGGTTTCTTTCAGGTCGAGCAAGTCGGAGGCCGACTCGAACAGCGCACGCGACAGCTGCTGCAACTGCGAGTGACGGTCCATTTCCAGCGGATCGAAATCCTCGTAACCGGCGCGCTCGGCCTCGGCCTGGTAGCGGCTGAGGATCTGCGCCTGGGTTTCGATATCCAGGCGGCGCAGCTGATCGCGCACCCGGTCGATGGTCGCTTCCATCTCGCTCAGGGTGAAACCGAAATCGCTGACCTGCTGCTCGACCCGACCGCGAAAGATCGAGGTCTCACCGGCCAGGTTGACCAGGCCTTCGAGCAGTTCGGCCGGCACCTTGACCAGCTCCTGCGGGGCACGGCGGGCGGCGGCGTCCTGCGCCGCCTCCTGGGCGCGCCGCACGAACGGCAAGACTTTGGTCGCCTGTTCGCGGGCCGGCAGATCGCTGGCCGCGACTATCGGGGCGACCAGGCCGGGAGATTTCGCCGCCACCGGCTCAACGCCAGCGGCCGCACCCTCTTCCGACGCCAGACTGGCCTGCAGGCGCTGACGCAATTGATCGAGTTCTTTCTGCAGCCCTTCGAAACCCGACTGCACATCGAGGAACAGGCTTTCCGGCCAAGGCGGGCCCTGCAGCAGGGCCTCGCTCAGGTGCGTTTCGAGGTCATGGGTCAAGTCGCCCAGGCGGTTCTGCCCGGCCAGCCGCGCGCCGCCCTTGAGGGTATGCAGGACGCGCAACATGTCATCGATCGCCGCGCCATCGTCGCGGCTCTGATCCCAACGGCCCATGGCGGCTTCCATCGCCTCCAGCAGGTCGTCGGCCTCTTCCAGGAAGATGTCGAGGATGTCCGATTCGTCATCGTCCGGTTCCTCGCTCTGCGCCACCGCCTGGAGTTGCACGGCAGTCGGCATGCTCAGCTGCTGATCCGGGTTGGCGCGAAACTGCTTGATCGTCTCGATCAGCGCATCGCCATCGGCTGGCGCGCGTTTGTCACGCACGGCATCGAGCATCTCGGCCAGGCGATCGTGGCAAGCCTGAAGCAGGCCGAACAGTTCATGGCCAGGGCGCAGCCGACCATCGGCGAGCCCTTCGTAGAGGAATTCGAGTTCATGGGCGAGGTCGCCGATCTCGCGGATATCCGCCATGCGCGCACCGCCCTTGAGGGTGTGCAGATCGCGTTGCAGAGATTCCAGTTCGAGGCTGTTGTCGACGTCGTCCATCCAGCGCTGCAGGGCCGCGCCGGAGCTGTCGATAATGTCGAAACCCTCCTCGAGGAAGATCTCCACCAGTTCCTGGTCGGGCTGATCCTCGAGCGCTGCCGGCGGGGGCATGCCAGCGTCGCTTGGCGCGGCTTCGATGACGGCCGGCGACGGCGGGTCGACTGGCAGTGGATCCGGCTCAGGCTCAGGTTCAGGCCCGGCATCGTCGGCCGCCGACAGACTCGGCTCGTCCTCGTCCTCGCCTTGCAGCAATGCCAACAGCTCTTGTTCAACATCATGTTCGGCTTCGGCTTCGGCTTCGGCTTCGGCTTCGGCTTCGGCTTCGGCTTCGGCTTCGGCTTCGGCTTCGGCTTCGGCTTCGGCTTCGGCTTCGGCTTCGGCTTCGGCTTCGGCTTCGGCTTCGGGATCAGTCTCGGGGGCCGTCGTCGCCGCTGGCAAGCCCTGCGCGCCACCGCCCTGGCGGAAGCGCCGAATCGCCTCGATCAGCGCGTGCGGCTGCTGCATTGCGGCCTGCTTTTGCAACTGTTCCAGCAACAGGGCCAGGCAGTCATGGCTTTGCTGCAGCAGGTCGACCAGCGCCGGGGAATGGCTGAAGCGCCGGTCCACCAGGCCTTCGTACAAGGACTCCAGCTCATGGGCGAGGTCGCCGATCGGCCGGATTTCGGCCATCCGGGCACCGCCCTTGAGGGTGTGCAAATCGCGTTGCAGGGACGACAAGGCAGCCTTGTTGCCCGGTTCGGCAGTCCAGCGTTCCAGCGCCTGACCGGCGCTCTCGAGGATGTCCACGGCTTCCTCGAGAAAGATCTCGACCATCTCGGCGTCGAGCGTCTCATAGCCGGCGGGTCCAGCAGCAGGCTCGGGCTCGGGCTTGAAACCGGCATCCGCAGCGACCTGCCGCTCGATGGCCGTAAGGGTCTCGCCATCGTTCTCCGGGGCCCAGGGCGTCTGCTCGAGCGCCGCAGTGGCGGCCTCCAGTTCAACGGGCTGCGGGCCCGCCTGCCCTTCGCCGGACAACAGCGCCAGCGCGCGCGGATCCAGCGCTTCGCCGAGCAGGCGACGCAACGCCTCGACCCGCGCGGGCTCGGCACTGACCTGCAAGCCGGCGGCGACCTGGTCCATCATGCTGATCAGTGCTTCATGTGCCTGTTCGGCCTCGCTGAAGAAACGCTCGCTGACCGCCAGGCTGCCTTCTTCCACGGCACCATAGAGGTCGAGCAGGGCTTCACAGAGTTCATCGATCTGCGGCAATTCGGCCATTTCCGCGCCACGCCCCAGGGTCGTCAACTCGTCCAGCAAGGCACTCAGTTCCTGACGCTCGGACGGGTGCTCGCGCCAGCGCTGCAGCAACGCCTCGGCATCCAGCAGGATGTCCATGCCCTCGGCGAGGAAAATGCTGATCAGCTGCGGGTCGCGGGTCTCACCCTGCTCGCTCTGGCGACTGCTTTGCGCGGCCTCGAGACGCTCCTGATGCAGCTTGTGCGTGCGCTCGAGAAACTCCGGGGCCCCGGGCAGAGGCGCCAGCGGCTGCGTTTCCAGCTGCGCCAGGCCCAGGCGGAACAGCTTCTCGGCAGCGCTCAACAATTCGGCTTCGGCCAGGTCCATGGGGATCAAGTTGCCCTTGAACTCCTTGACCAGCTTCTCCAGTGGCGCGGCTATCTCTGCCACCGGCAGAATCCCGGCCATGTAGGCGCTGCCCTTGAGGGTGTGCAAGGCACGCTGCAAGTCGTCGGTGACCGGCCGTGGCAGTTCCTGGGCGCAATCGGCAAGGAAGCCGACCAGGGTATCGAGGTGGGTTTCCGCCTCGTTGCGGAAAATCTCCAACAGTTGCGGATCGAGGGGCTCGCCATAGAGGGGCTCGCCATCGAGCACGTCGACCTGTTCGGCGCCTGCCGCGACCGTCGCGACTTCGTCCGCAAGCGGGGCTGGCGGGGCTTCGGCCGCTGCCAGGCGCTGGCCTTTGGCCAGCGCATGCGCGGTGGCGGCCAGCAGATCGACATCGGCACGCTGGCGCTGGGCCTTGGCGGCGAATTCATCGACCAGGGCCGGCATCAGTGCGACCACCTCGGCCACCACCTGCAGCACCTCGGCAGCGGGTTGAATGCTGCGGTCGAGCACCCGATTGAGCAGGTTCTCGATCGACCAGCCCAGTTCGCCGATGACCAGCGCCCGGACCATGCGGCCACTGCCCTTGAGGGTGTGGAAGGCCCGGCGGATTTCGCTCAAGGCCTGTTTGTCGGCCGTATCGGCGCTCCATTGCGGGAGAAACTCGCCGATGGTCTCCAGGACTTCGCCGGCCTCTTCGACGAAGACTTCCAGCAACTCGTCGTCGACCGGTTCTTCATCGGCAGGCGGTGGCAGCAGGCTCGGCGGCACATCGTGAGCCGGCGGATTGATCGCCTGCAACGGCGCGGCCATGACATCGGCCAGCGACAGCGGCTTGTCGGCCGCGGGCGCAGGCTCGGTGACCGCCAGCGGCGCACTCGGCAGTTCAACCGCGGGCACGCCCAGCGACGCCAGTTCGGCCTCATCCCAATGGCCAGGGCCGCTCAACTCGTCCAGGTTCAGCTCTTCCAGCGGCTCGGCAGCGTCGCCGAAGTCCGCCTGCGGCGCTTCACCGAGGTCGCGGGTCGCCAAGGGTTCGCTTGCCGGTGGTTCGACATCCAGGTCGAGCGTCAGCGGGTCGGTTTCCAGCGCGGCAGGGCTGCCGCCGTCATCGTCAAGCAGCTCTGTGGCCTCGACCGCAGCCGTATCGATCTCGCCGAATTCGGCGCTCGGCGCCTCTGGCTGCGCGGGTTCGACCTGCGCGTCCTGCGGCTGCGCAGTCGGCTCAAGCGCCTCGGCCGGCTCATCGACCAGTACGTCGAGGTCATCCAGCGGGTCGGCAAGTGGTGCGAACTCTTCTTGCCGTGACTCGAGGGCATCGAGAATCGAGGGTTTTTCTTTCAGCGGATAGCCAAGACTTTCCAGGCTTTCCTCGGCCACATCGAGAATCAGCTCGCCCTGGCTGCCATGGTCTTCGGCCAGGCGCTCGAGGTAGTACTCGACGCTGGTGATGGCATCGGCCAAGGTGTCCAGGCTCTGCCAGTTCGGCACGGCCTTGCGCGCCAGCAGTTGTTCCTCGATGTAGCGATTGCAGGCATTGAGCAGCGCCGCGGCGCGCGCCAGCGGGATCATGGCCAGGCCACCACGTACCTGGGTCAGCAGCGCCGGCACACGTGCCAGGTGCTCGTGATTCCACTGCGAGGCAATGAATTCGATGATCGCGTCCTTGGCCTGCTCCAGACCACTGCGCGCTTCCTTGATCACCAACTGGTGAATCTGCGCCACGTCGGTGGTGGGCAGATGGCTCTCTTCGCGGCCACCGCTGGCGACCGGGCCGACCATGCCGGCCAGGGTCGCTTCGACATACAGCAGCGCGCCGGCCACATCCATCAGCACGGCATCGCTCGGCGCCTGGCGCCCGAGGGCCAGGCCGTGAACCACGTCGATCTGATCGAGGATGACTTTGCGTGGCTGACCGAAACCGAGCACGGCCAGGGTGTCGGCAATCTGCTTGAGCGGTGCCAGCAGGCCATCCAGCTCGGCCACCTGATCGCGGTCGCTGCGTACGAACAGGTCGAGGCTGTCCTTGACCCGCACCAGCTCCTCACAGAGCGCGCCGACCACCGAGCGCATCGCATCGCGGTCCGGACCGGCCAGGCGGGCACGCTCCTCGTCGACGACATCGGTGTCGGGTAAGGCGTCGTCGAGACGGAACTGTTCCTTCAAGGCCCTGATGCGCGGCGACTGCGCCGGCGCCTTGGCCACGTAGAACAACAGGTTCTTGGTCAGCTCGTCGGAGGCGGGCTGGTTGATGCCATCGGCCCCCTGCTCGAGCAGGCGCTTGAGCTCTTTATCGACCTCGCGCAGCAGGGTACGCATAGACGGGCTATTGACCACGCCACCGCTGGCCAGGCCCTCGACCAGGCCCGAGGCGATCTGCCACAAGGGGCCGAGCGGCGCGTCCTTGCACAGCGTCTCGAGACGGCCGAAAACCCGCGCCATGTAGCCCAGGTTGGTCGGCAGATCCTGATTGCGAATGACCCCGACCAGGGCCACTTGCAGCATCTGCCGCAGCTTGCGCAGCAGCGCCGGCAGCTCCGCGGTGCGCAGTTCGCCCAGGGACTCGGCCGACAGGGCCGGCGCGCGCACGGACATATCCGGGGAAAACAGGCTGGTTTCCGAGAGCAGCTTTTCGCCGCGGGCGGCGCGCAGGTCGTTGAGCAGTGGCAACACCACCATCGGCAAGTCGCGGCGGGCAGTCTGGATGCGGTCGAGGTAGACCGGCAACTGCAGGATCGCCTGCATCAGCACTTCCAGGGCTTCCCCCTGGTTGGCCACACGCCCTTCCATCAACGCCTGGGCCAGGTGCTCCATTTCTTCGGCGAGCAGCGCAGCGCCATAGAACTCCACCATCTGCAGAGTGCCGTGTACCTGGTGCACATAGGTCAGGCAGAAGCGCATGCGCGTCGAGTCCTGCGGATTCTCGACGTACGCCTCCAGGGCTTGGCGCGCCTGCTTCAGGGTTTCCGCGATTTCGCCTTTGACCCATTCCAGGGCGACATAGTCGTGTCGATCCCCCATAGCCACTCCACTCATATACTTGGCTCTGCCTTATCAGGCTGTTGAAAAACTACCTGCGTTGCCATCGCTGCGTTAAAAGCATGCTCGGATGCGAGCCCAGTCGGACTGCTCATTTACAGCTCGTAAAGTCGAATGCGACCCCAGTCGCGTCCTCGCCTGCTTTTGCCTTGCACTGGCTGCCTCGCCTACGCTTTTCAACGGCCTGCTATCCCTTGCGGGTAAACGCCAGCACTCGCTCGTCGGCCACCGGAAGCAAGTCCGGATGCTGCCAACCGACCACTTCACCCACTCCCACCACCAGCAGACCACCCGGTGCCAGGCGCTCGGCCAGGCAGTTGAGGATCTCGCGGCGACGCCAGCGACGAAAATAGATCAGCAAGTTCTGACAAAAAATGACGTCCATACCGGACATTGGCGCCTTGGCCAGCTCCAGCACATTGAGCCTGGCGCAACACACTCGCGACGCCAGGCTCGGTATCACCTTGAAACGTCCATCGGCCTGGGCCACAAAATAGCGTTGACCCAGCTGTGCATCGATTTGTTCCAACTTGCGCGCAGCATACTGACCATCGCGCGCCTTGCTCAGCGCGTTCAGGCTGATATCGGTTCCAGTCACGCCGAAGTGCTCGGGCTGCTCGCTGTCGCGCAGCACTTCAGTCGCCGTGATTGCCAACGAATAAGGCTCCTCGCCACTCGAGCAACCCACGCTCCAGAACTCCCAGGGATTGGTCAATCCTTGCTGCAGGCGCTCGCGCAGGTAGTGCTCGAGCACGTCGAACGATGGCCGGTGGCGAAAGAAACGGGTCTCCTGCACGGTCAGGCGATCCAGCAGGGTCGACCACTCGACTGCCCCGCGTGGGCCATCCGTGACCTGCCGGTAATAGCTG